>CAYWOW010000081.1:0-12677 GCA_964459005.1 uncultured Acetobacteraceae bacterium
GCGCTCGCAACGCCTCGCGCAGCACCGGGCGGGAAACGCCGAGTTGCAGGCTGAGTTCGCGCTCGGGGGCAAGACGGTCGCCGGGCCTGATGGCGCCAGTGAGGAATTGTTCGCGCAGGAAGGCGAAGACTTTGTCGAAGCCTTTGCTCGACGTTTCCTCGGGACAAGTTATGGCGCTCGTCTTCAACGTCTTGGCCTTTGGTGGCACGATCACCGGCTTCAGGTGGTAAGACCACCGGCTTTAGGTGGTATGACCACTGGAGTTTACCCGCTCCGGGCTGCCCCCGTCAACATCCTTGCGGCGGCAGTACAGGCAAATCTCACGACCCTCACCTTCCTGTCACATACGCTGTCGCGGCCAGCCAGCCTGAAACCGGTTGCCCGGGAAGGCCAGGCCCCGGCCCTGCTTACCGCGTGCCGCGCGGCCGGCGCGGCTTCTTCTGGGCGGCCAGGAACGCCAGGTAGGTATCGCGGCGGGAGCGCATGTGCTCGACGCAGATTTCGGCCAGCGCCCAATTGTCGTTGCCTTTCATCAGGCCGATGATCGTGCGGTGCTCGGAACGGGCGCGGGCGCGGTCCTCGGCGTCCGCCAGGCTGCGGGTTCGCACGGCGTAGGTCAGCTCCAGCAAGCTCTTGATCAGGGCTTGCAAGTGGCGATTGCCGCAGAGCGCGAAGACCGCGTCGTGAAAGCGGTCGTTGGCGTCGTGGATGCCGCGCAGGTTGCCGCCGGCCAGGTGTTGTTCGTACTCCGCCTCGATGCCCTCGATGCGCGCGACGTCCGCCGCCGCGGCGGGCAGGCGGATGCGCAACGCGGCCTGGCGTTGCAGCATCTCGCGCACGTCGTGGATCTCCAGCACGTCCTGCGGCGAGAAGGTGCGGACCGCGGCGCTGCGGTTGCGCTCCTTGGTGACGATGCCGATGCGCTCCAGCCGGCCCAGCGCGGCGCGGATCACGTGACGGGAATGGCCGAAGCGTTCCTCCAGCTTCTCCTCGCGCAGCGGCGCGCCGGGCAGCAGCCGGCCGAAGACAATGTCCTCCTCGATGGCCTTGGCGATCCGCTCCTCGGCGGTGGCCGGCTCCTCGTGCCCCGCCAGCGGGTCCGCGGGCCTAAGGCCGAGCGGGGAGAGCGGCATCGAGCTGGCTCGGGTCGATCGGCTTGGTGGGAACGAAAATGTAGACCAGGGCGGCGGCGATCGCGACCGCCAGCCCGGTCATCAGGGCGAAGAAGAACGACCCGGTAGCCTGCACGATGAAGCCGGTGACGACGGCGGAAATGGCGCCGGCCGTGCTGCCGACCCAGTTGTGCATGCCGCCGAGCGAGCCGATGGAATCCTGCGGCGCCGCCGCGGTGACCAGGACCCAGGCCGAAGAACCCGACATGTGGCCGCCCCAGGTCGCCACGCTCAGGCACAGCACCGCCGCCGGCAAAGTGCCGACCGACACCAGCGCGATGGTCGCCAGCGCCAGCGCCACGGTGCCGACAATGCAGGGAATGCGGCCCGAGGCCATCGGCGAAAATCCGCGGCGGGCCAGGAAGTCGGCGAACAACCCCCCGCACAGGCTGCCGACGATCGCGCTGGTCAACGGAATGGTCGCAATCGCCCCGGTCAGCGCGATGCTCAGATGGTGCTCGATCTCCAGATAGCCCGGCAGCCAGTAACGGTAGATCGCGTCGAGGTAGTTGTAGCCGATGAAGCCCAGCAGCACGCCCCAGGTGGTGCGCAGCGTCAGCAGCCGGCTCCAGCGCGCGACGGTCATCAGATGCGGCGTCACCGCCGGCTTGCCGTCGCGCAGATAGGTCTGCTCGTCCTCCGACAGCGCCACCTGCGCGGGGTCACGGTAGAAGATGAACCAGAGCGAGCCGGAAACGAGCCCCGCCACGCCCATGATGACGAACATCATGCGCCAGCCGAAGGCCAGCATCAGCCAGGTCAGCAAGGGAGCGGCGATCGCGGTGGCGACCTGGAACGAGCCGGTGAACATGGCGGTCGGCAAGCCGCGGTCGCGCGGGCCGAACCAGCTGCGGATGATTTTCGCGCAGGTCGGCACCTGCGGCGCCTCGCCGACGCCCAGCGCGAGCCGCAGCGTGAACAACTGCCCGAACCCGCCGGCCAGCCCGGCTAGGCCCTGCACCGCCGACCAGAACAGCACCGCGCCGCCCAGCATGCGCCGCGGCACCACCCGGTCCATCACCAGGCCCAGCGGCAACTGGGTCCAGGCATAGGCCCACAGGAAAGCCGAGAGCAGCAGGCCCATCTGGCCGGCCGAAATGCCGAGGTCGTGGCGAATCAGCGGGTTGGCGATCGACAGCGTCGCGCGGTCCAGGCTGTTGACCAGGCCGACCACGACGAACAGCGTGATGATCAGCCAGTGCCGCCGCCGCAACCGGGCCGGCGCCTGCAGGGAAACCATGCCGTGCCCTCCCGCGCCGTCGCTACGATTTCGTGGCTTCGGGGAGGCCGCGCAGAAAATCCATGCGCGCCCTGGCGCCGGCGGCCAGGAAGGCCGAATCGCCGCCGCCCTGGGCAAAGCGGATGCCGAGGGCGAGGTAGCGCCGCATGAGGTCGTGGTTGTAGATGCCGCCCATGCCGGCCTGCTTGCCGTGCCGGTCGCAGGCGGCGATGACCGTGCGATAGGCGTCCTCGATGCGCGGATCGTCGAGCGCGCCGGGGATGCCCATTTCGGCCGACAGGTCGTTGCTGCCGATCAGGATGACATCGACGCCCGGCACGGCGGCGATTGCGTCGGCGTTCCGCACCCCGAGCGGGCTTTCCACCATCACCACCACCACGGTCTCCTCGTTGGCGCGGCGCATGTTCTCGCGCGCCGGCAGGGCGGCGAGGCCGAGCTGGGGCAGCGGACCGGAGAGCGAACGGTGACCGAGCGGAGCGAACAGGCAGCGCTGTGCCACCGCCAGGGCCTCGGCGGCGGTTTCGACATGCGGAACGATGATGCCGCCGGCGCCGATGTCCAGCACCCGGGCGGCCCAGGAGACCTCGGGCACGCGCACCAGCGGCGACAGGCCGGCGGCAAGCCCGGCGAGGCACAGCGTCTGCACCGTCTCGAGATCGAGTGCGCTGTGCTCCATGTCGATGAACAGCCAGTGAAAGCCGCAGGCCCGCGCGATGGCCACCGTCTCGGCGGTGCGCGCGAGCCGGATGTTGAAGCCGAACATGCGCTGTCCCGCCGCCATCGCGTCCTTCAGGGCTTTCACGTCGTCCTCCTGGTGTTGGCGCGCGAGATTGTCGACAACCTGGGCGCGTTTTCAGCCAGATTGAGGGACAATGCGGTGTATTGTCAACAGGACGGGGGTGGTGAATACTCGCGGCGGCAACCCGATGCCGAACCGGAGGAACGAATGACCGAAACGAACGAGGCCACGAGGCCGATCTCCACGCCGGGCTGGCGGCGCTATCCGTCGGCGCCGCAGGCGGACCCGGCGGTGCTTGCCAGCCTGCGCACCCTGCCGGTCGCCCTGCTGAGCGACAACATGGCGCGGCTGTCCGGCAGCTACGGGCTGCTGCCCTACCACCAGGTGAAGCCGATGGTGGGTACCGCGGTGACGGTGCACACGCGCGCCGGAGACAACCTGATCATCCATCGCTCCTTCGACTTCTGCCGGCCGGGCGATGTGCTGGTGATCGACGGCGACGGCGACCTGTCGCAGGCGCTGCTGGGCGAGATCATGGCGACCTACGCCGAGAAACTCGGCCTCGCCGGCCTGGTGGTGGACGGCGCGATCCGCGATTCCTATGCGTTCCGCAAGCGCGACTTTCCCTGCTACGCCCGCGGCGTGACGCACAAGGGGCCGTACAAGGTCGGCCCCGGTGAGATCAACGTTCCGGTCAGCGCGGGCGGCATGCTGGTTTGTCCGGGCGACATCGTGGTCGGCGACGAGGACGGGCTGGTGGCGATTTCGCAGGCCGACGCGCCGGCCGTCATCCTGTTGGCGCAGGCCCAGCAACGCAAGGAAGAGGAGACCCTGCGGCGGATCGCCGCCGGCACCCTGGACCGCGCCTGGATCGCCGCGCAGGAAAAGAAAATGATGGGCTGAACGCGATCGCCTGAGGCTGCACCGGAGGAAACGACCATGAGCCCAAGCCGCCCATCGGCTCGGTTGCGCGCGATCCAGTACGGCGTGGTGGCGCAGATCTCGGTGATCTGCCTGATCAACTACATGGACCGCATGACGCTGGCGATCGCCAACCCGGCGATCCGCCACGACATGGGCCTGTCGCTGGCCCAGATGGGGCTGCTGCTCGGCGCGTTTCCGCTGACCTACGCGCTGTCCCAGCTGCCGCTCGGCCCGGTCATCGACCGGCTGGGCTCGCGGCTGATGCTGGGCGCCGGCCTCGCCCTGTGGTCGCTGGCGCAGGGGCTGGCGGGGTTGGCCGGCAGCGCCGGACAGCTCTGGGCCTGCCGCATCCTGCTGGGCGTCGGCGAGGCGCCGGCCATTCCGTCCTGCACCAAGGTGGTGCGCCGCTGGTTCAACATCCGCGAGCGCGGCAAGCCGGTCGGCGTGTTCACCGGGGCGAACCACCTGGGCCAGGCCGTCGCCGCCCCCGTGCTGACCGGGCTGATGCTGTTGCTGGGCTGGCGCTGGATGTTCGCACTCATGGGCGTCGTGGGCGTGATCTGCGTCATGGTTTGGTTCGCCACCTATCGCGACCCGGACGACGCCGGCCTCAGCGAGGCCGACCGCGCGCACCTCGTCGAAGGCGACACCGTTCGTAACGCACCGCCGATGAATTTCCGACAGTGGCGGCACCTGTCCAGCTTCCGCACCAGTTGGGGGATGTGGCTCGGCGTGTTCGGGTTCGGCTACATGAGCGGCATCTATGCGGCCTGGGTGCCGTCCTATCTGCAGATCGAACGCCATCTCTCCATCGGGCAGGCCGGGATGGCCACCGCCATTCCCTTCACGCTCGCGGTGGTGGGCAGCCTGTTCGCCGGCTGGGCGGCGGATGCGCTGGCCGGGCGCGGGGTCACGCCGCTGAACAGTGGGCGCATCGTGTTCATCACCGGATTGCTCGGCATGGCTTTCTTCAGCGTGCTGACGGCCCTGGCCGGCGGGGTGGTGATGGCGCTGGTGTGGCTCAGCACGGCGATGTTCTTCAGTCAGCTTTCCGGATCGGGCTCGTGGGTGGCGGCGAGCGCGGCGGTGCCGGAGAACTGCGTCGGCTCGTTCGGCGGCATCCAGAACTGCTTCAACTATACCGGCGGCGCGATCGCCCCGGCGGTCACCGGCATCGCGGTGGAAGTGACGGGGTCGTTCGTCATGCCGCTGGTGCTGGGGGCGGCCATCGCGCTCGCAGGGGCGGTGATCTACTGGTTCCTGCCGACCGGCCCGCTCAATGCGGCGGACGTGGCGGGCAGGCCGCTCGCGGCGTAGGGATTCCACCACCCCGGCGGGCCTTGACAGGCTTTTTGGGGGCCGATAACGTATACGTAGACGCACACGTTCAAGGCAGAGCCGCGCGATGCCGACCATCCACGACGCGATCGATCTGGCCTCCATCAGGCGGGTCGGTACCGGTTTGCAGCGCCCGGAGTGCGTGCTCGCCAATGCGCGGGGCGATATCTTCACCGCCGACTGGCGCGGCGGCGTCGCGCACATTCGCCCCGATGGCACACAGGCACTCTATCGTTGCGACCTTCCGGGCGGGCGTCCGGCGCGGCCGAACGGCATCGCGCTGCGCCGCGACGGATCGTTCCTGTTCGCCGATCTCGGCGCCGAGCTCGGCGGGGTATTCGCGCTGTCGCGCGACGGCGCCGTCCGGCCGTTCATCGAAGCGGTGGACGGCACCGCGTTGCCGCCGTCGAACTTCGTGGTGGAAGACGCCCGGGGTCGGGTCTGGCTCACGGTGAGCACGCGCCGCGTGCCGCGGGCGGACGCCTATCGCCGCGACGTCGCCGACGGCTTCATCGTGCTCGTCCATCGCGGCGCCGCGCGGATCGTCGCCGATGGCCTCGGCTATACCAACGAGGCGATCCTCGACGCTCGCGGCGAATGGCTCTACGTCAATGAAACGTTCGCGCGGATCACGTCGCGCTTTCCCGTGCGGCTCGACGGCAGCCTCGGGGCGCGCGAGGTCTTCATGGAATACGGCCCCGGCACGTTCCCCGACGGCATGGCCTTCGACGAAGACGGCCACCTGTGGATCGTCTCGATCGTCAGCAACCGGGTGTTGCGGATCGCCCCCGACCGCACGATCATCACCATCGTCGAGGACTCCGATCCCGAACACCTGGCCTGGGTCGAACGTGCCTATGGCGCCGGAGGACTCGGCCGTCCGCACCTGGACGGGGTGAAAAGCCGTGTGCTGCGCAACATCTCCAGCATCGCCTTCGGCGGCGACGACAGGCGCACCGCCTATCTGGGCTGCTTGCTCGACGATGCGATCTACAGCTTCCGCGCCCCGGTCGCGGGCCTTGCGCCGGCGCACTGGAGCTGGCCGACGTGAAGGCGATGGCCGCGGACCGGCCGCCGTCCGACGCCGCGCCAGTGGGCGGGACGCTGGTCGAATCCGCCTACCAGACGATGCGCCGGCGCGTCATCGACAACGTCTGGCCGCCGGGTTATCGCGCCCTTGAGCAGGAGCTTGCCATCGAGCTCGGCATGAGCCGCACGCCGATGCGCGAGGCGCTGGTCCGACTGAAGAACGAAGGCCTGGTCGAGCTGATTCCGCGCCACGGCATGCGCGTGCTGCCGGTTTCGGCCGACGACATGCGCGACATCTACGAAATGCTCACGGCATTGGAAGCGATGGCCGCCGAGCTTGCCGTGCGCCGCCGGCCCAGCAAGGCGCAGTTGCAGCCCCTGCTCGACGCGTGCCGCGACATGGAGCGTGCGCTCAAGGTCGACGACCTCGACGCCTGGGCCACCGCCGACGAAAGCTTCCACCGCCATCTCGTCACGCTGTCCGGCAATCGGTTGATCATCGACGCCGTGCAAAACTGCTGGGACCGCGCGCACCGCGCCCGCATCGTCACACTGCGCCTGCGTCCGAAGCCGACGCATTCCACGCGCGAGCACATCGACGTGGTGGAGAAGATCCGCGCCGGCGACGCCCGCGCCGCCTTCGAAGCCTACCGGGCGCATCGCGAGCGTGCCACCGTGGAGCTGCTCGCCATCCTCGAACAGTACCGTCTCAAAACCCTGTGAGAATATCATGACGATTGCCAACGCCGCCCGCGCCCTCGAGATCGCCGTCCTGCCCGGTGACGGGATCGGCCCGGAAGTGATCGACGCCACCCTGCCGCTGCTCGAGAAGCTCGCGCACAACGCACCCTACACGTTCCGCTTCACGGCGTACCCCGGCGGGGCTCAGCATTACAAGGCGACGGGCATCGCCCTGCCGCCGGAGACGCTCGCCGCCGCGCGCGCCGCCGACGCCACGCTGTTCGGGGCGATGGGGTGGCCCGCGATCCGTTATCCCGATGGCACGGAAATCGCGCCGCAGCTCGATCTGCGCGTCGAACTCGAACTTTACGCCGGGGTGCGGCCGGCGCGGGCGATCCCGGGGATCAAGCCGCCGCTCGCCGATCCGCGCGCCGCGACGATCGATCTCGTCGTCGTCCGCGAGTCGACCGAGGGCCTGTTCGCCTCGCGCGGCAAGGGCATCGTCACCGACGATCGCGAAGCGTCCGATACCATGGTCATCACGCGCGCCGGATCGGAACGCGTGCACGATTTCGCATTCCGCCTTGCTGAGCGGCGCACGTCGCGCGGGCGACCGGGCCGCGTGACCTGCGTGGACAAGTCCAACGTGTTTCGCTCGATGGCGTTTTTCCGCAAGATCTTCACTGAGCGCGCCGCGCGCTTTCCCACCATCGAGGCGCGCCACAACTACATCGACGCCACCGCGCTCGACATGATCCGCAAGCCGTGGGACTACGACGTGATCGTCACCGAGAACATGTTCGGCGACATCCTGTCCGACCTCACCGCCGGGCTGGTTGGCGGCATGGGGATGGCGCCGTCGGGCGACATCGGCGACGACCACGCCGTGTTCCAGCCTTGCCACGGCTCGGCGCCCGATATCGCGGGGCAGAGCCGCGCCAATCCCACCGCGACCGTCCTGTCCGCGGCGATGATGCTGGACTGGTTGAGCGCGCGCACCGGCATCGATGCGCTCGCGCGGGACGCGCTGCGGCTCGAGCGCGCCGTCGACGCGGCGTACGCGTCGGGCAAGCTGGTGCCATACGACCTGGGTGGGCGCGACGGCACCGGCGCAATCGCCGCGGCCATCGCCTCCAACATCTAGGAGGCGGCGATGTCCGAGCTTCGCGTCCTCGGCGTCGGCGCAGGCTACTTCAGCCAGTTCCAGTATCTGGGCTGGCGCAACATCGCCGGCGCGGACTGCGTGGCGATCGTCAACCGCAACCAGGCGAAGGCGCGTGCGCTGGCCGGGCGTTACGGCATCGGCGAGGTTTACGGCGACCTCGACGCGGCACTGGACGAGGTGAAGCCCGATCTCGTGGACCTCATCACGCCGCCGGAAACCCATCGCGCCTTTGTCGCCAAAACGGTCGCCCGCGGCATTCCGACGATTTGCCAGAAACCCTTCGGCACGTCCTATGCCGACGCGCTCACCATCACCGAACTGGCCGAACGCGCGCGGGTGCCGCTCGTCGTCCACGAGAATTTTCGCTGGCAACCGTGGTACCGCGAGGCAAGACGCCTGATCGAGGCGGGAACGCTCGGCACGCTGCATTCGGTGGCGTTCCGGCTGCGCCCGGGCGACGGCCAGGGAGCGCGCGCCTACCTCGACCGGCAGCCCTATTTCCAGCAGATGCCGCGTTTCCTCGTGCGTGAGACGGCGATCCACTGGATCGACACCTTCCGCTTCCTGATGGGCGAGGTCGCCGCCGTCACTGCGCAACTGCGCCGGATCAACCCGGTGATCGCCGGCGAGGATGCCGGCTATATCGTGTTCGAATATGCCAGCGGCGCGACCGGCGTGTTCGATGGCAACCGGCTGAACGACCATGTCGCGAGCAACCCGCGCCGCACCATGGGCGAAGCCTGGATCGAGGGATCGGCCGGCGTGCTGCGCCTCGACGGCGAGGCCGGGTTGTGGTGGAAGCCGCACCAGCGGCCCGAGGTCCCGCACCCCTACGATCGCGGACCCGACGATACGTTCGGCGGCGGCGCCTGCGAGTGGCTGCAGCGCCACGTCGTCGCGCATTTCACCACCGGCACGCCACTCGAGAACACCGCGCGAGATTATCTCGCCAATCTCGCGGTCCAGGAGGCGGTCTACCGCTCGGCGGCCGAGGGCCGCCGCGTCGTGCTCGAATCGTTCGATCCTCTGACGTCGGACCCTACCGGCGCAGCACCCGCCTGATCACGTTCAAGGAGGACTTCCAATGAAACGCAGACAGTTCTTGCAGACAACCGCCGTCACGGCCGGCGGGGTCCTCATTTTTGCACCGGCCGTACGGGCGCAATCGGCAAGCGTCCTGAAATTCAGCCATACCGACCAGCCCGGCGGCGCGCGGCAGCAAGCGGCCGAACTGTTCGGGCGGAAGATCGAGGAGTACACGCAGGGGCGCTACAAGCTGCAGGTCTATCCGGCCGGCCAGCTCGCGGACGACGCCAAGAGCGTCGAGCAGCTCCATATGGGCGGCCTCGACTTCACCGTGACCGGCGCCGGCACCTACGCCACCCACATCCCCACGATGAACCTGACGGCGCTGCCGTTCCTGCTCGAAAGCTACGAACAGGGCTGGAAGCTTTACGACGAGTCGAAATGGATGCAGGAGCAGTTCGCCAAGGGGCCGCAGTTCGGCTTCCGGTTCCTGTCCACTTTCGAGGCCGGCTTCCGCAGCATGTCGACCAAGCGGCCGCTGGTAACGCCCGCCGACGCGAAGGGGATGAAACTGCGCAGCTTCCCGAACGAGATGATGCGCTGGACACTCGAGGCGATGGGCTTTGGCGTGCAGATCATACCATTGCCGGAAGTCTATCTTGCGATCCAGCAGGGCACCGTGGACGGGCAGGAAAACCCCGTCGATACCATTTCCGTGAACAAATTCTATGAAGTTGCCCCGTACATAACGCTCACCCAGCATGTCTACAGCCCGATCCCGCTCACCATTTCGGAGCGGACGTGGCAGAAGCTTTCGCCGGCCGACCGCGTGGCGGTGACCAAGGCGGCCAAGGAAGCCGCCGACTGGAGCCGCAAGACCGTTCGCGCCAACGACGACAGCGAGCTGAAGGACATGGCCGGCAAGGGCGCGAAGATTTCGCGGCCGAACATCGAGCCCTGGCGCGCCGCCGTGAAGACGGTCTACGACCAGGCCAAGGCCAAGTATGGCGCGGATGTGGATGTGATCCTTACCGACGCCGCAAGCGTGCGCAAGGCATTTCCGGCGACGTGAGCGACTGCTGACCGGGCTGGTGGTCCGACTCCGCCGACGCTTGCGCCGGCATCGGACCACCAGGCCGGGCCTGCCGTCGTTGATGCGAACGTCTCACCCAGCCGGCCGACCGAGCAAGACATGAACAGCACTTCCCGCGATCCGCCTGCGTTCATCCGCGCGTTCGGAGCGCTCGTCGACTGGACCACGGTCGCCCTGGGCGCCGGCATCGTCGTTCTGGTCTTCACCAATGTGGTGCTGCACCAGATCGGTCACGACATCGCCTGGACGACGGAGCTGACCCAGTTGCTGATGGTCTGGGTGACGTTCATGGGCGGCGCGGCGGCGGCGCGCCGGGGCGAGCACATCGCCATCACCGAATTCGTCGACCTGCTCGCGCCCCGGCCCCATCAGTGGGCGGATGCGATGGCGCAACTGGTGGCCGCCTTCGTGCTGGGCCTGCTGATCTGGTACGGCATCGGCATCGCGCAGTCCGCCTGGGTCGATCAGATGTCGGTGCTGGGCTGGCCGATGTCGGCCGAATACCTCGGGCTGCCCGTCGGCTCGGCGGCCACGCTGGTGTTCGTCCTCTTCGACCTGACCCAGATAGCGCGCGGCCTGCCACGCGCCCAGCGATACGGGGACTGACCAATGCTGGCGCTGGAGATTTTCGGACTCTTCATTCTCATCGCGCTGGCCGGCGTGCCGCTGCTGTGGGCGCTGCTGATCACCACCGTCAGCATCATCTGGTTCAAGGGTTTCGACTATCCGCTGGAGACGATCTTCCTGTCGTACATCAGCGGCGTCGAGCCGTTCATGCTGATCGCCGTGCCGCTCTTCATATTCGCCGGCGAATTGCTGTCGCACGGCGGCATCGGCAAGCGGATCGTCAATTTCACCCGCACGGTGCTCGGCTTTCTGCCGGGCGGGCTGGGTATCGTGACCGTCGCCTCATGCCTGATGTTCGGCGGCGTCTCCGGCTCGGCGCTGGCCGACACGGCGGCGATCGGATCGCTGGTGGTGCCCGCGATGGCCGCCCGCGGTTATCCGCGGCCCTTCATCGCGGCCCTGCTCGCCGTCGCCGGAACGCTGGCGCTGTTGATGCCGCTGTCGATTCCTTTCCTCATGTTCGCCTTCCTGTCCGGCGTGTCGATGCGGCAGTTGGGCATGGCCGGCCTGATCCCGGCCTTCGTCGCCGCCGTCATCCTGTCGCTGGTGTGCGTGTGGTACGGCAAGAAGACGGGCTGCGACAACGGCAGCGAGCGCGCGAGCCTGCGCGAGATGTGGCTGGCGCTCAAGGATGCCGGTGCCGCCCTGGTGATGCCGTTCATCGTCGTCGGCGGCATCTGGTCCGGCCTGTTCACGCCGACCGAAGCGGCCTCCGTGGCCGTCGTCTATGGCCTGTTCATGTCGCTGGTGCTTTACCGCGACATCACGGTGCGCGATCTGCCGCCCATGATGCTGCGGGCACTGCGGACAAGCTCGGTGGTGATGCTGATCGTCGGCGCGACCGGCGCCTTGGCCTGGCTGATTACCGCCGAGCAGGTCGCGGTGCAACTGGCGGCCTGGGTCACCAGCGTCGCCCACTATCCATGGGAGTTCCTGCTGCTCGTCAACATCTTCCTGCTGATGCTCGGGATGTTCATCGAGCCGCTGCCGGCGTTGCTGCTGACCGCGCCGCTGCTGCTGCCGATGGCGCTGGCCTACCACATCAACCTGATTCACTTCGGCGTTCTGGTCACCTTCAACCTGGCGATCGCGCTGGTGCATCCGCCGGTGGGACCGGCGCTCTTCATTTCCGCGAAGCTGGCCAATGTCAGCATCGGCGAGGCAACGATGGCGCTGCTGCCGCTGCTCTCGGCGATGATCGTCATCCTCTTGCTCATTACCTACATCGAGCCGCTGTCGCTGTTGCTGCTCCGGTAAGCGCGGCAGGCCCGCCTACCCCGCCGCCGCGCAGGCCGCCGCGAGCCAGGCGCGGGCGGCGGGATCGAGGCGCGGGCCGATCTCGGCGGCCACGCGGGCGTGGTAGGCATCGAGCCAGGCGGCTTCCTCGGCGCTCAGCTGGTCGCGCGCGATCAGGCGGCGGTCGAAGGGGGCCAGCGTGAGGGTCTCGAAGCGCAGGAACGGCTTCTGCGCGGCCGGCAGGTCGGCGGGCTGGACGAGCACGAGATTCTCGTGGCGGATGCCGTAGCGGCCGGGCGCGTAGTAGCCGGGTTCGTTGGACAGGATCATGCCGGCCGCGATCGGCACCGGCTTGGCGGTGCGCGACAGGCTGACCGGGCCCTCGTGCACCGAGAGATAGCTGCCGA
>CAYWOW010000082.1:0-12390 GCA_964459005.1 uncultured Acetobacteraceae bacterium
TTGCCACCATGGCGGCGATGCTGGCTCGGCACGGGGTGATGACCGAGCTCGATGCCGGGATGCAACGCCGGCGGCCAGCCCAGGCGGTCCTTGCCGACCACCGCGAACGGCCGGCCGCAACAGCCCCAGAACACCTTGCCGGTGAGCAGGCGGCGCGGCCGGCGGCGGTGCCGGGGGTCCTGGCCGATGATGCGCGGTTCCGGCGCCTGCTGAGTCACGAGTTCGCCGGGATCGGCGAGCCGGCGCTGGCGTCACACCATCCACCGTCGTGCCAACCCCATCACGTCTTTGCAAGCCACGTGGATCAACCCGATCGCGGCGCGGATGCAGCCGGGTGTCGTTGTGGGACGGCCCACCGCGCGTTGCGGCGCGAACCAGACGACGGTTCCGATCGAAGGGGCTGAAGCGGTGACGGCGCGAACTGTCGGGGGGAGTACGCTGGTTCAGCCCAGCGTCGCCCGCAGATATTGCGGCGCCAGCGGCAGCGGCGCGCCGAGCGCCTTGGCGGCGCGCAACGGCCAGGCCGGATCGGCAAGCACGGCACGGCCCACCAGCACCAGATCGGCCCGCTCGTTGGCGACGATCTCGGCGGCCAGCTCGGGCGCGCTGATCAGCCCGACCGCACTGGTGGCGATCCGCGCGCGCCGCCGCACCGCCTCGGCGAACGGCACCTGATAGCCCGGATGCAGCGACGGGATGACCTGCGCTGGCGAATTGCCGCCCGTGGAACAATCGATCAGGTCCACCTGCCCGGTCGCCGCCAACCGACGGACCAGCGCCACCGTGTCCTCGGTGGTCACGCCGCCCGCCACCCAGTCGGTGCAGGACAGCCGCACGAACAACGGCAGCTCCTCGGGCCATTCCTGCCGAACCGCCGCCACCACCTCCAGCAGCAACCGCGCCCGCCGTTCGGCGTCGCCGCCATAGGCATCATCGCGGTGGTTGGTCAGCGGCGAGAGAAAGGAATTGAGCAGGTAGCCGTGCGCCGCGTGCACCGTCGCCACCTGGAACCCGGCCCGCCGCGCCCGCCGCGCCGCGGCGGCGAACTGCTGGCGGATGTCGGCGATGCCGGCCGCATCCAGCGGGCGCGGCGTCAGGTAGCCGTCGTCGAACGCCAGCGCGCTGGCGCCCACCGGCTCCCAGCCGCCGCCGGCCAGGCCGAGCGGCTGACCGCCGAGCCAGGGCTTGTCCGTGCCCGCCTTGCGTCCGGCATGCCCGAGCTGCACCCCCGGCACCGCGCCACCCGCCTTGATCGCCGAGGCCACGCGCGCCAGCGCTTCCTGCTGGGCGTCGTTCCACAGTCCCAGGCAGTACGGCGTGATGCGCCCGGCCGGCGCCACCGCGGTGGCCTCGGTGAAGACAATGCCGGTGCCGCCCGCCGCCCGCGCGCCGTAGTGTTGCACGTGCCAGTCATTGGCCATGCCGTCGCTGGCGCTGTACTGGCACATCGGCGACATCGCGATGCGATTGCGGGCGGTTGCCGTGCGGAAGGTGACGGGCTGAAACAGTTTCGGAATGGACATGAAAACCCGCCTCCACAGTAACGGTTGCTGTGGGGTAGGTCCGACCGGACTGTGGCGCAAGCGGATTTGACGCGGCCGTTCCCTGCAGGCGCAATCTGTGCCTCGGCGCCGGGCCCCCGGCGGCGCACCGAACGACGGCGAAACACGTCAACGCCATCGATCGCCCAGCCCGGACGGCGACCGACCCTATTTCACGTCGTTTCATAGCATAATATATTTTGCCACTTGCATTGACCGTAAAACGAGGGCAGGTTGCATTCAGGTGAGCTTGGTGCCGCGCGCGGCGGCCGGAGAGAACGCATGCGGACATGTCGCATATCGTGTCGATGCTCGGGGCCCCTCAGCCGTATCCCGTGACGATCGCCCGTCAGCGCCCGTCACACCATCGCCCCTGAACGCGTCAGCAGGCCGAGGCCATCTTCTGGGTTCCGCCACCGGCCTGTCCGCGCGACCGGATGGATTGATCGAACATGAGTTCCACGACGCAGCTCTCCGACCTGTCTTCGCTCCTGGTCGCCTTGCCAGCAGCAACCGATTACACGCGCCACAACGTGGTTGGGGCACGTCACCCGGGACGCCTGGCCGGCACGATCTTCGCAATCATCGTCATCGCCCTCGTCCTGCACTCGATCCTCGACAACCCGCGCTGGGGCTGGCGCGTGTTCGGTCAGTGGTTCTTCTCTGAACCCGTGCTGCTCGGGCTTGGTCGCACGCTGACACTGACGCTGGTGGCATCGGTCTGCGGCTTCCTGACGGGGACGGCTCTTGCCTTGGCGCGACTGTCGAAATCGCCCCTGCTTGCGGGCCTGGCCTGGGGCTATATCTGGCTGCTCCGGTCGATCCCGCTCCTCGTTCTTCTCCTGCTGCTCTACAATCTTGGCTACCTCTACCGCTCGGTCTCGCTTGGTATTCCGTTCACCGACGTGGTGTTCGCCGAGTGGCGGACCACCGACCTGCTCAGCCAGTTCGGCGCCGCCGTTCTGGGCCTGAGCCTTAACCAGGCGGCCTTCTCGGCGGAGATCATCCGCGGTGGCATACTGTCGGTCGACCCAGGGCAGTTGGAGGCCGCCGCCGCCCTGGGCCTGCCGCGCCGGCGCCAGGTGTTCAGAATCGTCATTCCGCAGGCCATGCGGGCGATTCTGCCGACCGCATTCAACGAACTGATCGGCCTGGCGAAGAGTACGTCGGTCGTCTACATCCTGGCACTGCCTGAACTCTTCTACACCGTGCAGGTCATCTACCAGCGCAACATGGAGGTCATTCCGCTGCTGATGGTGGCGACGGTTTGGTACCTCATCATCATGACCGTGTTGTCGGTCGTGCAGTACCACATCGAGCACCACTATGCCCGAGGCGCGGTGCGGACGCAGGCCGCGACACCATTGCAGCGGGTTCACGGCTGGCTGGCGCGCAACCGTTCCGCCACGCGGCCACCGACACCGCTCCGTGTCGCCGTTGCGCCGGGTCAGGCGATCACTTCCGAAGCGCGGCCGACCGGCGGCCTGGTGCGCATTCAGCACGTGTCGAAGAATTATGGGGCGCTCCGCGTGCTGAAAGACGTGAGCCTGACCGTGCCGCCCGGCGGCGTCACGGCGATCATCGGCCCGTCCGGCTCCGGTAAGTCGACCCTGTTGCGCACGATCAACCATCTCGAGAAAGTCGACGCGGGCTTCATTTCCATTGACGGCGCGTTGGTCGGTTACCGCGAGCAGGGCAGCACGCTGTTCGAACTGCACGAGAAGGAAATCCTGCGCCGCCGCGTCGGGGTCGGCATGGTGTTTCAGAACTTCAACCTGTTCCCGCACCTGACTGTGCTGGAGAACATCATCGAGGCCCCGATCTCCGTTCAGGGCCGCTCGGCGGGCGATGCACGGGCGGAGGCGTTCGATCTGCTCACCCGCGTCGGCCTTGTCGACAAAGCCGACGCCTATCCGCGCCAACTCTCCGGTGGGCAGCAGCAGCGCGTGGCCATCGCGCGCGCACTGGCGTTGCGGCCCAAGGTGTTGCTGTTCGACGAGCCAACGTCCGCACTCGATCCCGAGTTGGTCGGCGAGGTGCTGGACGTGATCCGCGAACTCGCCCGATCCGGCACGACGCTGATCATCGTCACGCACGAGATCGGCTTCGCCCGCGAGGTTGCTGACAGGGTCGTCTTCATCGACGGAGGCGAGATCCTTGAGGTGGGGCCACCGGCGCAGGTCCTGGGGTCACCGAGTCATGCCCGCACCCGCGAGTTCCTGGCCAAAGTGCTGTAACGCCGCGCGCCGCGTTCCATTTCCCCTCGATCACACAGGAGGTTTCCATGTTCATTCGTCGTCGCGCCGTCATCGCGGGGCTTACCGGGGCTGTTTCCAGTCTCCTTGTACACGCGCCCGCCGCCTGGGCCGAAGCCATCGACCTTGGCCCCGAACAGCCCGGCCGCCTGCATGCGCCCCGCAACGAGGCAGCCATCGCGCTGATTCCGAAGGGCTTCACGTTCGCCAGGCCGGGAACGCTTTCCATCGGCAACGCACCGACCGTCCCGCCGCTCAGCACCTTTGCCACCGACGCGAAGACCGTCATCGGCAACGAACCGGACATCATCTTTCTGCTCGGCGAAAGTCTGGGACTGAAGCCCGAGATCGTGCCGACCGCCTGGGCGGACTGGCCGCTCGGGCTTCAGTCCGGCCGGTTCGATGCGGTCATCTCCAACGTCACCGTCACCGAAGAGCGCAAGGAAAAATTCGACTTCTCGACCTATCGCCAGGACCAACTGGGATTCTACGTCGCCCGCGACAGTGCGATCGCGTCGATCAAGGAGCCGAAGGATGTCGCGGGGCTGCGCATCATCGTCAGTTCCGGAACCAATCAGGAGAAGGTACTGCTGGAGTGGAATCGCCGGAACGTCGCGGCGGGCCTGAAGCCGGTGGAATTCCAGTACTATCAGGACGAGGCACTGAAGAAGCTGGCCATTGCCTCCGGCCGCGCCGACGCGACGCTCGGGCCCAACGCCAGCGCCGCCTACAGCGCGGCCGTCGACGGTCTCACCAAACTGGCGGGCATCGTCAACGGTGGTTGGCCGCTGACCGCGGAAATCGCCGTGACGACGCGCAAGGGCAGTGGCATCGCTGATGCGTTCACGGCAGCGGTCAACGGCCTGATTGCGAGCGGAATCTATGCCCGACAACTCGCTCGCTGGAACCTGCAGGCCGAAGCGATCCAGGTGTCGAGGACCAACCCGCCCGGGCTGCCGAGAACCTGAGCTGCCGCCGATCTTCGATGATCCAGGTCGAAGACGCAATCCACTGTCTGGAACTGTCTGTCTCATTCCTCGCGGAAGGCTGCCATGACTTACGCTGATCCTGCCTGTGCCGATTGTCCCGCCAGCGTGCGTGCGTGCCGCTCCGGCGAGGCGGGCCTGCGCGGGCCCGGCTTCTGCCCCAGCAAGGTCAACCCGGATACCCAGGCGTTGGCCCGCACTCTCTATGACGACCCCGACAACGCACGCCTGTCCCGTGAAGCCGCGCTGGTGGAATCCGAGGGCTACTGCCGGTGGACCCGCGTGCAGGAGATCGTGGAATACGCCAAACGCATGGGTTGGCGGAAGATCGGCATCGCCACCTGTATCGGCCTGCTCGATCTGAGCACCGTACTGGCGCGTATCCTGGAAAGCCACGGGCTCACGGTGATTTCGGTGGCCTGCAAGAACGGCAGTATCCCGAAGGAGGAACTGGGGCTGACCGATGCGCAGAAGATCCACCCTGGCACCTTTGAGGCGGCCTGCAACCCGATCGCCCAGGCCGAGCTGCTGAACGCCCACGGCAGCGAGTTCAACGTGGTGATGGGCCTGTGCATAGGCCACGACAGCCTATTCTTCAAACACGCCACCGCGCCCACCACCGTGCTGGTGACCAAGGACCGGGTGCTCGGCCACAACCCCGTCGCGGCGCTGCAACAGGCAGACGGCTACTACAGCCACCTCTACGGGCCGCTGAAGCCGCCGGCGGAACGGCGCGGCCGCAAGTAGCCTCGATGCGGCCGCTTCGAAATCGCGCGGGCGCGGCTGCGCCAAACCTTTTGAACGTTTGACTCTAGTGCAATTCTGAATTATGCGTAAATTACACTTGACATGGCTGTTATATGCGCCGAGCCTGTCGCTCACGGTTGCATCGGCTTTCGGTACGACCGTCGTTTCCTCCCGAAACTAGACGGCGCCCGGTGGGCGCCGTTCCTTTCCCTGTCCCGCTGTCGTGCCGGGGAAACGCATCGCCACCCACCGGCAGCCGACCGGCCGCCTTACCCAGCGAGGTTGTCATGAGCACAGATCTAACTGCGGAGAACGCCCCTGCTGTCGAACAACGCACGGGCTGGCGCGAGCTGTGGCTGAAAGAAGATTGGTGGGCGGTGTGGCTTGGACTCGGCCTGGTCGTCGTCGCCTGGCTCTGGTTCGCGTCGGGATCGAGCCTGGCCTGGCTCGCGGTGGCTCCGGCGAAATGGTCCAGCTTCGGCCAGCTCGGCGCGCAACTTCTGGCCGACGCGCCGCGCTACGTCGCACAGTTCGTGGTCTGGCTGGTGCTGTTCACCGCGGCGGGGGTGGCCATCGGCTATCGCGCCGCCGAATTCGTGCCGTCCTTCCTGCTGCTCTATCTGGTCTCCGTCGCGGTCTATGCCGCCGGCGCCTGGGATCAGGCGCTCTATTACAACCTGGAGCCACCGCTGGTGGCGCTGGTGCTGGGGCTGCTGATTTCCAATGTGATCGGTCTGCCGGCCTGGTTCGGTGCCGGTTTGCGGGTGGATTTCTATATCAAGACCGGCATCGTCCTGCTTGGGGCGACGCTGCCGTTTACGCTGATCGTTTGGGCGGGACCGGTGGCGATCCTTCAGGCATCGGTCGTCTCGCTTGTCACCTTTTTCGTCATCTTCGCAGTCGCGCGCTGGCTGGGACTCGATAAGCGGCTGGCCGCCACGCTGGGTGCGGGCGGCGCGGTCTGCGGAGTCTCCGCCGCCATCGCCGTTGCCGGCGCGGTGCGGGCAAGAAAGGAATATCCGCCAATCGCCATCACCCTGGTGATCCTGTGGGCAATCGTGATGATCTTCGCCCTGCCGCTGGTTGCCCGGGCACTGCATTTGCCGACCGGAGTGGGCGGGGCCTGGATCGGCACGTCGGAATTCGCCGACGCGGCCGGATTCGCCGCCGCGCAGACCTATGGCGGCATGGCCGGCCCCGGTACCGGCATTGCCGGCAACGCCGATCAGGCGGTGTGGTCGTACACGCTGGTCAAGGTCGTCGGCCGCGATGTCTGGATTGGCATCTGGGCTCTTGTACTCTCCATCGTCGCCGTCACCCGCTGGGATGTCGGCGAGACCGGCGGCCGTGCCGAGCTTGGGCAGGTCTGGTGGCGGTTCCCGAAATTCGTCATCGGTTTTCTGCTCGCCTCGATCCTGGTGACGCTGGTGGTGCGGGGCCTGTCATTCGCCGACTACAACGCGGTGGCAAAACCCAGGTTGGTCGCGCCGATCAATACGCTGCGCGTCTGGGTCTTCACCTTCAGCTTCCTCAGCATTGGCCTGAGCACCCGATTGCGCGAGTTCGCTTCGGTTGGAAGTAAGCCGTTCGTGGCGTTCACCGCCGGGGTGGTGGTGAACGTGATGCTCGGCTTCGTGCTGTCGGTACTGGTGTTCGGTTCCTACTGGGCAGGGCTGGGGCAGTGATCAGCGCGACACACTGTGGTGCATGCCGGCATTTCCGCAACGCCGCCGCGACGATCGCGGCGGCGTTCCCGGGGTTGGATGCGATGGGCTCAGCCTATGGCTCGGTGCGGGCCGATGATGGGTTGTGCGCACTGCACGACATCCTTCTTTCGAGTCGTGCCACCTGCGCGCAGTTCGCCCCGACGGAAAGTGTGCCGCTCACGGTTTGACGGCGGCGCGCCCGGTGCCGCAACCGATGTCCAACGCGGCACAGGTCAGGCGATGCGCGTGCCGCCGGAGCCGTGGCGCCGTACGTGCACCAGCGAACGATAGCGCGGATCGTCCGGATTCTTCTCCAGCGCGCCTCGCTCGTCCAGGTAACGTTTCACCGTCGGGCTGGCATACAGGTGACGGTCGGCGCCAACCGAGCACACCTTCGCGCAGATCCCACAGGGCCAGCGGTTTTCGTCGCGCAGGGTGATGTGGTGGCGGGTGCAAGCGTCCTTGTCGAGATCGCCGATGATGCCGTCGGCACGAGCACGGATCGCGCCGGTCGGGCAGGCGCGCTCGCAGATCCGGCATTGGGTGCAGAGTTCATCGGTATATTCGGGATCGCCCTCGAACACCGCCGCCGTGAACACCGAGTTGAACCTCACGCGCGGTCCATATTTTGCCACCAGAAGATTGCGTGACATCCCCACGGTGCCGAGCCCGGCATATTTCGCCGCGTAGGTGTGGCTGAACGAGGCAAACGGGTTCTTCAACAACACCTCAAGGCTGCCGTAGCCGTCACGCGGCAAGGACATCGCCGGATGCCCCGCCTCGTTCAGCCAGATGGCGAGACGGTAGCTGATCTCGTCCAGCAGCCGGTTGGAACTGTTGTAGTGTTCCTGGTAGTTGATCGACGGTGTCGACTCGATCACCGGCAGCAGCATCGGCACGCCGAAGGTAATGACCGTGCGTACCGGCGCCCAGATCGCTTCCGGCCGATAGGCCGGTGGCACCTCGCCGTGCGCGGCCCAGCGTTGCACCGGCGCGAAACCCAGGATTGTCGCGCCGAGCCGATGCAGCTCGGCGGCGACGGCTTGTTTCGCGATTTCCCTGCGCGGGAGCGCATCCGGTGAGGGCCGGCGCACATGCCGGCGGGTGACGACGGCGTCCATTCATGCCTCCTGCCGCAATGGGGCGAGCTGGCCCGACCGCCGCGCGGCGCGATCGACATCGACATCGACGCGTATGCCCTCACGGAACAGGCACAACGTGCCGCACTGCATGGGCGTCCAGACCTCGTTGCGAGTTAACGGGCGGGTCGCCACGACCGTTACGACGTCATCGGGGGTGGTATGTCGGGCGAAATCGACGGTGAGATCCTCGTCCAGCAGCGTCGCCGGCCCGAACGGAGCCCGCCGGGTGATCCAGGCAAGCCGGGTGGTGCAGTAGCAGTACAAAATGCGACCGTCGGTCAGGAGCATGTTGAAGACACCCATCGCGGCGAGCTGGCCGCACAGCTCGTCGATCGCCGCGGCGATATGGCGTTCGCTGGGTGGTTGTACCCAGCGTGCCCGCAACGTATCCAGCATCCAGCAGAATGCGTGCTCGCTGTCGGTCGTCCCGACCGGCCGGTTATGCGCCAGCACCAGCCGCTTGACGCCGCGCAATTGGCCATTGTGGCAGAAGGTCCAGGCCCGGCCCCACAACTCGCGGGTGAACGGATGCGTGTTTTCAAGCGCGATGCGGCCGCGATTGGCGCGGCGGATGTGCGAGATCACCACGTTGCTGCGGATCGGGTAGTCGCGCAGGAAGTGCGCAACCTCGGACTCCGCGCTTGGCCGCGGATCGTGGAATGCGCGGCAGCCTTTGCCCTCGTAGAAGGTGATGCCCCAGCCGTCGGCGTGGCGTCCGGTCTGACCGCCCCGGCGAATCAGACCAGCGAAGCTGAAGCAGATATCGGTCGGGACATTGGCACTCATGCCGAGCAGTTCGCACATGCGGGTAGGGTAGCGGAGCCGCGCGCGCATCTCAACTGGTAGTGGGCAATTGTCCGAAACTCTTGTATGAAATCGTGCGAAAGAATATTGCACATTGTTCAAACGTCCAATATGCTCGACTGGTAGGCTCCGAAACGGGTGACCGGGATAAGGGTTTTTCTGGCCGGTCATGCCGCGCCTGCGCTTTGCCGGCGATGATACCAACCTCCCTGCGTTCCATTGTGCCGAGCGGAGACATGCCATGCCGCATCCAACTCTGACCCGCCGCACGATAGTCGGCTCGGCTGCGGGGCTGCTCGCCCCGGCTAGGCGCGTCGTGGCGGCAGAGACGACGCTCCTGAATGTGTCCTACGACCCGACCCGGGAACTGTACCGCGCGCTCAATCCCGCTTTCATCACGGCGTGGCGGGAGAGGACCGGGGAAAGGATCACGATCAACCAATCGCATGGGGGGTCCGGCGCCCAGGCACGCGCCGTGCTGGACGGGTTGCAGGCCGACGTTGTGACGCTGGCGCTCGCCGCCGACGTCGATGCGCTGGCGCGCCGCGGCCTTATTGCGATGGACTGGCAGAAGCGGTTGCCGGACAATTCCGCGCCATGCACCAGCACGATCGTTTTCCTGGTGCGCGCGGGGAATCCCAAGGGCGTTCTCGATTGGCCGGACCTGCTAAAGCCCGCCGTGACGGTGATCACGCCGAACCCGAAAACCTCGGGCGGCGCGCGGTGGAACTTCCTGGCGGCGCTGGCCTGGGCGGAACGCCAACCCGGCGCGACCGAGGCGTCCGCCGAGGACTTCATGCGTCGCCTGTTCCACCAGGTGCCGGTGCTGGATACCGGCGCGCGCGGTGCCACCAACAGCTTCGTCCAGCGCGGCCTGGGTGACGTGTTGCTGGCCTGGGAGAACGAGGCATGGCTGGCACGCCAGGAATTCGGGTCGGATGACTACCAGATCGTCTATCCGTCGCTCAGCATCCTGGCCGAGCCGCCGGTGTCGGTGGTCGACCGCGTCGTCGACAAGAGGGGAACACGAACCGTGGCGACTGCGTATCTTGAGTTCCTCTACGCGCGGCAGGCGCAGACCATCATCGCAACGCAATATTACCGCCCGCGTGATCCCGATGTACTAGGGCAGTACGCCGAGCGCTATCCCGCGCTGAAGATGGTAACTATTCAGGATTTCGGCGGCTGGGATATCGCGCAGGCCAAGTATTTCACTGATGGCGGGATGTTCGATCGCATTTTCACGCCGGGCAAATGAGATTGCGAGCCAACCGTTCGGCGCTTCCGGGGTTCGCGCTGACGCTCGGGATCACTTTGGCCTGGCTGTCATTGATTGTCGTTCTGCCGCTCGCGTTGTTGGTGCTGCGACCGTGGACTCTGGGCATCGCGGGGGTGTGGCACTCGATCGCGGAGCCGCGGGTGCTGGCGGCACTGCGGCTGAGCTTCGGAGCAGCAGTACTCGCCGCCGCGGTAAACGTTCCATTTGGCCTGCTGGTTGCCTGGGTGATGGTCCGCTATCGATTTCCTGGCCGCAATCTGGTGGATTCCCTGATCGATATGCCGCTCGCACTACCGACCGCGGTGGCAGGAATCGCGCTGACGGCGCTACTCGCACCCAAGGGCTGGATCGGCACTCTGCTGACACCGCTCGGCATTAAGGTCGCCTATACCCCGCTCGGGATCCTGGTCGCGTTGGTCTTTGTCGGCTTGCCGTTTGTCGTTCGTACCCTTGAACCTGTGTTGATGGACTTGCCGTTGGAGGCGGAAGAGGTCGCGGCGACGCTTGGTGCCACTCGGGCGCAGACGCTGCGCCGCGTCGTGCTGCCGGCACTGATGCCGGCGCTGCTGGCCGGATTCGCGGCGGCGCTGGCGCGCGGCATTGGCGAGTATGGCTCGGTGATCTTCATCGCCGGCAATATGCCGATGATCAGTGAAATCGCCCCGTTGCTGATCGTGATTCGCCTGGAGCAGCTCGATTATGCCGGCGCGGCGGCGCTGGCACTGGTAATGTTGCTGGCGTCGTTCGGTATTCTGTTGCTGCTCAATCTGCTGCAATGGCGCATGGCAAGGCGCGCTCCATGAGCCCTGTTCCTGGCATTGCCGGCGCGCTGCCCGTATGCACCACCGAACGGCCGGCAACCCAGGCCGGTCTGATCGCGCTGACGATCCTTCTGCTGGCCGTCCTGTTGCTGTTGCCGCTGGCGGTGGTGTTCGTCGAAGCTTTCGCCCATGGGTTGGGCGCTGTTGTCAATGCCCTGATCGAACCCGATGCGGTCGCGGCGATCGAGCTCACCCTCATCGTTGCCGCGGTCAGCGTGCCGCTCAACACAGTCTGTGGGCTGGCCGCCGCATGGTGCATCGGTCGTTTCCGTTTTCCCGGGCGCGGCCTGCTGGTCACGCTGATCGAGCTGCCCTTATCGGTCTCGCCGGTCATCTCCGGTCTGGTGTGGGTGCTGCTGTTCGGCGCCAATGGCTGGCTCGGGCCGATGCTCGACCGTGCCGGGGTGCGGATCATCTTCGCCTTGCCAGGGTTGATCCTCGCCACCGTGTTCGTCACCTTCCCCTTCGTCGCCCGCACGTTGATTCCGTTGATGCAGGAGCAGGGATCGACCGAGGAGGAGGCCGCGATCACGCTCGGGGCCACGGGATGGCAGATCTTTCGACGCGTGACGCTGCCGAACATCCGATGGGGGCTGCTGTACGGCGTGCTGCTGTGCAATGCCCGTGCAATGGGTGAGTTCGGCGCGGTAGCGGTGGTTTCCGGCCATGTTCGCGGCCTGACAATGACCATGCCCCTTCAGGTCGAAGCCTTGTTCAATGACTACGATTGGGTCGGCGCCTTCACGATCGCCGGCCTGTTGTCGCTGCTGGCGTTGGTGACTCTCGCCGTGAAGGCCGCACTGGAATGGCGGGTCGGACGGCGTGGCGGAGCATTGCTGTGAAAGTCGAACTCTTCGAATTGCACAAGGCGTTTGGCAAGACGGCGGCGTTGGATGGTGTCAGCCTGGCCGTTGCCAGCGGCGAATTCCTGGCGCTGCTGGGCCCATCGGGGTCCGGCAAGACATCTCTGCTACGGGCGCTCGCCGGGCTGGATTTCGTCGATTCCGGGCGGATCGAAATCGATGGACGATCGATGGAGGGTGTGACCGCCCGCGAGCGCGGCGTCGGGTTTGTCTTCCAGCACTATGCGCTGTTTCGTCACATGACGG
>CAYWOW010000083.1:0-12221 GCA_964459005.1 uncultured Acetobacteraceae bacterium
TCCGGGACCTTGGTTTCCTGCAGGCAGATCACGTCGGGGTTCAGCGCCGCGATCAGCCGCGGCAGCAGCGGCAGGCGCAGCCGCAGGGAGTTGATGTTCCAGGTGGCGATCCGCAGGCGTTCGGTCATGGTCAGACGATGCGCGTGCGCACGCTGCCCACTCCCGCGACCACGCCTTCCAGCAGGTCGCCGCGGACCACCGCGGCGACACCTTCCGGCGTGCCGGTGAAGATCAGGTCGCCGGGCGCGAGGCGGACCAGGCCGGAGAGGAAGGAAATGGTCTCGGCGACGCTCCAGATCAGTTTCGACAGATCGCTGGTCTGGCGCACCGCGCCGTTCACCTTGAGCTCGATCAGCCCGTGCGTCGGGTCGGGGAAGCGGGCGGCGGGAATCATCTCGCCGATCGGGGCGGAGTGGTCGAACCCCTTGCCCATGTCCCAGGGCTTGCCTTCCTTCTTGGCGGCGTTCTGGAGGTCGCGCCGCGTCATGTCGAGCCCGGCGGCGTAGCCCCACACATGGCCCAGCGCCTCGGCCACGGGGATGGCGGCGCCGCCGCTGCCGATCGCCGCCACCAGTTCCATTTCGTGGTGCAGGCTGTTGGAGGCCGGCGGATAGGGCATGTCGGCGCCGCCGGTCACCAGCGCGTCGGCCGGCTTGGTGAAGAAGAACGGCGGCTCGCGATCGGGGTCGCTGCCCATTTCGCGCGCGTGCTCGGCGTAGTTGCGCCCCACGCAGAAAATCCGCCGCACCGGAAACCGGCCCCCACCGGCGACGGGAACGGACGAAATCGGGGGCGGAGCGATCACGTAGTCCGACATGGGGTTGCCCTCCTGCTGGGGGCCTCGTGTAGGCCGCGAAAAAGCCCCGCCGTCAAGCCGCCGCGACGAGGTTTTGCAGTACTATAGTGTGCACCGTGCCCACGGGCAGCGCGTGGGCCAGCGCCTGCACGTGCGGGTGGTGGGTCAGCACGATCACCTGCACGTGCGCCGAGAGATCCAGCAGCGCGCGCAGCGCGGCGGCGGCACGGGCGTCGTCGAAGGTTTGCAGCACGTCGTCGGCGATGAAGGGCAGCGGCGGGTTGTCGCGCACATAGGCCTCCAGCGCGGCGATGCGCAGGGTCAGGAAAAGCTGGTCGCGCGTGCCCTCCGACAGTTCCGCGACCTGCTTGGCGGTGGTCCCGTCGGCCTCCAGCGCCACCAGCACGCGATCGCTGCCGTCGTCCTGCACCGCGACCCCAGCGTGCGCGCCGCCGGTGATCTGGCGGAACACCGCGCCGATGCGCACCACCGCCGCCGAGCCTTCGGCGTCCCCCCCCGCCGCCATCCCGGCGCGCAGCAGGCTGGCGGCGGCGTGCAGCACGAGGGCCTCCTCGGCGTGGCGGGCCAGCGTGGCCAGCGCCGCCTCGCGCTGCGCCGCCGCCTCCTGCGCCGCCTCGCCCTGGCCGGCCCGGTCGCGCGCATCGGCGGCGCTGCGGGCCTCCGCCGAGGCCGCCTCGATCAGCGGGCCGAGCTCGGCCTGCCGGGCCTCCAGCGCGCCGATGCGGGCCCTCTCCTCCTCGGCGCTGCTGGCGGCGGCCATGGCGTCCAGCTGCGTCTCGGGTTGGCCGTCGCCCTGCGAGGCGATGTGGCGCCGCGCTTCGGCCAGTTCCTTCTCGGCCGTGCCCACGCGGCGCACGCGCTCCAGTTGCCCGGCGGCGGCTTCGTCGTCGGCGACCCCGAGGGCGGCGCGCAAGGCCGCCAGCTCGTCCGCCGCGGCGCGCGCCTTTTCGCTGGCGGCGATCGCCTGGGTCAGCGCGTCGTCGCGTTTGCGCCGGTCCGCCTGGCGCAGCGTCGCGGCGTCCTGCTGCGCGCGCAGCCCCGACCGCAACCCCGCCGCGGCTTCCTGGGCCGGCAGCGCCGCCAGGTCCGGCGCTACCTGCGCGCACAGCGCGGCGATATCGGCGGCGAAACCGTCGATCGCGGCGCGCATGTCACGAATGCGCGTCCCCGCGGCGACGCCGGCGGTTTCCTGGGCGCGCAGCAGGTCGACCAGTTCCAGCGCCGCCCCGGTGGCCTCCGGGGACTCGCCATCGGGGCGCGCCAAGGCGGCGACGGCCGCGCGCCACGCCGCCATCCACGCCTCCAGCGCCTGCCGCGCCCGGGCTTCGGCGGCGCTACGGTCCTGCACGTCGCGTTCGGCTTTGCGGTATTCCATCAGGGCCGCCTTGCGCGCCGCCGTCGCGTCCCGGGATTCGGCGATGCGCGCCTCGACCGCCCCCAGCATCGCCGCCAGTCCCTCGCCGGCGATGCCAAAATCCGCCAGCGCGCGCGCCGCCGCGTCCAGCGCCGCGACGATGTCGGCCTCTTCGGCGCTGGCGCGGTCGAGCGCGATGCCACATTGCAGGGCGGTGTCGCGCGCCGCGAGGAACGCCCTCAGCACCGCCGGAATCGCCTGAACAGGCGCCCCGGCCGCCCCGGCCAGCGCCGCCAGGTCGGCCCGCGCCCGGGCCAGTCGTTCCGCCGTCCCGGCGCAGTCCAGTTCCGCCGCCGACTGGCGCGCGGCGGAAACCTCGATGTCCCGGCGCAGCCCCTCCGCCTTGGCGGCCTGGGTGGCGTGCGCGATCAGCGTATCGGCGACCGCGTCGGCATGGCGCAAGGCGCGCTCGAAGCCCACCGCGTCGGCCGACGCGCCACCGCGAACGCTATCCCACAGCCGGTCGCGCGCCGCCCGCGCCGCCGCCAGCGCGCCCGGCTCGGGCAGCGCCGCCACGCGCGTCAGCGCCGCCAGCCCAGCCTCGGCGGCCGCCCGGTCGCGCGCCAGACCGTCGCGCTCGCGCAGGGCATCGCGGCAGGCCGTCTCGGCCTCGCCCAGCGCCGCCTCGCAGGCCGCCAGCGCCGGGGCGGCGGGCGCCCGGGTTTGCGCCAGTTGCTCGCGGGTGAGCGCCCGCTCGGGCAGGGCGGCGAGCGCCGCGACGACGGCCGCCTCGGCATCGCGCCGGGCCCGGCGCGCCGTGTCCAGGCGGCGCGCCGGGTCGCCGGCGGCGCGGATGTCGCGAACCAGGGCGGCCAGCGCGGCGGTGTCCTCGGCCGGCGGCAGGGCATCGAGATCGGTTTGCGCGCCTTTCAGGTGCTGCCGCGCTTTCGCCAGCTCGTTCGCGGTGTTGTCACCATCCGCCACCAGCCCGGCCCTGGCGGTCAACAGCTCCCGCGCCGCCCGCAACGCCGGGGCGGGCGGCAGCGCAACCGTCGCCTCCCAGCCCAGTTCCCGGCGCAGCCGAGCGGCCTCCACCACGGCGTCGTGGCAGCCGGCCTCGACACGGGGCAGGTCGGTGGCGGCACTCGCGGCCCTGATGGCGTCGCCCAGCACCTGCTCGATCCGCTCGGCCGCTTGCAGCAGGGTGGTGTCGGGTGCCTGCCCCGCCAGGGCCGCCTCGGCTTCGGCGGCCTGGCGCGCGCGTTCCGCCGCCGCGGCGCCGAGCCGGACATGCTGCTCCACGGCCGTGTGCCAGCGCTTCTCGAAATTCGCTTCCAGCCGGGGCACGTCGCCGGCGACGGCGAGCACGGCGAGCGCCTCGTCGCGCCGCGCCAGCCAGGGACGCACCGCCCGCACGGTGGTCAGCCCCGCCAGTTCGGCGTCCACGGCCAGCCGCTCCTCGCGCAGTGCGGCCAGCGCGGCGTTGGCCTCGGCGGCCCGTTTTTCCATCCCCTGCCAAGCCTCCGGGCGCAGCGCGTGCTTCGCCAGCGCGCGTCCGGCCTCCGCCACGTCCCGCGCGGCGTGCCAGAGCGGCTTGGTCTGTTGGTTGCGGTCCGCACGCCCGATGTCGTCGCGCGCATCCTCCAGCGCCTTGAGCAGGCCCTGCACCGCCCCGAGCCCGCCGCCGCCGGCCAGCAGCATCTGCCCGAGTCGGCCATTGGAGCGGCTGAGCGCCAGGCCGCCGTCGCGCAGCAGGTGGCTGTCGAGGGCGAACAGGTCACGAAACAGATCCGCCACCGCCCCGCCCAGCAGCGCCCGCAATTCCTCCGGCGGGATCGGTGTGGTGCCGTCCGACAGCGTGTTGCCCAGTCCCTTGCGCCGCACCAGCACGCGGGTGCCGCCGTCCTCCAGCCGCACCCGCGCGGTCAGGCGCAGCCGCGCGGCAGGATGGGCGAAGGTCATCGGGCTCTGGTGCCCGATGCCGAACAGCAGGTCGGAAAAGGCGCCGCGCAGCACCGATTTGCCGGCGCCGTTCGGCGCGACGAGCAGATTGATCCGCCCGGGCGCCGGATCGAAGGTCAGTTCCTGGTTCAGGAATGGCCCATAACTATCCAATATCAAACTATCGAAGCGCATTCACCCCTCCGCCAGCCGCGCCAGCAGCAGGTCGCGGGCACGGGCCAATATTTGCTTCGGGTCCTTCAGCGGATGGTCGTCCGGCAATGCGCCCGGCGGCAGTTTGTTTTTCAGTTGCTCCGGCCAGTCGCCGAGCAGGTCGTCCGGCGGCGCCGCCACCAGCGCGTCGATCCGGCGGGCCAGCGTGCCGAGCGCGTCGCCGCGGTCTTCCAGCGGCGGGCGCGCCGGCCGGGTGCGCAGTTCCACCCCCTCGATCCACAGGTTCGGGCTGAGCTGGCGGGCTTCGTTCAGCACCTCCGCCCGCAGGTCGGCGGCGGTCAGCGCGCCGTGCACGATGGTGGCGCCCGCCAGCGTCACCCGGGCGGCCAGCCCGCGCCCCTCGGCAGCGTCGAAGGCGATTTGCAGGGCGGTTTGCACCCGCTCCAGCGCCTGTTCGCGGGTCTCGCAACCCGTGACATCGACGCTCACGCGCGCCCAGCGGAAATCATCGACGACGCGCGGCTCGACGGCGACGATCCGCCCCTCGTCCACGGTGACCAGGGTGGCGCCCTTCGGGCCGGGCTCGTTGATGTGCCGGCCCTGCAGGTTGCCCGGGAAAACGATCCACGGATCGGCCGATATCACCTCGCGGGCATGGATGTGGCCGAGCGCCCAGTAGTCGTAGCGCAGCGCCTCGAGGTCGGCGCGGGTGCAGGGGGCGTAACGCTCGTGCAGCCCGCCGGTCTGCTCGAGGCAGGTATGGAGCAGGCCGATATTCACCCGTCCCGCCACCGCCGCCGGATAACCCCGAACCAGGTTATCCGTCACCGCCTGCTCGGCAAAACTCTGGCCGTGCACCGCCAGCCCCAGATCGGCCAGTTCCACCGTCTCCGGCTTGCGGTGGTCGAGCAGCCGCACCCCCTCGGGCAGGCGCAGCGTGCGGCTGATGCGGTTCTGCGCGTCGTGGTTGCCGCGGATGACGATCACCCGCCTCCCCGCCCGGGTCAGCCGCGCCATCTGGGCGGCGAAGAACAGCCCGGTGCCGTAATCCGGCCAGTCGCCGTCGTAGATGTCGCCGGCGATCAGCAGCAGGGCCGCATCCTCGTCCAGCGCCAGGTCGACCAGCCGGCCCAGCGCCCGCCGCGTGGCGCCGCGGATCAGCTCGACCGGCGCGCCGGGGTCAGTCTCCAGCCCGCGCAACGGGCTGTCCAGGTGGATGTCGGCCGCGTGCAGGAACCGGAGGGTCACAGCCGCTCCTCCCGCCATCGCCGCCAGCCCGCCGCGCGCAACTCGCAGGCCGGGCAAGTGCCGCAGCCCCAGCCCCAGTCGTGCCGCGTGGTGCGGTCGCCGAGGTAGCAGCTATGGGTGTGCTCGACGATCAGCTCGATCAGCGCCGCGCCGCCCAGCTCCTCGGCGAGGCTCCAGGTGGCCGCCTTGTCCACCCACATCAGCGGCGTCTCCACCACGAACCGACGGTCCATGCCCAGGTTCAGCGCCAGTTGCATGGCCTTGACGGTGTCGTCGCGGCAGTCCGGGTAGCCCGAATAGTCGGTCTCGCACATGCCGGCGACGAGGTGGCGCAGCCCGCGCCGGTAGGCGATCGCCGCCGCATAGGCCAAGAAAACCAGATTCCGGCCGGGCACGAAGGTGCTGGGCAGGCCCTCCGTGGTCATGCTGATTTCCGCCTCCGACGTCAGCGCCGTCGCGCCGATGCCGGCCAGCGAGGCGCCGAGATCGACCAGATGATCCGGCCCGAGTCGCTCGCCCCAGTCCATCAGCCCCGCCAGCCCGTCGCGCACGGGTCCGCGGCAGTCCAGCTCGACGGCGTGGCGCTGGCCGTAGGCGAATCCCACGGTCTCGACATGGGAAAACCGCGACAACGCCCAGGCCAGGCAGGTCGTCGAATCCTGGCCGCCGGAGAAAAGCACCAGGGCGGAATGGTTATGCGTCATCACAATCCTTGCAAGCCGCCAATGCGACTCTTCGTGGCGCGGCGGTGTCCGTCTATGCTGGACCCATGAGCCTCGATTTCAACGACGAAGAAATCAACCGCTACTCGCGCCACATCCTGCTGGCGGAGGTCGGCGGCACCGGTCAGGCCAAACTGCGCGATGCCAGCGTGCTGGTGGTGGGCGCCGGCGGACTGGGCAGCCCGCTGATCCTCTACCTCGCCGCCGCCGGGGTCGGCCGGATCGGCGTGGTGGACGACGACGTGGTCGAGCTGTCCAACCTGCAACGCCAGATCGCCCACACCACGGCGCGGATCGGCATGGCCAAGGCCGACTCGGCGGCGATGGCGGCGCGTGCGCTCAACCCGAACGTGGCGGTCGAGACCCACCGGTTCCGTCTGGAGCCGGACAACGCGCTGGATCTGGTGGCGGGCTACGACATCGTCTGCGACGGCACCGACAATTTCGCCACCCGGTTCCTGCTGGCGGATGCCTGCGTGCTGGCGCGGCGCACCCTGGTCTCGGCGGCGGTGCTGCGCTTCGAGGGCCAGCTTTCGGTGTTCAAGCCGCACGCGGGCGGCCCCTGCTACCGCTGCCTTTTCCCGGCACCGCCGCCGCCCGGGATGGTGCCGAGCTGCGGCGAGGCCGGCGTGCTGGGGTCGGTCGTCGGCGTCATGGGCACCCTGCAGGCCACCGAGGTGCTGAAGGAAATCCTCGGCATCGGCGACAGCCTGTCCGGACGCCTGCTGATCTGGGACGCCTTGGCCAGCCGCCTGCACACCGCCCGCCTCGCCCCCGATCCGAACTGCCTGGCCTGCGGCCCGCACGCCACGCTGCGCGACCTGTCCGCCCACGTCCGCACGGAGGGCCCCGCCTGTGCCATCTGAACCGCTCGGCATCCTGCTGATTTCCGGCACCCACGAACGGGCCCACTACGCCTTTGTCCTGGCCGCCGGAGCGGCCGCGCTGGGGCGCCCGGTGGTGCTGTTCGCCACCAACGGAGGCTGCCGGGCGCTGTGCGCGGATTGGTCGGGGCTCCTCGAGTCCGGACGCGACGCCATGGTGCGCGCGCACGGGGTCGCCGGCATCGGCGAGTTGCGCGACTCGGCGGTGGAACTCGGGGTGCGGCTGATGGCCTGCGAGGCCGGCATGCGACTCGACGCGATCGCGCCGGAGCACCTGCTGCCCGGGGTGCGGGTGGCGGGGGTCGCGACCTTCCTGGAGGCTTGTGCCGGCGGACAAATGCTGTCCCTGTAAGCTTGGCGCCTGACCCGATTCGTGTCGGGTCGGCACGGAGTGGGGTATGAAACGTTTTTTCATCGTGCTGGCGGCGGCCGTCGTGGCGCACCTCGCCGCATCGGCGGCCATGGCCCAGACCCAGCCGCCTCAAACCTCGCCGCCCGCAGCCCCGCCGGCCGCGACGGCGCCAGCCGCCCCGGCCAAGCCGGCGCCCCCGCCCAAGGTCAAGAAGCCACCGCCGGCGAAATCGGAGCTTGGCCACAGCCAGCCGGGCAATCCGGCGAAGCCGGCCGCCAAGCCGAAGACGCCGGCCGCCAAGCCGACGCCGGTGGTGAGCGCGCCGGCCAATGCGCATGCCGCGAAACCCGCCCCGGCCAAGCCCGCCGCCAAGCCGGCCGCCGCACCGGCCGCCACCCCGGCGCCCGAGGCCGCCGCGCCGGCCGCCCCGGCGGCACCGCCCGCCGCCTCCGTGGTGGAAACGCCCAAGGGCGGCGTCACCGGCCTGCCGCTGCCGCGCTGGGCCAGCCTGAAGGCGGACGAGGTGAACCTGCGCAGCGGGCCGGGCACGCGCTACCCGATCGACTGGGTCTATCACCGGGTCAACCTGCCCGTGCAAATCGAGCGCGAGTTCGAGGTCTGGCGGCTGATCGAGGACCAGGACGGCGTGAAAGGCTGGGTGCACCAGGCCACGCTCACGGGCCGCCGCAGCTTCGTGGTGAAAGGCGACGAGCAGGTATTGCGCCACACGGCCTCGGCGACCGCCGCGCCGGTGGCCCGGCTGAAGCCGGGCGTGATCGGCCAGATCCGCTCCTGCGATAGCAAGGCGGAGTGGTGCGAGGTCCAGGTGAACGACTACCGCGGCTTCCTGAAGCGCAGCGATCTCTACGGCCTCTATCCCGGCGAGACCGTCAACTAAGAGCGAGGGCGTTGCCCCGCCGTGCTTTCTCGCCCTGGCACGGCTGCGCATTCATTTCTTGTTCCGGTTTGCCGCTTTGGGGTAGCCATTCCTCCCGATCGCCTGATGCGATGGGAGGTGGTTGTCCGCATGTCCGCACCCGCGCCATCCGACCGTCGGCTGCGTCTGCTGCTGCACGTGGCGCGGCTGATCCACCGGGGCAGCTTGACCATCGTCCTGCCCGACGGCGCCCGGCACGTCTTCGCGGCCGGCCCCGGAACCGCCGCCACCTTCATCGTCAAGGACCCGCGCGCGGTGCGCCGGCTACTGACCGGCGGCAGCCTGGGCCTGTCCGAGGCCTATCTCGAGGGGCTGTGGGACACCCCCGACCTGCGCGCGGTGATGATGCTGGCCGCCGAGAACGAGGCCGAGTGGGAAAAGCTGCTGGCCGGCCGGCCCTGGATGCGCACGCTGGCGCGCTTGCAGCACCTGCTCAGGCCCAACACGCGGCGCGGCGCGCGGCGCAACATCGTCGAGCACTACGACATCGGCAACGAGTTCTATGCCGCCTGGCTCGACCCGACGATGACCTATTCCTCGGCCCTGTTCGGCGGCAACGACGACACGCTGGAAGCCGCCCAACTGCGCAAGGTGCACCGGATGTGCCAGGCGCTGGAGCTGAAGCCCGGCATGAGCGTGCTGGAGATCGGCTGCGGCTGGGGCGGTTTCGCCGAGGTGGCGGCGCGCGACTACGGCGCGCGCGTCACCGGCATCACGATCTCGCCGGCGCAACTGGCCTATGCCAAGGCCCGCATGATCCGCGCCGGCGTGGCCGACCGGGTGGAGCTGCTGCTGAAGGACTACCGCGACGTGCGCGGCAGCTTCGAGCGCATCGCCAGCATCGAGATGTTCGAGGCGGTGGGCGAGAAATACTGGCCGGCCTTCTTCGCCGCGGTGCGCGAGCGGCTGGCGCCGGGCGGCCGCGCAGGCTTGCAGATCATCACCATCGCCGACCGCTTCTTCGCCAGCTACCGGCGCGGCGCGGACTTCATCCAGCGCCACGTTTTTCCGGGCGGCATGCTGCCCTGCCCCGAGCGGCTGCACCAGGAGGCGAAGCGCGCGGGATTGGCGTGGTCGACCGAGCTTTGGTTCGGCCGCGACTATGCCGAGACGCTGGCGCGCTGGCAGGCGCGCTTCCAGGCGGCCTGGCCGCGCGTCGCCGATGCCGTGCGGTTGCAGGCCAAGCCCGCCGACGACCGCTTCAAGCGGCTGTGGGAATACTACCTGGCCTATTGCGAGACCGGGTTCCGGGCGGGCTGGACGGATGTCGGGCAGATCGTGCTTGAACGCCCGGCCTGACCCCTCGCCGGGGGCCGGCGTGTTGCCCGCGTGATCCCTCCCGGTGTCCCGCTGCGCGTGGTCGGTGACGTGCACGGCGATGCCCGCGCTTTCGCCCTCGCGGTGGCGACCGACCGTTTCGTCGTGCAACTCGGCGATCTGGTCGACGGCGGCGCGGACAATGCCGGCGCGCTCGGCATCGCGCTCGACCTGCTGGCGCGCGGGCGCGGCCTGTTCCTGCTGGGCAACCACGACCACAAGCTGGCGCGCCTGCTGTCGGGCCGGGCGGTGAAGGCCGACGCGGCGTTGCGGGCGACGGCGGCGCAACTCGACGACGATTTTCGCGCCCGCGTGCTGGCGGCGATCGCCGCGGCGCCGGCCTGGCTGCGCCGCGGCGATGAATTCTTCGTCCACGGCGGCTTTCACACCGCCATGCTGCACCAGGCGCCGCCGCCCTTCGGCGGCAAGCCGGAGGGGCCGCTGGCGCGCGCGCTGTTCGGCCAGGTCATCGGCCATCACCGGCCCGACGGTTTTCCGGACCGCGTGCTGGACTGGGTAAACCGCATTCCGGCGGGGTTGACCGTCTATTGCGGGCACGACAACCGCAGCCCCGACGGCCGCCCGCTCACGGTCCGTGGGACGGCGGGCGGGACGGCGGTTTTCCTGGACACCGGGGCCGGGAAAGGGGGACATCTCTCCTGGATCGATCTGCCCCGGGAGCCTTGAACGGATGCGCGCCGCGTTCGTCCTTTTTCTGCTGCTTGCCCTCTCGGGGACCGCCGTCGCCGCGGAATCCTGCGACCCGTGCCGGCTGCCCGACGGCGGCAGCTATCGCGTGCAGGTCCCGCCGGGCTGGGACGGCCACGCCCGGCTGCCCATGCTGATGTTCCTGCACGGCTACACCGGCAAGGCCGCCGAGGTGCTGGCCGATCCGACCGTGGCGGGGCCGGCCGCGGCGCTCGGCTTCCTGCTGGTGGCGCCGAACGGGCTGGACGGCGCCTGGGCGCACCAGGGCGCGCCCAGCCAGGAGCGCGACGACCGGACTTTTCTGCGCGGCGTGGTGGCCGACGTGAAGCGGCGCTGGCCGGTCGATCCGCGGCTGGTGGTCTTGGCCGGATTCAGCGACGGCGCCTCGATGGTTTGGGACATGGCGTGTTTCGCGCCCTTGGGTTTCGCCGCCTTCCTGCCGTTCTCGGGCGGTTTTTGGGAGCGCATGCCGACGGCCTGCACGGCGCCGGTGAACCTGCGCCATGTCCACGGCACCGCCGACGACATGGTGCCGCTGGCCGGCCGGCCGATCCGCGAGAACTGGCGCCAGGCCGACATCGAGCGCGGTTTCGGCATCTGGCGCGAGACCGACCGCTGCACCGCGCCGCCGGAGCGCCACACGCTGAGCAGCGGCTTGCAGTGCGACGTATGGTCATGCCGGACGCGCCGCACGCTGGAACTGTGCCTGCACCCCGGCGGGCACGAGATGACGGCGCGCTGGCTGGAGGGCGGACTGCGCTGGGCGCGGAGCGTGGCGGGGCGATAGGAAGGTTAAGGATTGCACAGACATGGAAGCGTCAGGTTGCACCGCCCTAAAATCCAAACAGACAGTAAGATTCCGCCTCATAAAAACTGCGTTCCTCGCACTGACGGTTGTGCTCTGCGCTGCCGCAGATGACGGGCCTCGCGTTGATGGCGTCCTAATCAACGCCGGCGCGACCGTGAAGCTTGACCATGTCCTCGTGGTGCAAAGCGGCAACGAGGAAGGCTTGCAAGACGGACCGCACCTGCGGATATTTCTTACAGACGGGGAAATTCCGCTGATGATTGCCGGCGCCGCTACCACCGTGGACGCCGTGGGATTCGCGAGGCAAGCGAAAATATATGGCGTGGTCATCCTGGCTGACCCGACGGGAAGTAACATGAACGCCGGCGCCTACAATCTCAATCTTCCACCTTGGGTAACCCCGGCACCCCCCGGCTTCGCCGCCAAGACGCCCGATCCCCACATAATTCGCCAATTACAGGTGACCGCTACGCACGCCTCGGGCGAAGCGCATATCGACCTGGTGCGGGGGTCGGTGTCAGCCAGCTTCGACGCCCCTATCACGCCTGACCCGGTCACTCAGGACCTGAGCGGCGATGCCGCGATCGACAGCGCACCGGCTAAAGCCTTTCTCGTCTACGCAGATGCTCTCGCAAGAGGCGATATGGCAGCAGTGAGCAAGTACGCGACCACTCGGTATGCATCGCGGATCGCTGCTCTATACTCCGGATACTCCCGATACCCCGGACTTGGTGCCGCGGGGTGGGCCAAATTTATCGCATCAGACCGCAACATGGCAGCGCTACCGAATTCGATCAGCCGCGTGATTGTGCGCGGCAATTCCGCTACCGTCGTATTCCAGCTTAAGGCAGCTGCCAGCTTGATCTTTGACGAGGGCTCATGGAAGGTAAATTGAGCACGCCGTAGCGGCATTGCACCCCACTCGCTTACGCCCTGGCGCGGCTGTCGCGCGAATCCAA
>CAYWOW010000084.1:0-12150 GCA_964459005.1 uncultured Acetobacteraceae bacterium
CCTGCCGCGAGCGGCGTGACGTGCTGCAGGGGGCGTTGGGCCAGCATTTCGGTGCGGTTCGCGTGTTGCCCGCGCAGGGCGGCCTGGCGCTGGCCTGGCTGTTGCCCAGCGGTCTCGGCTCGGCGCGAAGCTTTGCCGCGGCGGCGCGCCGGATCGGGGTCGGCGGCGTCGATCCGATCTCGGCGCCGGGCATGCGCGCCGACCTCGACGACCACATCGTTCGCCTCGGCTTCGCCGGCCTGCCCGAGCACCAGTTGCGCGATGGCGCAGCGGCGCTGGCCGAGGCGGCCGACACGCTGCGCCGCGCCGGGTAGCCGGCCTACCAGCGCACGGCAAGCGCCAGGGCCACCGCGGCCACCGAGTAGTTCGGCTTCGCATCGCCGGTGAATATCGCGTTGCTGAACTGCGTGGCGCCGACGCCGTAGGCGTAGTCCTGGTAGGTGAACCGTGAGTACGAGACCCCCCCGATGAGCGTTATGTTCGGGCGGTACTTGTACTCCGCCTTCAGCGAGATGCTGTTCAATATGCCCTTCGTGCTCGGCAGCGGCATGATGTACAGCCCCGACGTCGCCACCGGGGTCGGGTTCGTGGCCGAGGTCGGGAAGGAGTAGATGCCGCCGTCGGCGAAGGTGTAGGACGTGTTGCCGTACGAGAGCGTGTAGTCCGCCGACAGCTTCAGCTTGTCCGGGATCGGCTGCCAGTCCACGCTGGCTCCGACGGTGTGCGTTATATCGTCGGTCTTCTGGTTCCAGCTGCCGTTGCTGGTGCAGCCCGGTCCCGGCGTCAGCGTCGTGCCGCTGCCGTTGCAGACGGCGTTGCTCACCAGGCTGTTCGTGTTGAAGAAGAGCTGCTGGAATTCGTAGAAGGCGTGCATGCTCAGCGTCTTGGAGAATTCGTAGCTGATGTCCGGGCCGATCGAGAGGCTGTTGTTGCTCTTCAACCCCAGCGCCGAGGACGGGTAGTAGTCGTAATCGGCCTTGCCGACCAACGAGATGGTCAGCCCGGGCACCCTCAGGAAGGGGGATTCGGGTCCCGGCGCGTAATCGATCGTGCCCTTCACCTCGTCGCGCCGCCGCGATGCCAGGTAGTAGTCGTAGAAGCCAAAGAAGTCGCTCGTCCCGGTCAGGCCGAGTGCGCTGAACGACGCGCCGGGGTTATATTCGCCGGCCCAGCGGGCGTCGTGCATGTAGCGCAGCGACGCCGACACGCTGTCGCTCAAGGCCGAACGCACCTGCACCGCCACCGTGCTGTTGGTGGTGTCGTTGGTGTTGCTCCATGTCCGATGGATCGTATCGTAGCTGTAGTCCAGCGTGATCTTGGTCTTCGGCAGGATATGGTAGCCAACCTCCAGGGTCCCCTTGTTGTCCGTATAGCTCGACGGCAGGTTCGTCAGCATGCCCGGACTGGCCGAGTAGGCATCGTTGATGTACTGGGCGTATTCCGCCCGTGAGGCGAGGTTCTGGCGATCGTCCAGCGTATAGCTGGCGCGCACGTCGAGTTTCGGCAGCGGGCGCGCGGTGATGGCGAAATTGGCGAAGATGGTTTCGATCATGCCGTTGAACGAGTCTCTCGGCGGTCCGATCGGCGTGAAGTTCCCGTTGCCCGTACTGGCCGTATAGGAGGCATTCTGCGACATCAACCCGTATTGCAGATTCGCGTTGATGCGCGTGGTGGGCGTCAGGTTGTAGCCGAACTGCGCCTTGAACTGTTGTGCCGAGTTCGACGGCGGCAGGGTGTAGCTGGCCCGGATGTTCTGCGACGCCGCCAGGTTCGCCGCGCTCCCGGCAGTCGCCGTGGCGCCGCTGGTGAACCCGAACGGGTTGTAGCCCCCCCATGTCGTGTTGTTGTCGGTGAATGAGCTGTACGTGTAGCCCAACAGCAGCTGCATCCGGCTCGAGTTGCCATAGACCGCGGTGACATCGATCCGGTCCGTGTCGTAGTTGATCGGCTGGAGGAAGTACGACAGCGCGCTGCTGGTGATGTTGCCGTTGCCGGTGATCACGCTGGGCGCGCCGAGCCAGGCGAGCGAGTTCTCCTGCAAGCCTTCCTTGTGATCGTGGTGGATGCTGCTGGTGATCGTCCAGTCCTGCCACTGGTACTTGCCGCCGACGGTGAAGATGTTGCGCATCACGTTAACGTTCTGGTTCGAGCTCAGCGCGCTCGGTGCCTGGGTGGTTACGTTGGTGATGCTGCCCGTCCCCGCTCCGCCCACTGTCACGCCGTTCGGGCCGGTGTAGATGCCGTGGTACGTGTTCGACTGGTAGTACGGGATTTCATCGTAGGAAAAGTTGAGGCCCCAGAGGCCCTGCTGGCCGACCTGCGCGTTCAGCGAGCGCGAGGTGAGCGGCAGGTTGTCGCCCTCCGCGTGGTAGTAGGTGGTGCCGCCGGAGTTCCAGGCGTCACGGTGGTCCATTGTGAAGCCGCCGATGCCGAACAGCCCCTGACTCTCCTGCCCGACGTAGCGGCTCAACACCGGCGTGCTCTGAGTCTTCCAGCCCAGACCGACCCGGACCTCGTTGTTGTAGACGGGCGGTGCCGCGACGGGCGTTTCGGCCACATCGAAGTCGTCGGCGAATGCGCTCAGCGGCAGCGTGGCCAGACCGGCGACCGCGAGTACGGTGAAGGGATGCAGGTGTTTCATGATCCTCTGCTCCCACTGGCCTAACGTGTGAAGTAGGCGCCGGACGGGTTGTTAGACCCGTGGACCTGCGAGTGGCAGTTCACACAACCCCTGGCGAATGCCCGGAAGTTGGTGACGTTCGCGCCGGTGGGCGGGAAGGTCTTGTAAGGTAGCCCCGGCCCGGAATTGTAGAGCTGCGCGCCGCTGTAGATACCCGCCTGGTGGCCGGAGTTCGCGTGGCAGTCCTGGCACAGGAAGGACGGCCGCTCGATCAGCAGGCGCGCCTGGTTCGACCCGTGCGGTGTATGGCAGTTCAGGCAGTTTTCGCGGACCGGCAGGTGCTCCCACAGCAACGGGCCGCGCTTCTCCGCGTGGCAGTTGTAGCAGGTCTCGTTGACCGTCACTTCCTTCAGCAGCTTCGGTCCCGGCGAGCCGTGCGGGTTGTGGCAGTCGGCGCACACCACTTTCGCCTCGCGGATCGGGTGGTGCGAGAACTTGTAGCTGTCGGCACGCTGTTCGGTGTGGCAGGTGAAGCACTTCTGCGGTTGAGTGGTCTTCACCAGGATCGGGTCCTTGCGGACGTGGATGGTGTGGCAACTGGAGCAGGTCACGTCGTTGGTGGCGTGCTGGCTGCCCTGCCAGTTCATCCTGAGGCCGGCCTGGTGGCAGCTCAGGCACATCGCGTTCTGCACCGCCGGCGGCGAGGCGAACCTGCCGTTGAACAGCACGCCCGGGGCCGCGGTGCGGCTGGACAGGTGCTCGGGGCTCGGTCCATGGCAGGATTCGCAGCCGTGCTGCGCCATCGGCGTGCGCGAGTCGCCCTGGACACCGTGTACGGAGCTCAGCACCGGCGCCTGTTGCTGGTCGTCATGGCACGTCAGGCAGGTGGTCGGACCCTCGGGCGCATAAGGTTTCGCCTGCACCGCAGGCTTCGTCTGCGCCGATGCCGTCATTGACCCGGCAGCGACAACCAGGCCGCCAAGCAAGACAGTGAGGAGCGTCTTCCTCATCGGGAACCCCTTTGCATCGCCGTCGGAGGCCGGTCTGTCAGGTCGCGTCGTTTCACTTTTTCACCGCAACAAAATCGCCCGATCCCGAGTCGATCGAGAATTCGCGCTCGTTGGAAATGTAGTGGTACCGCCCGGCCGTGTGGCCGGCATGGATCGCGAAGGAAATCGTGTAGTGGACACCTGGCGCGAAGCTGATCTGACCCGGCGCGCCGGCCAGCTTGCGGCTCATCGTCACCGACCAGGCGCCACCGGCGAAGGTCGCGTCCGCGGTGAGGGCGTCGGGAGTCTGCGTTCGCTTATCGAAGATGGTGCCGTCCTGCGCCGTCGCGGGACGGCCTGGATTAAGCTCGGCCTGCCAGTATTCCATGACGTAACCGTCGGCTTGCAGCTTGGCCAGGTCGCCGGCCGGCTTCAGGGCGTCGCCGCCGCCTTGGCGGGTCAGATGCGCGCGCGTCGCCGCCAGATACATGGTGCGCGCCTCGCCCTTGTTGCTCGGCATGCCGGCCGAGTCGTCGTGACAGGCGGCGAAGCAGCCGGCGCGCGTGATGTCGGCGGTCTTGGCCGGGCTGAACATCACCGAAACCAGGGTGGCGAAGTTCGGGTTCTGTTTGGCGTCGGGCTGGGCGCCCTCGGTGAAGTCCAGGTGGACATAAAGATTGGTGCCGTCGTTGGCGAACTTCACCGTTGCCGCCAGCCAGCCCGGCTTGCCGGGGATTGGACTCGCCTCGATGGGAGGATGCTTGTCGCCCTTCTCGTCGGTCCACAACTGGCCCGACGCGATCGCCGGACCAAGCTTCTTCTCCTCGCCGTCATGGCAGGTGCGGCACGCCTTGCCTTCCGTTCGGAACTTTTCCGCGCCGATCATGTCCCCCGGCGTCAGCGCCCACTCCCACGAGGACTGACCCGGGTAGAACAGCAGCACCTCCCGGCCGGGAACACTCGCCCAGTCAATGGCGGCGTGCGCGGCGGGAGCCGTGAACAGGGCGGCAAGAGCAACAGCGGCGAGGGGCTTCAGCCTGAACGTCATCAGATGTCCTTCCAGCGTCGGTCGTGCAGTTGGAAAGCGGGCGGATGATCGATGTCGGGTCGTGGTGCCGTTTGCGTTTGCCGGTGGAGCCTCGGACGGCTCCCGCCACGGTCCCGCCGCCGCCACAACGAGGCGCTGGGTGAAGGTCCGTCTCTGTGCACGCCCGCGAGGCGGGGCATGTCGGGACACTCCTCCGTCGGCGCGCCGTCCGTTTCCCTGTTCTTTCGGACGGAACCGCCTTTTTCCCCACGTGCGGCCGTTTCGACTTCGCACACAGGGCCGATATTGGCACTCGTAATCTTGTGCCTTGGCTCGCGCGCGCGTGTAGGTCCAGATTACAGATTTTTTATGGTACCAGCGGGGCGCAGCACCTAACGCTCTGGCATTGCTTGACTTTGTCGCGAGGTGGCTGGAACCTGGCGCCATTTTCCGCTTGCTGTGTTGCAATCTGGTCACATTCCGGCCATGAATTCCCGGGCATCACCGGCCGCAACGGGCCTGTCGCTAATTGATACAGATCAACGCCGAACCCCCAGCGATGCCGGTAGCGTCCCAAGTCATACCGGATGTAGCATCGCGGTGAGCGGGCGTACATCCTGGCGGGCAGAAGCACCGATTCCGGAAGCCGGCGCTTCCTGGGGGAAAGGACACGGGCGTGGAAGATTTCGACCTTAACGCACCACCACCATTGTCGGCACTGACTATCGCCTTCGTAACGATGTTCTACGCGGCAGCGGCAATACTCTTGCTTGGCTTGTTCGTACAGACCGTTCGTTTGGTGTACCGCGCTGCCCGTTCGGGTGGTATCGACCTGCCGGAAACCCCTGCCGATGCCAGTCGTGTCGGCCGTGCCGTGCGTCTGGCAAGTGAAGTATTTCTTCTGCGCAGTACTTTCTTCTCCGACCGCTGGGCCTGGATATTCGGCGCCGCCTTCCATTTCGGCCTGTTCCTCGTGCTGGCCCGGCACCTGCGGTACCTGATCGAACCCGCCTGGATCGGCCCGCTGTGGAAAATAGTCGTGCTGGTGCAGCCTTTCGGGTTCTATGGCGGCATCGCCCTGCCGCTCGGCGCCGGAGCCTGGTGGATCCGCCAGGCCTGGCTCGGCGACCATCGTCTCCTCGACAGCCGAGTCGACCGCGTCGTGCTGGCCTTGCTGATCGCGATTCCCCTCATCGGCTACATCAACACGTACGTGCGCACCGATATCGTCGCGGTGAAGGCCTTCATGGTCGGCCTGCTGACCTTCGACTGGAAGCCGCTGCCCTCCGACCCGGTGCTGCTGCTGCATTTGTGGCTGGTGGCGCTGCTGATGATCCTGCTGCCGTTCAGCCGCCTGCTGCTGCTGATTCCGCTCGGCCACATCGTGCACCTGCCGGCCCTGCTCGGGGGCGGTCCGGGTTCATGGCGGCGCACGCCCAACGTCGTCTGGGCCGCCGCGGTGCTTCTGCTCGCCCTCCTCGGCCCGCCCGCCGTGATCGCCGCCGCGCAGGTGGCCAAGGACGGCATCCGGCCGGCGCCGGGCTTCTCCGGCCTGGTCGCCGGGCACAGCACCGCAGACAGCACGGTGATGATCCGCTTCCACCCGAACTTCCTGTTGTCCTACCGCACCACGGTCGTGCACCACGGCGAGCGGACGACGAGCGACAACATCGAGCGCTGCGTCTCGTGCCACGCCGTCAGCGGCGCCGACGGCACGCCGGTCGGCTACACCGATCCGCAGCATTTCTGCGGCAGTTGCCATTTCCGCGAGGCGGTCACGATCGACTGCTTCGAGTGCCACAATTCCCGCATACCCAAGCAGGAATCCGCGTTGCCGTCCGCCACCCACTTCGCCGCGCTGCGGCCCCGAGCAAGCACCGAAGGGAGTGTTCGGCCATGACCGAGACCGTCGAGGCCTCCCGCCGCCGCTTCCTCGCCGGCGCGGCCGCCTTCACCGTCGTCACCCTCGCCCCCGGCGTCACGCTCCGCGTCGCCGCCCAGGAAACCACGCAGGCCGGCATGCGAGCGGTGCGCTGGGGCATCCTGATCGACGCCGGCGCCTGCTCGCCGGACTGCACGGCCTGCGTCGATGCCTGCGCCACCGAGTTCGGCCTCGCCAGGCACGGCCGCCCGCAGAGCGATCCGCAGTGGATCCGCAAGGTCACCGTCAGCGACCCGAACACTGGCAACAGCAAGTCTTTCCCAATGATGTGCCAGCACTGCGAGCACCCGCCCTGCGTCGACGTCTGCCCCACCGGCGCCTCGTTCAAGCGCGCCGACGGTATCGTGCTGGTGGACCGCCACATCTGCATCGGCTGCCGCTACTGCATCATGGCCTGCCCCTACGAGGCACGGAACTTCGTGCACGAGGATATCGTCGACCAGAAGCCCTACGCGCCGCGCGGCAAGGGCACCGCCGAGGCCTGCACCATGTGCGTGCACCGCGTCGACGAAGGCCGCACGCCGGCCTGCGTCGAGGCCTGCGCCAGCACCGGCCACAAGGCCATGCTGTTCGGCGATCTCAACGACCCGGACAGCGAAATCAGCAAACGCGTCGCCACCTTTGGGGCGACGCGCATCCGTGCCGACCTGCGCACCAATCCCGGCGTTCGCTACCAGGGCATCTGAACCATGCACGCACCCGTGGAATACCATTTCTTCACCGGCTACAGCCTGCGCTCCTGGCTGGTGCTCGGCGGCTTCGGCCTGCTCGCCGCGCTGGCGGGGCTGGCCGCGATGTACATGGAAAGCGAGGGTCACTGGGTGACCGGCATGACCAACCACGTGGTGTGGGGCCTGCCGCACGTGTTCGCCTTCTTCTTCATCATCTCCGCCTCGGGCGCGCTGAACGTCGCCTCGATCGGCTCGGTATTCGGCCGCGAGGACTACCAGCCGCTCGGCCGTCTTTCCGCCGTGCTGGCCTTCGCACTGCTGGCCGGCGGGCTGTCGGTGCTGGTGTTCGATCTCGGCCGCGCCGACCGGTTGATCATCACCATGGAGTACATCAACCCGACGTCGATCTTCGCCTGGAACGTGTTCATCTATCAGATCTTCTTCGGCCTCGTGATCATCTACCTGTGGATGATGATGGACCCACGCATGGCCGCCTTCTATCGCCCGGCCGGCACGGCGGCGTTCCTGTGGCGGCTGTTCATGACCACGGGCACCGGTTCGGTGCTCGGCTTCCTGGTCTCCCGCGCCGCCTTCCGCTCGGCCGTCATGGCGCCGGAGTTCATCGCCCTGTCGTTGTCCTTCGGCACTGCCATCTTCGCGCTCGTCCTGTTGGCATTGCAGCGCTTCGAGGGACGGCCGGTGCCCACGCCCGCGCTGCGCGCCCGCCTGTCGCGCCTGCTCGGGTTGCTGGTTGCGATCAGCCTCTACTTCGTCGCCGTTCAGCACGGCACCGGCCTCTACCAGGCCGAGCGGCGCGACGTGGAGCACTTCCTGCTGTTCCAGGGCGGGCTGTATTCCGTGCTGATCTGGGGCGGCTTCGTGGTGCTCGGCAGCGTGCTGCCGATGATGCTGCTGTTCGACCCCTTGCGGGCGGGCCAGCACGGCGCCCTGCCGATCGCTTCGGCCCTGATCGTGTTCGGCGGGCTGTGCCTGATCTATGCCACCGTCATCGGCGGCGAGGCCTTCCCGATCGAGATTTTTCCCGGCATGCACGTCACGTCCAGCGCCTTTGACGGCGCGGTGCATCCATACGCGCCTTCGCTGCCCGAACTGGCACTCGGCCTCGGCGCGGTCGGGGTCGCCGGCGTGGTCCTGCTGATGGCCATGTGGGTGCTGCCGCTGTTGCCCGACACCGCCGGCTCCGACAGCCCGGCGGGTCCGTGAAGGGCTCACCTGGACGGTTGTGCACGGTGGGGCTAGGACCATGCGATGATCGTTGAAACCGGGCATTTTGCGCTGGTTCTGGCGCTGTGTGTGGCGTTGGTGCAATCGGTTGTTCCGATTGTGGGTGCGGCGCGTGGGCGTGCGGGCTGGATGGGGATTGGGCGGTCTGCGGCGCTGGTGCAGTTTGTGCTGATTGCGCTGGCGATGGGCGCGCTGATGCACGCCTACGCGGTGTCGGACTTTTCGGTGATCAACGTCGTCGAGAACAGCCATTCGGCCAAGCCGCTGCTCTACAAGCTGTCCGGCGTGTGGGGCAACCACGAGGGCTCGATGCTCCTGTGGGTGTTCATGCTGGGCCTGTGCGGCGCCGCGGTGGCGCTGTTCGGCGGCAATCTGCCGCCGGCGCTGCGGGCGCGCGTGCTGGCGGTGCAAGGGATGATCGGGGTGGGCTTCCTGCTGTTCATCCTGCTGACGTCCAACCCGTTCCTGCGCGCCGTGCCGGCGCCGGCGGACGGGCAGGGGCTCAACCCGGTGCTGCAGGACCCCGGACTGGCGTTCCATCCGCCGTTTCTCTACCTCGGCTATGTCGGCTTCTCGGTGGCGTTTTCATTCGCCGTCGCCGCGCTGATCGAGGGTCGGGTGGATGCGGCGTGGGCGCGCTGGGTGCGGCCGTGGTCGCTGGCCTCGTGGTGCGCGCTGACCATCGGCGTCGCGATGGGAAGCTGGTGGGCGTATTATACGCTGGGCTGGGGCGGCTGGTGGTTCTGGGACCCGGTGGAGAACGCCTCGCTGATGCCGTGGATCGTCGGCACCGCGCTGATCCACTCGTCCATCGTGGTGGAGAAGCGCGACACGCTGAAGAGCTGGACGATCCTGCTGGCGATCATCACGTTTTCGCTGTCGCTGGTCGGCACCTTCCTGGTGCGCTCCGGCGTGCTGACGTCGGTGCACGCCTTCGCCACCGACCCGGCCCGCGGGGTGTTCATTCTTCTCCTTCTGCTGGTCGCCATCGGCGGCTCGCTGACGCTCTACGCGGTGCGCGCGCCGGTGCTGAAGGGCGGCGGGCTGTTCGCCCCGGTGTCGCGGGAAGGCGCGCTGGTGCTGAACAACCTGCTGCTGGCCTGCGGCGCGGCGACGGTGTTCATCGGCACGCTCTACCCGCTGTTCCTCGACGCCGTCGGCGGGCCGAAGATCTCGGTCGGCTTTCCGTTCTTCAATGAGACCTTCGTGCCGCTGATGGTGCCGCTGCTGCTGGTCGTCGGGCCCGGCAGCATGCTGGCGTGGAAGCGCGGCGACCTGCTGGGCGCGCTGCAACGCCTGTGGGCCGCCTTCGGCTTGGCCATCCTGGTCATGCTGGCGGCGTTCTACGCGAGCCACGGCGGCCCGGTGCTGGCGGTGCTGGGGCTTGGCCTGGCGGCCTGGGTGTTCGGCGGCGCGGCGGTCGAACTCGCCGAAAGGCTGCGCCTGTTCCGCGTCCCGCCGGCGGACAGCCTGCGTCGCGCCATCAACCTGCCGCGCGCGGCCTGGGGCATGAGCTTCGCCCACATGGGCCTGGCCATCACCGTCGCCGGCATCGCCGCGGCGGCGTTCCAGACCGAGAACATCCAGGTGCTCAATCCGGGCGAGGACATGCCGCTCGCCGGCTACACGCTCCACCTCGCCAGCGTCGAGCGCCGTCCCGGCCCCAACTACATCTATGACGACGCCACCGTGACCGTCAGCCGCGACGGCCGGCCGGTTGCCGTGATGCACCCGCAACGCCGGTTCTTCCCGCTGCAACAACAGACCACCACCGAGACCGCGATCCGCACCAACCTGCTGGCTGACCTCTACGTCGCGGTCGGCGACCCCGACCCGAGCGGCGGCTGGACCATCCGCGCCTATTACAAGCCGCTGGTGCCGTGGATCTGGATCGGTGGGGTGATCATGGCGTTCGGCGGCCTGGTCAGCCTGAGCGACCGCCGCTGGCGCATCGGCGTCGCGACGCGCGCGCGCCCGGCGGTGCCGCAGCCCGCGCCCGGGGAGTGATCCCACCCATGCGCACGCTGCTGTTTATGCTGCCGCTGGCTGCGTTCCTGGTGTTGGCCGGCTATTTTGCCCTGGCCTTGCGGCCCGGCCACGATCCGCAGGTGTTGCCGTCGGCCCTGATCGACCAGCCGATGCCGGCCTTCGACCTGCCCGCGCTCGGTGCCGGCGCGGCGGTGACCTCGGCGGCGTCGCGGGGCCAGGTGGTGGTGGTGAATTTCTTCGCCTCTTGGTGCGTACCGTGCCGCATCGAGCATCCCGTGCTGATGCGCCTGGCCAATCAGGACAAGGTCGCGATCACCGGCATTGCCTACAAGGACGCGCCGGATGCGGCGAAGAAGCTGCTCGACGATGCCGGCGACCCGTACGCCCGTGTCGGGGTCGACCTCAGCGGCCGCACCGGCATCGATTTCGGGGTGTATGGGGTGCCGGAGACCTATGTGATCGACCGGACCGGGCGGATCCGCAAGAAGTTCGTGGGTCCGCTCAGCCCCGAGGCGGTGGCGGGCGAGTTGCTGCCGCTGCTGCGCCAGTTGGGACGGCCATGATCCGCGCGCTGTGCTTGCTGCTGATGCTGGTTCCTGGCTTGGCCGGCGCGGTCGAGCCGAGTGAACGCCTGGCCGACCCGGCGCTGGAAGCGCGGGCGCGGGCGCTCAGCCAGACCCTGCGCTGCCTGGTCTGCCAGAACGAGTCGATCGACGAATCGGACGCCTCCCTGGCGCACGACATTCGCGTGCTGTTGCGCGAGCGCCTGCTGGCCGGCGACAGCGACGCGGCGGCGCGCCAGTTCATCGTCGCCCGCTACGGCGACTTCGTGCTGCTGAAGCCGCCGCTGGAGCCGGCCACGCTGGTGCTGTGGTTCGGCCCGGTGGTGGTGCTGGTGGCCGGCGGGCTCGGCGTGGTGCTGTATCTGCGCCGCCGCCTGAAGGAGGAGGCGGCGCCGCTGACCGAGGCCGAGCGGGAGCGGCTCAAGCGGATTCTTCGGGAGACCGACGCGTGATCGCGCTGGCCGTGGTGCTGGGTGGCCTCGGCGCGGTCGCGCTGGTGCTGCTGGTGCTGCCGGTGCTGCGGGCCGGTCCGGCGCTGCCCGGCCGGGGGCGCTACGACAGCGCCGTCTATCGCGACCAGTTGCGGGAGTTGGAGCGCGACGTGGCGCGTGGCCTGATCGGCGCGGCGGAGGCGCAATCGGCGCGTCTGGAGATCGAGCGGCGGTTGCTGGCGGCGGCGGCCTCGGCGCCGGACGGGGCGGCGGCATCGCGCGCCAGCCCGGTGCTGGCCGTGGTGCTGGCGGTGCTGGTGGCGGGCGGCGCGGCCGGGCTCTACCTGAGGCTGGGCGCCCCCGGCGTGGCGGACACCTCCTTCGCGCTGCGGGTGGCCAATCGTGGCGCGCCCGCCGGGGTGCCCAATCATCCCGACATGGGCAAGCTGGCCGCCCAGCTTGCCGACAAGCTGCACGAAGACCCGAACAACCGCGAGGGCTGGCAGCTTTATGCCCGCACCCTGGCCAGCATGGGCGACTGGAAGGGCAGCGCGGGCGCCTGGCGCGAGCTGATCGCGCTCGGCGGTGCCGATGCCGGCGCGTATGCGGGTTATGGCGAGATGCTGGTGCTGGGGTCGCAGGGGGTGGTGACGCCGGCGGCGCGCGAGGCGTT
>CAYWOW010000085.1:0-12143 GCA_964459005.1 uncultured Acetobacteraceae bacterium
TCGCATGAACCTCCTTTGAAAGCCTGAACCGCTCCACCAAGGCCGGTCAACTTCAGCTCAACCACCATCAGGCCTCCTACGCCGCGCTCTTGAGGTACGACCTTTCAGTCACCACAAAACATCGCCAACCACGTGCGCTCAACACCGGATCGAGCAACCCGTATCGCAGGTGTGGCCTGTCTCATCAACCGCCGGCCGAATCCGTTACACTCCCGGCCTCCGCAGAAATCACGGCGCCAAATAACACATCGTAGTTCTGTTATTTATCATCGGACACTTGTCTTTACGGCATATTTCGTCCCAGCACCTCCGGATTCACGGTAAATCCCGGATCGATCGTTCCATCGATGAAGTCGAGCAGGTTCAGCACCGCCCGGCGGCACATTTTAGCATAGCATTCCTGCGGCGCCGCGGCGTTGTGCGGGCTTAGCACCACGTTGGGCAGACCGAACAGGGGGTTGTCCGCCGTCGCCGGTTCGCGCGCCAGCACATCCAGGCCGGCCGCCTCAATGGTGCCGTCCTTCAGCGCCGCCACTAGCGCCGGCTCGTCCACGATTGGCCCGCGGGCGGTGTTGATCAGCCAGGCCGTTGGCTTCATGCGCTTGAGGAATGCCGCGTTCACCATGCCCCGCGTGACGTCGTCCAGCGGACAATGGAGCGTGACCACGTCGGCTTCGGGAATGGCGGCCCACACGTCCTTGGTCACCGGGATGTGGCCGTCGGCGGCGATGCGCGGCGTGGGGAAGGCGGGGTCGCTGACCATCGTCGTCATGCCGAACGCTTTGCACAGTCGTGCCACCCGCGTGCCGATGCGGCCGTAGCCGATCACCAGCACTTTCCTTCCCGCGAGTTCGTGCATGCGCCGGCCGGTCTGGAGCATCCAGGTGCCGGCGCGCACGGAGGCATCGTATTCCACCGTCCGCCGCGCCAGCGCCAGCATGAGCATCATGGCGTGCTCGGCCACCGACAAATCGTTGGCGCCATTCACCACGCCCACCAGGACGCCGCGCTTCGTACAGGCCGGCATGTCCAGAGTGTCGACGCCCACGCCGAACCGGCTGATCACCCGCAGATCGGGGGCGGCCGCCAGCAATTCTTCGGTCACGCGCTCCAGCCCAACCATGACGCCGAAAGCGCCGCCGATGTTCTCGACCAGCTCGCGCTGGACCGGCGGTCCGCGGAAATCCGGCGAGAGCAGCACGACCTCCACATCCTGGCGGGCCTGCAGCAGGGCCATCGCGTCGGGATGCAGGGCACGGCAGAACACCAACTTGTACATGGACGGGCATCTCCCTATCGTCTCCCGCCATGCTTGCATCATCCGGGGGGCGCCGCTAGGGTGGCGGCATGATCCACGGCGCAGTCAGCATTGCTCGTTCTGCACGCGCACCTGCGCGCATCGGGCTGCGCCTCCCGCTCGGCCTGCTCCTTCGACTTAGCCGCCCCTGGGCGTGACGTCCGGCTCTGTGCCGGTCACAGCTCAGGGGGACCCCTGAGGCTAATGTCGTACATTTTCACGAGGAGTGCCGATCCATGAGCATCGACCATCCCAGCTTCGGCAAGCTGGACGACTCCCGCATCATCATCTTCGACACCACGCTGCGCGACGGCGAGCAGTCGCCCGGCTTCTCCATGAACCTGCGCGAGAAGCTGCGTATGGCCGAGGCCCTGGCCGAACTCGGTGTGGACGTGATCGAGGCCGGCTTCCCGATCGCCTCCCTCGGCGACTTCGAGGCCGTTCAGTCGATCGCCCGCACGGTGAAGGGCCCTGTGATCTGTGGCCTGGCGCGTTCCGGCCGGGCCGACGTGATGCGCGCCGGCGAGGCCATCGCCCCGGCCGAGCGGCGGCGCATCCACACCTTCATCAGCACCAGCGCGCTGCACATGAAATACAAGCTGCGCATGGAACCCGAGGTGGTGCTGCAGGCCGTGACCGACAGCGTCACGCTGGCCCGCCAGTATACTGACGACGTCGAGTGGTCCGCCGAGGACGGCAGCCGCACTGATCCCGACTTTCTGTGCCGCTGCACCGAAGCCGCCATCACCGCCGGCGCCACCACCATCAACATCCCTGACACCGTGGGCTACGCACTGCCCGAGGATATGGCCGGCATCTTCACCATGCTGCGCGAACGTGTGCCGGGGGTCGAGCGCGTCATCCTTTCCGCCCACAACCACAACGATCTGGGCTTGGCGGTGGCCAACACCATCGCCTCTGTGCGCGCCGGCGTGCGGCAGATTGAGTGCACTATCAACGGCATCGGCGAACGGGCTGGCAACGCGGCCCTGGAGGAGATCGTGATGGCGCTACGTACGCGCCCAGACGCGATGCCCTGCAAGCCGACCATCGTCACCGAAAGGATCCTGCGGACGTCGCGCCTGCTATCCACCATCACCGGCTTTGACGTGCAGCCTAACAAGGCGATCGTCGGCCGCAACGCGTTCGCGCACGAGAGTGGCATACACCAAGATGGTGTGCTGAAGAACGCCGCCACCTATGAGATCATGACGCCAGAGAGCGTCGGCTGGACTAAGTCCAACCTGGTAATGGGCAAGCATTCGGGCCGTGCCGCTTTCCGCGACAAGTTGCGCGCGCTAGGCTACGGCAACGTCGGCGACAATCAGCTGAACGACGCGTTCCGCCGGTTCAAGGACTTGGCCGACCGCAAGAAGGTCGTCTATGATGACGATATTTCTGCTCTTGTCGACGATGAGGTGATGCGCGACCACACGCGCATCCGCTTCGTTTCGCTGGATGTGCACGCGGGCAGCCGGACGAAGCCGACCGCTGAGATGGAACTGGAAATCGACGGTACCGTGCACCGTGCCAAGGCGACCGGTGATGGGCCGGTGGACGCCACCTTCATCGCTATCCGCAGTCTTTTTCCGCACGAGGCCACGCTGCGGCTGTTCTCGGTCGGCGCCATCACCGAAGGCACTGACGCCCAGGCACGGGTGACTGTGCGGCTGGAGGAGGGCGGCAAGCTGGTGGACGGGCAGGGGTCAGATACCGACACCATCGTTGCTTCGGCACGCGCCTATGTGCACGCGCTGAACAAGCTCCTAGTCAAGCGGGCCCGAACGGAGCCGGAGGAGCTGTCAGCATAGCGCGGTCAGCAGCGACTGGGCGCTCCTTCAGCTACCGATCGATGAGCCCGCCGATCACCTTCACCAGATCGATCGGGAACGGGAACACGATGGTCGAGTTCTTGTCCCCGGCGATCTCGCTGAGCGTGCCTAGATAGCGCAACTGCATCGCGCCGGAGGTGGCTGACAGCATGCGCGCCGCTTCGGTCAGTTTCTCGGCGGCCTGCTGCTCGCCTTCGGCGTTGATGATCTTGGCGCGCCTTAGGCGCTCGGCCTCGGCCTGCCGACCGATGGCGCGTACCATGGTGTCGTTGAGATCGACCTGCTTGATCTCGACCGAAGAAACCTTAATCCCCCAGTTCTCGGTCTGCGCGTCCAAGATCTCCTGGATGGCGCTGTTCAGCCGGTCACGCTCGGCGAGCATCTCGTCCAGCGTGTGCTTGCCAAGAACGGAGCGCAGCGTGGTCTGGGCCAACTGGCTGGTCGCGAGAAGAAAGTTCTCCACTTGAATTACAGCTCGGTCGGCGTCGACGACGCGGAAATACAGCACCGCATTGACCTTGACCGACACGTTGTCGCGCGAGATCACGTCCTGGCTCGGCACGTCGAGCACCACGGTACGGAGATCCACCCGCACCATCTGCTGCACATAAGGAAGGACGATGATCAGCCCGGGCCCCTTCACACCACTGAAGCGGCCCAACGTGAACATCACCGCGCGCTGGTACTCGCGCATGATGCGGACCGCCCTGCCGGCGACGAAAAGCACCACGACAATGACCACCAGAATCACCAGGTTACCTGGGCTGAACAGCATTATCGCACCTCCTAGCCGGTGCCGGCGTCATTGCGCCTCCACCAGCAGCCACAACCCGTCGCGCGCGGTGACGCGCACGGCCGTGCTCACTGCGAGCGGCCGCGCCGCCCGAGCATTCCAGTATTCGCCGCGTACCAGCACCTTGCCATGGCCGCCCTGCCAGGTCACGACGCGGCCTCCGGCGCCAAGGAGGTTTGCATCGCCAGTCACCACCAGTCGCCGACGCACGCGCAGTAAAGCTCCTAGCACGATACCGAACACGACCACAGCGCCCAGGGTCGCCGCGACAAGGACCGTTGGCGGCGGCCGCAGCCCGGGGGCGCGGAACATCATCAGCGAGCCGATCAGAAACGCGGCTGCACCACCCAGAACGAAAGCACCGAACGTTGGCACGAAGGCCTCAGCGGCCATCAGCCCCAGGCCGAACACGACGAGTGCCACGCCGGCATAGTCGATCGGCAGCAAGTTCAGCCCATAGCCGCCCAGCAACAGACAAATCGTGCCCAGGACGCCTGGGGCGAAGATGCCGGGATGGGTTAGCTCGAATGTCACGCCCGCCACTCCGGCCAGCAGAAGCAAGGTGAGGATGGAGGGGTCAGTCAGCACGCTCAATAGGTGGTCGCGCCAATCGGGCGTCACCTCGTGTACCGCCGCGCCACTTGTGGCAAGCTGCCGTGACCGGCCCGCGACGATGACGGTGCGCCCGTCAGCGGCGGCCAGCAGGTCCTCGACAGTGGCCGCCTGCAGGTCGACCACGTGCTCGCGCAAGGCGGCATCGTAGGACAGGCTGACCCCCTCGCGCACCGCCCGCTCGGCCCAGTCGGGATTACGCCCGTGGAGCGTGGCCAAGCCGCGGATGTAGGCCGCGGCGTCGTTGCTGACCTTGGTGAGTTCGGCGCTCCCGGTGGAGGGGGCTTGGCTCGGCGGCTTTGGAGTCGTGTCCGGCAGCGGAGTGTCGCCGAACAGCGACACCGGCGTCGCGGCGCCGAGATTGGTACCCGGCGCCATCACTGCCAGCGCGCTGGCATACAGAATATAAGTACCGGCGCTGGCGGCACGCGCGCCACCCGGCGCGACATAGCCGAGCACTGGCACGGGGGAAGCCAGCATGGCACGGATGATCGTACGCATGGCGCTGTCCAGGCCACCGGGCGTGTCCAGGCGCAGCACTACCGCGACGGCGTGTTTCGCCTCCGCTTCGTGCAGGCCGCGCACGACATAGTCGGCCGTTGCCGGGCCGATCGGGCCCTCCAGGGTCACCACTATTGCTTCGCCGGCAGCGGCCTGCGCCGGCACCCCGGGCAACAGAACGCCAAGCAACAGCATGGTGGCCCATAGGAGCCACGCCACCGCCGTGTCGCGTCGCAGGATTACCCCTTCCGACAGGAGCATCATGACACCGATGGCTTGTGCTGCCGCTCTGCCGCGATGTTACCCCGGCGCAGCCGGTGCGTCACGCGATCCTGGTTGCCGGCGCCGCCGGGCCGGGCCGCACGCCCAAAATGTGAGCAATGGCATAGACCAGATCGGGGCGGTTCAGTGTGTAGAAATGGAACTCGTCAATACCGCTGGCCTGCAGCACGCGCACCTGTTCGGCGGCCACCACCGCTGCCACCATGCGGCGGGTCTCGTGGTCTTTCTCCAGCCCTTCGAACAGGTGACCGAGCCAGCCCGGCACCGAAATGCCGCAGGCGGCGGAAAACTTCACCGCCTGGGCGAAATTCGATACCGGCATGATGCCGGGTACGATCGGCGCGGTGATACCGGCCGCTAGGCAGCGGTCGAGGAATCGCAGATAAGTCCCGGCCTCGAAGAAGTAGTTGGTGATGGCACGGGTTGCCCCCGCATTGAGCTTGCGCTTGAGGTTGTCGAGGTCGGCCTCGGGGCTGAGCGCGGTCGGGTGAACCTCGGGATAGGCAGCAACCGAAATCTCGAAATTGGCGATGCGCTTCAGTCCGGCCACCAGATCGGCGGCATAGGCGTAGCCGTTGGGATGAGGGACATAGTCGCCACCGCCGGGCACATCGCCGCGCAACGCCACAATGTGGCGCACCCCAACTTGCCAGTAGGCATGAGCGATGGCGTCGATCTCGTTGCGCGTCGCATTTACGCAGGTCAGGTGCGCAGCGGGTGCCAGCGTCGTTTCGCGCACGATGCGCGACACGGTCGCGTGGGTGCGCGCCTGGGTGGAGCCACCGGCGCCATAGGTGACCGAGACAAAACGCGGCGCCAGCGGCTCAAGCCGGCGAATACAATGCCAAAGCTGCTGCTCCAGCACCTCTGTACTCGGTGGGAAGAATTCGAACGACAGCGCCGGCGCCTTGTGCCTGCCATCGCGGGCCGGCAGGGTGGAAAACCGGGGACCAGTCAGCCAGCGCTCTAGCGGCGCCGGAGAGGGAGCCTGATTCATTGTCATCCTTGCCGACTGCGGCGCGCTGCGCCCGGTGCAACTTTCGGTGTTTACCTCCGTTGCCCCGCTGAACCTTTGCGCGGCGACCGGGGGAGCGTAGAAGCCTTGTAGTGAACCCTCTTCCGGGCGAGCAAGGCATACCAATCTCCGAGTGGATTTTCCCCCCAACGGAAGCGTATGTCTTGCGGCCCGGCAAGCCAAATCAGCCTGCCAACCTTGTCGAGGAGCCCGATGCGCCGCCTGTCCCAACCCTTCCCGCTACTGGCCGCCGCAGTCGTGCTTGCCGCCATGCAGGTTGGCTGCGCGAGCAAACCACCCGCGGATGATCCTGACGCGGTGTCTGAATACAATCAGACCAACGATCCGCTGGAGCCCACCAACCGGGTATTCTACGCAGTCAACGACGGCCTGGACACCGTGATCCTGCGGCCGCTGGCCGTTGCCTACAGATACATCCTGCCGGAGACAGTGCGTAGCCATACGCATAACGTGCTGACCAACCTGTCGCAGCCAGTGACGCTATTCAACGACATACTGCAGGCGCGCTCGCGCCGGGCCGGCGATTCGCTGATGCGCCTGGTGGTCAACAGCACGGTGGGGGTCGGCGGCGTATTTGACGTCGCCACCGGTTGGGGCTGGCCGGCGCATGACTCGGACGCTGGCATGACGCTTGCCATGTGGGGTCTGCCGGGGGGGGCGTACCTGTTCCTGCCCGTGCTGGGCCCCTCCAGCCCACGCGACGCCACCGGGTTCGCCAGCGACATTGCCCTTGACCCGCTCACCTGGGTCGGCAACGGCGAGGTGGTGACGGCGCTCGGCTGGACGCGGTACTCGCTGACCGCCATCGACACCCGCGCCGGCCTGCTGGACGACTTGGACAAGATCAAGGCGCAGGCGCTCGACCCCTATGCCACGATCCGCAGCCTTTACCAGCAGCACCGACAATCCCAAATCGATGACGCCCGGTCGGATGACCGGACGACCGTCCCGGCGTGGTTCGCGCAACCGCGCCGTCCGTGACCTTGCACGCGCAGAACGGGGCTCAATCCATGCTGACACGACGCATCCTGCTGTTGTCTGCGAGCACTATTCTGGCAGTGAGGGGGCTGCCATCGTCGCCTGCTCGGGCGCAGAACCTGGACCAAGCGGCCGCCTTCATCGCGCAGACCGGCACGGACATCGTTACCGTGGTGAACGGGCCGGGCTCCGTCGCCGACAAGCAGAAGCAGCTGCAGGCAATTATCGACCGCACGGTGGACGTGAACGAGGTAGCGCGGTTCTGCCTGGGGCGATTCTGGCGCACCGCCTCAGCCGAGCAGCAGAAGGAATACCAGGAGTTATTCCATCGGGTGCTGATGATCAACATCACGGGCAAGATCGGCGAGTATCAGGGCGTCACCATCGCCGTCGGCCGTGCCCAGCCGCGGGAAGGCGGGATCGTGGTCGCAAGCACAGTCAGCCGGCCGGGCAATCCGCCCAGCAAGGTGGATTGGGTGGTGAGCACCGAAAGCGGCAGTCCGAAGATCGTCGATTTGATCGCCGAGGGCACCAGCCTGCGGCTGACCCAGCGCAGCGACTACTCGGCCTACCTGGCGCGCAACAATAACAGTGTGCAGGTGCTGATCGACGCGCTGAAGCAACAGGCTAGTCAGCCGGGCTGAGTCCCGATGCACAGCGTTCGTACGGCCACGCTGGAGATCGCCTACCTGGAATACGGATCGGCGGATGGCGCACCGGTGATCCTGCTGCACGGCTTTCCCGACGACGTCCATGCCTACGAGGTGGTGGCGCCAGCGCTGGCCACCGCCGGGTGGCGCGTGCTGGTTCCCTGGGTGCGCGGATACGGGCCGACCCGGTTCCTCGATGCTGCCACGCTGCGCTCCGGCCAGCAGGCGGCGCTGGGGGCCGACCTGCTGGGCTTCATGGACGCGCTCGGCATCGGCCGTGCCCTACTGGTTGGTTACGACTGGGGCGGGCGCGCCTGCTGCATTGTCGCTGCGTTGTGGCCGCAACGGGTGCGCGGCTTGGTCAGCGTGAATGGCTGGAATATCCAGGACATCGCAAGCGCCAACTACCCGGCCGCGCCGGAGCAGGAACTTCGCTACTGGTACCAATGGTACCTGCAAACCGAGCGCGGCCGTGCAGGAATGGCGGCGCACCGGCGGGAGATAGGTCGCCTGCTCTGGCGGCTGTGGTCGCCCAACTGGGTATTCGATGACGACACCTTCGATCGCACTGCGGCCAGTTGGGACAACCCGGACTACGTCGCGGTGGTCGTGCACTCCTACCGGCACCGCTATGGCGCGGCGCCCGGCGACCCCGCACTTGAGCCGATTGAGCGCCGCCTGGCGGCGCGCCCCTGCATCGCGGTGCCGACCGTGGTGCTGGACGGCGCGGCGGACGGCGTCGGACCACCCACGGTGGAGGATCGCTACGTTGCCATGTTCACCGGGCCCTATCGGCGCGTGCTGGTGCCGCGCGCCGGTCATTTCCTGCCGCGCGAGGCGCCGGAGACGGTGGTGGAGGCGGTGCGATCACTGTCGGGCAGATGATCATGCCCATGACTCTGCGCTCGGCGCGGCGGGTGCAGGTAACACAGCAGCAGCCCACGGGCGCGATGAAGGCGCGGAAATAAACGCCGCCATAGTGGTAGGTGAGTTCCTCGCCGGGCTCAATGGCGCGTCTCGCGTAGATGAAAATGCGTTGGCCCACCTGGCGCGCCTCGCAATTCGGCCGACAAGCGTGGTTGATGTAGCGGGCCAGATGCTCACGGCCGCTGGCATCAATCGCATGCTCGGCATCGACATGGAACAAATAGCGGCCGCCGCGGCGATCGGCCTCCTCGGAGCTGATTCGCTCGCCAGTATACTCGATAACGCGCTCGCCGGCGCGAAACGGCTCGTTGACATACAGGCCAAGGCCACTACCGCTGCGCCTGAGGCGAAAGTTCCGGTTGCCAATGACGATGGTCATGTCGTGCGCGCAGCTGCCTCCTGAAAGCGATACGCGGATGTCGCCACGCAACCCGGAGCAATCAAGCCAGACCGCGTCCGGGTCGACCCTTGAGTCGAAAATCAGCGGAGCGGAACGAGGCTGATACGGCCGAATCGGACAATCGACGCAACGGCATTCTGGCGCCATCGCCGCCCGAGCGCCGCCGCGCCTGTCCGCCGCATGCCGAACACGAGGACACTGGCCTCCGTCGGCCAATCGTCCGCATCAGCCCGTCCCTCACCCGCGACCATGCGCCATCCGGCACGCGCCAGTGTCATGCGCAACAACTGCTCGGCCCGCCGATTCGACGCCACGGGCCGCAAACGGCCCCACGGATTGTAGGCGGTGACGAATACCGCCTGCCCACACGCTCCCCAGGGCAGCGGTGGCGGCCTGCCCCCGATGCGCGATACCGACGCTTATCCCTGCCAGCGAACGACATAGCCCGTCGCCTCGTAGGCCGTGCGCAGCGCCGCCGTGGCGGCGAACATCACCCGGTCCGGGTGCTCTCGAATATCAGCATGGGCACGCCGGCCCGTTCGAAGCCGCCGCACTCGCGCATGCCGATGCTGCCCAACACCTGGCGCGAGGCCATATTGTCGGCCCGCGCCACCGCCACCAGACGCGCCAATCCGGCCCGTTCATCGGCGAACCGTAACGCCGCCGCCGCCGCCTCGCTCGCATAGCCGCACCCATGCGCACTGGGCACGAAGGCGAAGCGCAGCGCGATCCCCAAGCCGTCCGGCCGGTCCATGAACCCGGTGATGCCCAGGAAGGTTCCACTCTCGCGATGCCGCACCGACCAGATGCCGATCCCGTGTCGGCCCCAGAAGGCAATCTCCCCTGCCAGTTCGTCAACGGTCTGGTGCGGCGTTCGCACGCCGCCCAGCATGACCGCGAACACCCTCGGATCGGCCTTCAACGCCCGCAACTCCGGCAGGTCGGCGACCGATACCGGCTGCAACACGAGCCGCCCAGTGCGAACGATCCAGGTCGGATTCATGGTGAGGTGAAGGAGGCGCGTTCAGAGGCGGTACCCATGGCCGATTTTCCTTCACCCGGGATTCGGAGCGAACGAGCCACCAACGTCCCGCCGATCCCCGCGGTTCGGTTGCATCTGCCACCTAGCGTTGCAGCGGTCGGTATTTGATGCGGTGCGGTTCGGTGGCGTCGGCGCCCAGGCGTCGCCGCTTGTCTTCTTCATAGGCCTGGAAGTTGCCTTCGAACCACTCGACGTGGCTGTCACCCTCGAAGGACAAGATGTGGGTGGCAAGACGGTCGAGGAACCAGCGGTCGTGGCTGATGATGACCACGCAGCCCGCGAATTCAATCAGCGCGTCCTCAAGCGCGCGCAGGGTGTCGACGTCGAGGTCGTTGGTCGGTTCGTCGAGCAAGATAACGTTGTGTTCGCTCTTCAGCATCTTCGCGAGGTGGACGCGGTTGCGTTCGCCGCCGGAGAGGATGCCGACCTTCTTCTGCTGGTCCGCGCCCTTGAAGTTGAAGGCCCCGACATAGGCGCGCGAAGGCACGGCGCGCTTGCCGAAATAGATGACGTCGGTGCCGCCACTGATTTCCTGCCACACGGTCTTGTCGGGATCGAGGCTGTCGCGGCTCTGGTCCACGTAGCCGAGCTTCACCGTGTCACCGATGCGCAAGCTGCCGGCATCGGGCTTTTCCTGTCCGATGATCATGCGGAACAGGGTGGTCTTGCCGGCGCCGTTGGGGCCGATGACGCCGACGATGCCGCCCGGGGGCAACTTGAAGTCGAGGTCGTCGATCAGCAATTGGTTGCCGTAGCTCTTGCGGAGTTGCTCGGCCTCGATGACGATGTTGCCCAGGCGGGGGCCCGGCGGAATGACGATTTCGGCAAGGCCGGCGGCCAGTTCCTGGTTGCGCTGCAGCATCTCTTCGTATTTCTGGATGCGGGCGCTGCTCTTGGTCTGACGCGCGCGAGGGCTGGAGGCGATCCACTCCTGCTCGGCGGCCAGCGCCCGCATGCGGGCGGTTTCTTCCTTCTCCTCCTGGGACAGGCGCTTCTGTTTTTGCTGCAGCCAGGAGGAATAGTTGCCTTCGAACGGGTAGCCGCGGCCGCGTTCGATCTCCAGGATCCAGTTGGTCACGTTCTCCAGGAAGTAGCGGTCGTGGGTTACCACCAGCACGGTGCCGGCGTAGTCGCGCAGAGTCTTTTCCAGCCAAGCGACGGATTCGGCGTCGAGGTGGTTGGTCGGCTCGTCGAGCAAGAGCAGGTCCGGCTTTTCCAGCAGCAGACGGCACAGCGCGACGCGCCGGCGTTCGCCACCCGACAGATTGATGACCGGGCTATCGGGTGGCGGGCAGCGCAAGGCGTCGAGTGCGATCTCGATACGGCGGTCGAACTCCCAGCCATCCTCGTGGTCGATCTTTTCTTGCAAGTCGGCCTGTTCGGCAAGCAGGGCGTTCATCTCGTCGTCATCCATAGGCTCGGCAAACTGGTTGGAGATATCGTTGAAACGCTCGATCGCAGCTTTGAGTGGGCCGAACGCTTCGGCGACATTTTCCGCCACTGTCTTGTCGGGGTCGAGCTGTGGCTCTTGGGCCAGGTAGCCGACACGCGCCCCTTCGGCGGCCCAGGCCTCGCCGCCGAACTCGGTCTCGATGCCAGCCATGATTTTCAGCAGGGTGGACTTGCCGGCGCCATTGATTCCTAGCACGCCAATCTTCACGCCGGGCAGGAAGGAGAGGGTGATGCCCTTGAACACTTCCCGCCCACCGGGGAAGGCCTTCGTAAGGTCTCGCATGACGTAAACGTACTGGTAGCTGGCCATCGGCTGGCTCCCCTCGGTCGGGCGTGGGTCT
>CAYWOW010000086.1:0-11954 GCA_964459005.1 uncultured Acetobacteraceae bacterium
TCGCCGGCGGCATCCTGCCCGCGGCCACGGCCGCGCTGGCGCTGGTGATCTTCGTCGGGTGGCGCGCGCGCAAATGGGGAACCGTGACACCCCGCGCCTCGCTACGGACGATCGCCTCTACCTTCGTCCTGGCCGTTCCAGGACTGGCGCTGCCGTTCCTGATCCGCGCGTTCGTGCTGGGAGGCGTCACGACGGCGACTGAGGTTTCCACCATTGGCATCTTCTACGCGCTGCTCGTCGGCATTTTCACCTGGAAGCAGGTGCAGTGGGGCCGGATGCTTCCGATCCTCGCCGAAACGGCGTCGCTGTCCGGGGTGGTCCTGTTCATCGTCGGCTGCGCCACGGCGATGGCCTGGGCCTTGACCCAGTCCGGTTTCTCGCACGCGTTGACCGTGGCCATGACGACGATCGGTGGCGGCCCGATCGTCTTTATGATGATCTCGATGGTGGTCTTCGTCGTCCTGGGCAGCGTGCTGGAAGGCATGCCGGTGATCGTGCTGCTCGCGCCGCTTTTGTTCCCGGTGGCCCGGGCGCTGCACATCAACGACGTGCACTACGCCATCGTCTGCATCCTGGCGATGGGCATCGGCCTGTTCGCGCCGCCGTTCGGCTTAGGCTTCTACGGCGCCTGCGCCATCGGCCGGGCTTCCCCGGACGAGACGATGCGCCACATCTGGCCGCTCCTCGGGGTGCTCGTCATTGCACTGGCGATCATCATCGCATTCCCGATCATCACGACCATCATGCTCTAGCAGCGGAAGTCGTTGGACGGCCGCGTGTTGGCTCAAGAGAGGCTAAGGTTCGGCAATGAGCACAGCAAAAACACGCCTTATAGTCGCCGGGGCCGGCCTGATCGGGCAGGCGCACATCAAGCGCATTCTCGATGAGCCAAGCGCGGAACTGGCCGGCATCGCCGATCCTGTGCCGAATATCGAGCAACAGGCGGGCGCTCTTGGCGTGGCGTGGGCGCCGGACCTGGAAACGATACTGAAGCGCGCCACCGCCGATGGCGTGGTGGTGGCCCTGCCCAACCAGCTTCACTACACCGCCGGCATGGCGCTGGTGGAACGCCGGCTGCCGATGCTGATGGAAAAGCCGGTGTGCGAGACGGCGAAAGAGGGCCTCGCCCTTGCCGAAGCGGCGGAGAAAGCCGGGGTTCCGGTTCTGGTCGGCCACCACCACCGCCACGGCGCGGTGATGCGGCAGGCGAAAGCGATCATCGAGACCGGCCGTCTCGGCAAAATCACCGCCGTGCACGGATTTGCCTGGTTCTTGAAGCCGCGGGACTATTTCGAGGGAAGCGGGGAGTGGCGCCGGAAGCCGGGCGGCGGCGTCGCGCTCATCAACCTGATCCACGTCATCGACGATCTGCGCAATCTCTGCGGCGAGATCGCATGCGTGCAGGCGACGGCGTCCACTGCGGCGCGCGGCTTCCCGGTCGAGGACACCATGGGCATCGTCCTGCAGTTCCGCAGCGGGGCGATCGGTACCGTCACGATCTCCGATGCGGCCGCCGCGCCCTGGAGCTGGGAGCTCACCGCCGGCGAGAACAAGGCCTATCCGCGGAGCGAAGAGAACTGTTATTTCGTTGCCGGCATGGAAGGCTCGCTCTCGATTCCGAGCCTCGAGTTCTGGCACCACGCGGGGGATGCAGGCTGGTGGTCGCCGTTGCGCTGCGAACGCAGCGTGGTGCCGGCGCAGGATCCGCGGACGCTGCAATCGGTCGACGACCCGCTGACGAACGAGATGCGCCACTTCTGCGACGTGGCGCGCAGAACGGCCAAGCCACTTCTGGACGCGCGAGGGGGCACCAAGACGCTCGAGGCGACGCTTGCGGTCAGTGAGGCCGCAAGAACGAGACAGCCTGTTTTCCTTTCCTGAACGGGGACTGCAGATGCTCAAACTTCCGAAGCTTGTCGTCCTTGAGGATGACTCCCTGAGAGACGGCTTGCAGATTGAGAAAACCCAGCTTTCAGTCGGCGAAATCATCCAGTTCATCAAAGGGATGGAGGCGGCGGGCGTAAGGCGAATTCAGGTCGGTTCCTTCGTTCATCCCAAATGGGTTCCGCAGATGGCGAACACGGACCAGGTTTTCCGGGAATTGGAGCGCCGGCCGGACGTCGTCTATACGGCCCTGGTTCTCAACCAGAAGGGTCTGGAACGGGCGATCAAATGCAATGTCTCGCACCTCAGCGTATCCATCTCCGCCAGCGAGACGCACAGCCAGAAGAACACCAATCGCTCGTTGGCTGAAAGCCTCGTGCAGATCCGCGAAATGGTGTCGGAGTCCGTGGCGGCCGGCATCACCACCCGCGCTGGCATCCAATCGGCATTCGGCTGTGCCTACGAGGGTGCGATCTCAGTCGACGTGGTGTGCGACATCGCGAGCCTTTACGACAGTCTCGGCGCGCACGAGATCAATCTTGCCGACTCGGCCGGGTTGGGCAATCCGAAGTCCATCTTCGATCTGGTGACCCGCGTCCGCGCCGTGGTTTCGCCGAGGATAAAATTGTCGCTTCACCTGCACGACACCCGAGGCCTGGGTCTGGCCAACATGGTGGCCGGCCTTCAGGTGGGCATCACCAACTTCGACACCAGTCTCGGCGGATTGGGCGGATGCCCCTTCATCCCAGGGGCAGCCGGCAATATCGCCACCGAGGATGCGGTCTATGGACTCCACGAGATGAGGGTCGAGACCGGCATCGACTGGCGCAAGTTGGCCGACCTGGCGATCAAACTCGAGGAACGGCTGGAACATCGCCTGCCCGGACGCCTGGCCCACCTTCCCAGGGTCGTCTAGACCGAGCTCCGCCGATCGCGACTTTTGCGCCGCGAGCGGGACTTGGTGTCGGCACGCTGCGCGCCAGGTTATCGGCGCTATCCGAGCGAACGACTGATCAGTTCAAGCACCATCCGCAAATCAGGCAAGGCGAGCTGGCCTGGGGCCGAGGCCTGACCGACCATGCCGAATGTCGCCGCGGAGCCGAACAGCTCTCCGGACAGTCGGGAAATCACGCCCTTGCCGGCCATGGACATCGTGATCAGCGGACGGTCGGCGTACTGACTGTGCATCAACCACGTGGCGTTAAGAAGTTTGAGGACATCCCCGGCATCCAACGGCATCGTCGCGATCTTGAGGATATCCGCATCAAGCTCCTGCATGCGCCGCATGCGTGCGACCAACTCCTCCGCCGGTGCCGTCGCGGCGAAGTCGTGATTGGACATCACCACGGCCACGCCGGCGCGGTGCGCCGCCTCGACCAGACCACGCACGACGCTCTCATCGCGCATCAGCTCGACGTCGATCAGGTCAGCCCGCCCTTCTCTCAAGACCGTCGAGTAGAAGTCCGCATAGCCCGCATCGTCAAGTGCCGCCGCACCACCTTCCGCCTTAGTACGGAAAGTCACGAGTATCGGTTTCGTGGCGGCGACCCCGGCAACCTCGGACGTCAGGTGCGCGACGCGTGCCTTGTCGAGCGCGATATCCAGGTAATCTACACGGAATTCAATCAGGTCGAGTGCATCCTCCTGCGCCAGCCGCCGGGCTGCCGCCAGCGCATCAGCGGACGTCTTCGCCGCGATGGGCACGATGATCTTGGATCTTCCTGTTCCGATGACGACGTTCTTGACGTTAACCGTTCGCATTTCGGGCTCTCCTCTCCCAGGGCATCATCGGCCGCGGGCCGTTGTGCTGGCGCGACCTTATCCTCAAGAAAACAGGTGCTCCTTGACGTAATCGATCGGCATGTCCTTATTGGTCCACATCTTGAACGCCACCGCCCCTTGCTGCAGCATCATCGGAATCCCGCTCATCCAGCGGCATCTCGCCGCGTCAGCTTGCTGAAGGAACTTCGTCTTCAACGGCGCATAGACCGCATCCGACACGAACAGATCCGGCCGCAGCATGGACGTATCCGGTATCGGCGAGATATTCTCGAGCTCGCCCTTGAAGCCCATCTTGCTCGCGTTGGCGAGCACGGTGGCGCCCGCTACCGAAACGCGAAGGCCTTCCACATCAGCCAGATCGCATATCGTGATCGTGCAGCCGGTACGGCTGCTGATCCTCGCTGCGGTCTCCTCGGCTTTGCCATAGAACGCATCGCGCTGGTTGAAGATGTCGATGGACGCCGCGCCGTCGAGCGCCGCCTGCGTGGCAATAGCCGAGGCGGCCCCGCCCGCACCAATCAAGGTGAGCTTTTTACCCTTGAGTTCCACGCCTTCATCGCGCAGGGCGGCCATGTAGCCCAGGCCATCGGTGTTCTCGCCTCTCAGCACGCCGCCGTCATTGACGACGGTATTGCAGGCTCCGATCAATTCGACGGCGGTGGAAACCTTGTCGAGGTATTTGATCACTTCCACCTTGTTGGGCATGGACACGTTCCAGCCGCGCACCTTCAGTACCCGGAAGGCCTCGATGGCGCCTTTCAGCTCGCTGCTGTCGATTTCGAAAGTGAGATAGGCGTAGTTCAGGCCAAGCTTGGCGAGAGCGAGATTGTGCATACGCGGCGAGCTGCTGTGCCGGATCGGATAGGCGATGAGCCCCAGCAACTCGGTGTACCCAGTGATTTTCTGTGCGACTTCCTCTGACATGGTCTGCTTTTCCTCTGGCGAGTTAGCGACGTCTCACTTTGGGCCTCTCTACTAGCAGTCGTCGCATGCGCGATACGCATCAGTGCGGATCGAACTCGCAGTGTCAGATGGCGTCAATAAGCACGGGAAAGGCAAGAATTCCGACACGCCACTGGAACGTGCTAACTGGCCGGCTGTTCAGAAACTCCTAGAGATTTAACCGGCTAGCGGTCTTCACCCTGTATGGAGACATTTATGCCTCCGTGCAGCCGTTCCGCTGCCCGCCAGCCGGTTGGCGATACCAACGCCCCGACCGCGCGCACCGCCAGCAACGATGGAAGTCCGGTTTTCCAGGCAGGGCACGGTGGACATGCAGACGTTCCTCTCGGTACTCCTGTCGTGGCAGCCATCAGCGGACGCAACGCCAGGAACCCCATTTGCCTTTGACGATACCCACTCCTAAGCATCAGATCAAGTTCGGGATCTCTCCTAATCGCAAAATCGTTGGATATTTTGAAGGGCGTCAGATATTGCGCCAATGCCGCCGTGAGGTTACACTGCGTGTTTGAAGACATGGGATGGCGTGCGGCAAGGGCCGACCGCGGCGGAGCGATTGAGCCCGGGACGCGCTGGCCCACCCGCTGGTTGACTAACCCGAGCGAACGGAGCCTCGATTTTGTCGACGAATCTGGCGGAGCCAACGACGGTCGGAGAAAGTGTGTATCGACAGATCCGCGCCGACATCATCTTTGGCCGCCTCTCCCCGGGCCAGAAGCTGCGGTTGGACCGGCTGAAGGAAGCTTACGGCATCGGCATCAGCACACTGCGCGAGATCCTCAGCAAGCTATCATCCGAGGGGCACGTCGTCGCAGAGGAGCAGAAGGGATTCCATGTATCGCCGGTGTCTGTAGCGGACCTCAAGGAGCTCGCAGCCCTGCGGCTCCTCGTGGAATGTCCGGCGATGGAAGAATCCTTTGTTGCCGGGGATATCGATTGGGAGGGCCGCGTCGCGGCGGCGCATCACAAGCTGGCGCTGGTCGAAGCGATCATGATGCAGGGCGACGAGGACCGCGCCGAGGACTGGAAGAAGTATGACTGGGAATTCCATCAGGCCCTCATCTCGGCTTGCGGATCGAATGCGCTGATGGGAACCTACGCATCGATCTACGATAGGTATCTGCGCTACCTGATGATTGCCCTCAGTTTCCGAGGCGAGATCACGGCCGGAGAACACCGGATGCTGTTCGACTGCGCGCTGCGACGGGATTTCTCGACGGCCAAGACGGTACTCAAAAGGCATATCATGGGCTGCGTCAAACGTGCGATCGCAACCGGAACACTCGGTGAGTGATTCTGGCTGATCGTGCAAAGGCATGGCGGCCCTTCTAGTTACTTCACAGCAACGAAAGTCCAACCAGCGGCTCCGGGGCAGGCTTACAGGCCCGGGATCTTGTTCACGGCTGTTATTGACCACCCGCCCGGTCTATGATGAGCTTCGTCGCGATCTGGCGGTTGCAGAACGGGGGGATCGAAGCCTAAGCTTCCGGCGCGGCGGGCAAATAGGCTGCTCATCGGGAGGAATATCGGTCTAAGGGAAGGGACTACAGGCTGATGATCACTTCCATCACTACCGTATCGCTCAGCGGCACACTGGACAAGAAGCTGTCGGTGATCGCCGAAGCCGGCTTCCAAGGCGTCGGGGTCTTCGAGGACGATCTGGTTGCCTTCGACGGCTCGCCGGAAGATGTCCGGGCGATGATGGTGGACCTTGGCCTGCTCTGCACCGTTTATCAACCTTTTCACGAATTCGAAGGTCTTTCAGCTGCCCGACGGGTCCGTGCCTTCGATCGCGCTGAGCGCAAGTTCGACCTGATGCAGCGGCTGGGCACCGATCTGATGCTGGTCTGTTCCAGTACTTCTCCCGATGCCGACGGCGATCACGCCCGCATAGCGGCCGACTTCCACGAACTCGGGGAACGCGCTGCCTCGCGGGGATTGCGCGTCGCCTACGAGGCGCTCGCGTGGGGGCGTCATGTGAACGACCATCGCGACGCCTGGGCGATCGTCATCGCGGCCGGTCATCCGGCGGTCGGCCTCACCCTGAACAGCTTCCACTCATGCGCCCGGGCGATCCCCACCGACAGCATCCTGACGATCGACCCAGCCAGGATCTTTCTCGTCCAACTCGCCGATGCGCCGCGGCTCGACATGAACCTGCGGCAATGGTACCGGCATTACAGCAACATGCCGGGCCAAGGGGACCTGCCGATCCGCGACTACGTTGCAGCTCTTCTTCGGATCGGCTACGACGGTCCGCTCTCACTGGAAATCTTCAACGACCGGTTTCGTGCCGGCTCGAGCGGCGTCGTCGCCAAGGATGGCATGCGCTCGCTCCTCACTGTGTGCGACGCGGCGGAGCGCTCGGTCGGCTGCCGGCCTCGGCTCCCCCCCAACGCAACAGTGCGCGGCATAGACTTCATCGAGATCGCTGCTTCACCGAAAGAGGCGGCGCAGCTCGAACCCATGTTGAATAGTCTCGGATTCAGGCACGCCGGGCGCCACCGCAACAAGGCAGTTGACCGTTGGCGGCAGGGTGACATCAACATCGTCGTGAACAGCCAGCCACGCGGCTTCGCTCAGAGCTACTACCTGGCCTATGGCGTCTCGATCTGCGCAATTGGTCTGCTCGTCGACGATGTCGAGCGCGCCCGTGCACGGGCGAGGCAACTCACGATCGACGATTTCGAGGAAGATGCCGGTCCGGGGAATCGACGGCTGCCCGCGGTGCGCGGCGTCGGGGGCAGTCTTGTCTACCTGATCGCCGAGAGCGAGTCGGCCGCGATCTGGGATCACGAATTCCAAAGAGTGGCCGATGACACAGCAGGCTTCGGCCTGCTTCGCGTCGATCATCTCGCGACCACTGTCGCACATGACGAGTTCCTGTCCTGGCTGCTCTATTGGACGTCCCTGTTCGGGCTGACGAAGACGGTAGAGCAGGACATTTTCGACCCCTCCGGCGTCGTTCAAAGCCAGGTGGTCGAAAGTCCCGATGGGGCTTTCCGGATGACGCTGAACGGCACCGACAGCGCCCGCACGCTGGCCGCGCATTTCCTGGAGAATGCGCTCGGCGGCGGAATCCAGCACCTCGCGCTTACGACCAGCGATATCTTCGCCAGTGCGGATGCGATGTTGGCGGCGGGCGCCGAGATCTTGCCGATAGCGGGGAACTATTACGATGATATCGCCGCTCGTTTCGGAATGGATCAAAGCACGCTGACAAAAATGAAGTCCCGGAATATCCTGTATGACGTCGACGTCGATGGACACGTCTACCTGCACATGTATACGCGCGCATTCGAGAAGAGATTCTTTTTCGAGATCGTTCAGCGGGACGGTTATGTCGGATATGGCGCGGCTAATACACACGTTCGCTTGACTGCCCAGTCGCGGTACCTCGATTGGGTTCAACTCCTCTAATAACGGCTTCGGCTCTCATTTGTTCATGCAAGGCCACGGCGCACGCCTTCGCGCGCCACTTTGACCTTCCTTTTGCCTACGCCTCGCAGCCGGCGTCGCACAGCACGTCGGTGACGACCTCGGATGGTACATCGTTGCACGTGAACGCCCGGCCGATGCCGCGTACCAGCACGAATGTCAATTTGCCGTCGCGTCTCTTCTTGTCGTGGCGCATGTGCCCGATCAGGCGTGCGGCCGAAAGCCGCCGGTTCAGTTGCGCCAGTTCCGCCGGCACGCCGGCCGAGGTCAGATGCTCGATCACGCGCTTGGCGTCGGCCGCCTCGCACAGGCCCAGCTTGGCCGACAGTCGCAGCGCGAGGCCCATGCCAACCGCAACCGCCTCGCCGTGCAAGATGGTGCCGTCGCCGAGTTCGGCTTCCAGCGCGTAGGCGAAGGTGTGGCCCAGGTTCAGCAGGGCACGGCCGTCGTCGGGCCTTTCCTCCCGCTCGTCGCTGCCGACCACCTGGGCCTTGAAGGCGCAGCCCCGCAGGATCGCCTCGGCCTGAACTTCCCGGTCGCCACCCATCACGGCGGCGCCGTTGGCTTCGCACCAGGCGAAAAAGTCGGCGTCGCCGATCAGCCCCGTCTTGACCAGTTCGGCATAGCCGGCGCCCAGCTCGCGGCGGGGCAGGGTGGCGAGCGTCGCGGTGTCGACCAGTACCATGCGGGGCTGGTGGAAAGCACCGAGCAGGTTCTTGCCGTGCCGCGTGTTGATGCCGACCTTGCCGCCGACCGAGGAATCCACCTGCGCCAGCAAAGTTGTCGGCACCTGCACGAAGGGCAGGCCGCGCAGCGTGGTGGCGGCGGCGAAGCCGGTAAGGTCGCCAATCACCATGCCGCCGAGCGCGATCACCGTGGTGTGCCGCTCGATGCCGCCGGCCAGCAGTTGCTCCACCACCTCGCCGTAGCCGGCGAGACTCTTAGAGGCTTCGCCGGGCGGCACGGTGATGGTGCGGGTTTCGATGGCCGTGGCGTGCAGGCCGCGCAGCAGGGCGGGCAAGTACAGCGCGGCGACGGTGGTATCGGTCACCACCACGGCACGCTTCTGCGGCAGCACCGGTGCCAGTAGCGCACCGGCCGAAGTGAGCAGGCCTTCGCCCACCACCACGTCGTAGCCAGCGCTGGCCAATGCCAACGACACCCGGCGCGGCGGGCGGAAGTCGAGCAGCGCCTCCAGTACGTGGCTGGCGGTGGTCTCCGGGCTGTCGTCGGTCGAATCCACGACGATGTCCGCCTCGGCATAGACCGGGTGACGGACCGCCATCAGCCGCTGAAGTACCTCCTCGTGGTTCTGGCCCTGCAGAAGTGGGCGATGAGTGCGGTTGGCGACGCGGCGCAGCAGCACCGGGAGACTGCAGCGCAGCCAGATGCTGATCGCCTCGCGCCGGACAGTCGCGCGGGTACCGGCATCCATGAAGGCGCCGCCGCCGAAAGCCAGCACCATCGGGTCGCCGGACAGCAGGCGGCGGATTACACGGCGTTCTCCATCCCGGAACTCGCGCTCGCCGTAGCGTCCGAACAGCTCGGCGATGGAGCAGCCGGCGGCTAGCTCGATCTCACGGTCGGCATCGCGGAAGGGCAGGCCGAGCCGTGCCGCTATACGCCGCCCGATCGCGGTCTTGCCGGCACCCATGAGCCCGACCAGCACAATGCTGCGGCCCGCCATCCAGTCTGGCGGCGGGCAACTCTCCTCCAGGCTCACTCCTTCCTTCACTCTGAGGCTACGTGTCATGGTCGCGAAGGCTACCACAACGCCCGCTGGAGTATAGCGCCAGTATGAACCGGATCGGAGTTCGTGCGAAGCCGATCGGCGCAGAAGTGGGCGTCGTTCGCCCGAATAGCGAAGCCCAGGCCGACCGACCCAGTCCTAGGGGAGACAATCGCCGTGTCGACGCCGATCACTTCGCCCTTCACATTGAACAGCGGGCCGCCGGAATTGCCGTGGTTAATCGCAGCATCGGTCTGGATGAAGTCATCGTACGGCGTCTCCAGGAGATTGCGGTTCAGCGCACTGACAATGCCGGACGCGACCGAGAGGCCTGGCGGGAGTAACCGGAGGGAAAGGAGCGTTCCAATGCAGATCGCGGTTCTGGGAATCGATCTCGGCAAGAACAGTTGCAGTATCGTGGGGCTGGACCACGCCGGGGCGGTGGTGAAGCGGCGGCGCATGCGACCGGAGGGCATCCCCGCCTTCACCAGGACGATACCGGCATGCACCGTCGCGATGGAGGCTTGCTGCGGCGCGCATCACCTCGGTCGGCTGCTGACCGCTCATCCGTCCAGGTATCCAGGCCCTGATGCAGGCCATCCGCGCGGGCACCATCGACGTCGTGTTGACCGAGAGCCTCGACCGCATCTCCCGCGACCAGGAGCACATCGCCGCCTTCTACAAGCAGGCCAGCTTCGCCCACGTCCGGATCATCACCCTCGCCGAGGGCGAGGTGTCCGAACTCCATGTCGGGCTCAAGGGCACGATGGGGGCACTCTACCTGAAGGACTTGGCCCAAAAGACCCGGCGCGGCATGGCGGGCCGTATCCGCGCTGGGCGCAGCGTCGGCGTGCCACCCTATGGCTACTGGATCACCCGCCGGCTGTCGGCCGACGGGGAGTTGGAACGGGGGCTGCGCGAGATCGACCCCAACCAGGCCGCGGTCGTCCAGCGGATCTTCACCGCCTATGCCGGCGGCCTCAGCCCGCGCCGGATTGCCATGATGCTGAACCAGGACGGCATCCCCGGGCCATCCGGCGGGGTCTGGTATGCCGCGTCCATCCGCGGCCGGCCCGGCCACAAGGACGGGCTGCTGCGCCAGCCCACCTATGCTGGTGTGCTGACCTGGTGTCGGCGGAGCAATGCCAAGGACCCCGCGACCGGGCGGCTTGCGCGCCAGATCAACGATCCAGGCCAACTCGTGACACAGCCAGTGCCGGAACTGCGCATCGTCGACCAGGACCTCTGGGACCGCGCCCAGGCCCGACTTGCCGCCGAGAGCGTCGCCGATCGCCGCGATGTCGAGAAGCGCGGCTCAAGCGGTGGCTTCTGGGAGCACCGCCGGCCGCGGTACCTGCTCACCGGCAAGGTGTTCTGCGGCTGTTGCGGCCGGCCGTTCGCGGCGGTCGGCAAGGACTACCTGGGCTGTCCAGCGGCACTGAACGCCGGGTGTGACAACACGCGGCGGCTGCGCCGGAGCCGGCTCGAGGCCCAGGTCCTGGCCGCGCTGGGCAGCCAGTTGATGGAGCCGGCGTTGGTGCAGGAGTGCATCGTCGCCTTTAACACGGAGTGGGCCCGGCTGGGCGCCGAGATGACCGCCCAGGCCGACGCCCAGCGCCGGGAGGTGGCCATGCTCTCGCGCAAGATCGACCATCTGGTTGACGCCATCAGCGACGGCGACCGCAGCCCGAGCCTGCGCGCCAAGCTGGCGGAACTGGAAGCGCGTCGGGACAGGATCGCCGCGGCTATGGCGGTTCCCGCCACCCGACCGCCGGCGTTGCATCCCGGGATCGCCGAGACCTACCGCGCGAAGGTGACTGATCTCCGGCAGGCAATGGCCGACAAGGACGATCACGCGGCGCTGGAAACCGCGCGGACCCTGATCGAAAAGGTGATCATCACGCCGCCGGAACACGACGACGATCCGCCTGGCATCGAACTCGTAGGCGATCTGGCCGAACTGCTCCGGGCAGCCGGCATGGGCCCCGCTCCTCAGAGCAATACGACCTCAGCCACCGATGTTCTCAGCACGTTCGCAAGTTCGGTAAAGGATAGTCCAGGGGGCCGCTGCCCCCTGGTAGGTCCAGGGCGAAGCCCTGGTGGGGTGCGGGGCAACGCCCCGCCTGCTTACGGGTGCAGTGCCGCGGTCACCTGCGGCCTG
>CAYWOW010000087.1:0-11884 GCA_964459005.1 uncultured Acetobacteraceae bacterium
TGCAGGGGCTCCCCTTCGGCTTTCCCAAGGTCATGGTCTCGGCGATCGCCAATGGCGGACAGACCTTCGGCCCTTTGGTCGGTACCAGCGACATCGCGATCATTCATTCGGTGGCCGATATCCTCGGCCTCAACGTCATCACCCGCCGGGTCCTGGCCGAGGGCGTCGGCGCGGTGATCGGCATGGCCGAAACCGCCGGCGCCGCCCCGGGCGAGGCACGCCTGGCCGTCGGCGTCACCTCGGCCGGTGTCACCACGCCCGCGGTCCGCACCATCCGTGAGGTGCTGGAGGGCCATGGCATCGATGTCATCGCTTTCCATTGCAACGGTATCGGCCCCCACGCAATGGAGAACCTGGTCACCGAGCGACGCATCCAGGGCGTGATCGATCTTAGCCCCAAGGACGTCATCGACGGCCTCTACGGCGGCATTTTTCCCGCCTACCCCGGCCGGCTGTGGCCGATCCGGGATGCCGGGATCCCCTGCATCATCGTACCCGGCACGCTCGATTTCATCCTGGACGGGCCGCTGGACAGCGTGCCGCCCGAGCGCCAAGGGCGCAAATTCGTCGTCCACAACCCCATGCACACCCATGTCCGGGCCACCTATGAGGAAATGAGAACGGCCGGAAGCTGGATCGTGGACCGCCTGGCCGGCGGCTCGGTCGCCATCATGATCCCCAACAAGGGCTTCACCCAAACCAACCGCGAGAACGGGCCGATGTTCGACCCTGAGGCCGACGCGGGATTCGCCGCGGGCGTCCGCGGGGCGCTGGCGGAGCACCCCGATGCGGCCATCACCGTGACCGAATACGATCTGCACATTAACGATCCCACCTTCGCAACCGGAGTCGCCGAGACGATGTTCAGGATGCTCGGTAAAATCGAAAAGGGATCCCCGTGAACAACGACAGGAAGGCTTTCTTCGCAGAAGCCTCCACACTTGACCTGAACGAATATGTCGTTCTCGATTACTTTTTCGAGTCTACGGTGGAACCCACCGAGGCGGCCGCGCACCTGTGCCAGGAACAGTCCACGGCGCAGTGGCGCCGGGTCGGAGTCGACGAGGACTTGCGCCCCCTGCACGCCGCCAAGGTCATCGACCTCGTCGTCGAGCGCCGCCCGGAGGCGCCCTGCCTGCCGTTCCAGATCGACTCCTGGGACAAGCTGTGGGACTGCCGCGTCAAGATCGCCTATCCGATCCGCAACATCGAGGCCTCGATCCCCAACCTGCTGACCGCGGCCTGCGGTGAAGGGGCGTTCTTCAGCCCCGGCATCCACGCCATCAAGCTGCACGACATCCTTTTCCCGCCAGGCTATCTCGAGCGGTTCGAAGGGCCGAAGTTCGGCGTCGAGGGGCTGCGCGCCTGGACCGGCGTCTACGACCGGCCGCTTTTCCTGGGCGTGATCAAGCCGAACATCGGCCTCGCCCCCGAGCCGTTCCGCGACCTCGCCTATCAGAGCTGGCTGGGCGGCCTCGACATCGCGAAGGATGATGAGCTGCTCTTCGACACGGCCTGGTCGCCCCTCGAGAAGCGCACCCGGCTGCTCGGCCAGGCTCGCCACGAGGCCGAGCAGAAGACCGGCAAGCGCTGCTGCTACCTGGCCAACATCACGGACGAGGTCGACCGCCTGCTCGAGCTGCACGACATCGCCGTCGGCAACGGCGCCGACTTGCTGATGATCAACGCCATGTGCACGGGGCTGAGTGCGGCCCGCATGGTGCGCAAGCATACCGCCGTTCCGCTGGTCGCCCATTTCGATCTCGTGGCCGCCTTCTCCAAGGCACCCTATTACGGGGTCCACTCGCGGGTGATCACCAAGCTGCAGCGGCTGGCCGGGTTCGACGCCATCGTCTTCGCCGGCATGGGCGCCCGCATGAAGACGTACCGCAGCGCCGTGCTGGACGACGTCAAGGCCTGCCTCAAGTCGATATCGCTGCGGCCGGACGGCACGCTGGATCCATCGACGGACTGCCCGATCAAGCCGGCCCTGCCGGTGCCCGGCGGCTCGCAATGGGCCGGTTCCCTGAAGCCGCTGTTCGAGGACATCGGCACCACCGATTTCGCCATCGTTCCCGGCCGCGCCGTATTCGGCCATCCCGACGGACCCAAGGCGGGAGCGATGAGCCTCCACCAGGGGTGGCAGGCGGTGACGGCTGGAATATCGCTCGCCGACTACGCCCGCGATCACCAGGAACTGGCGATGGCCATCAGCCACAACACGGAATGACGCAGCCGAAGAACCGCTGCATTGACGAAAGAGAGACACGTGACATGAAAATCGCAATCGCTGGCGACAGCGCGGGTGCCCCACTGGTGGAAGTCCTCGTCGGCCATTTGACCAAATGCGATGGAATCGAGGTGACGGATTTCAGCCGTTCCCCCACGGGCGTCAAGGAATACTACGCCAACATTGCCGACCGCCTGGCTTGCGCTATCCTGGACAAAAAGTTCGACCGGGGAATCCTGTGCTGCGGGACCGGCATCGGCATGGTCATCTCGGCCAACAAGGTTCCCGGCATCCGCGCCGCCCTCACCCACGACACCTATTCGGCCGAGCGCGCCGCCAAGAGCAACAACGCGCACATCATCACGATGGGTGCCCGGGTGATCGGTCCTGAACTCGCCAAGTCCATCACCGATGTCTGGCTGGCCTCGGCGTTCGATCCCACTGGCCCGTCAGCGCCCAATGTCGCCGCCATCGACGAGCTTGACAAAGCCTACAAGGGCGCCAAGGCGTCCTAGCCAGGCAACCAAAATGATCGAAAACATGAGTGACGAACTTCAACTGCGCACGGACATAGTCGAAGCCTGCCTCGCCTTGAGCCGGCTCGGTATCAACAAAGGCACCTCCGGCAACATCAGTGCTCGCCACGGCAACGGCTTCCTGATCTCGCCGACGGGCCTGGCCTACGACAAGATGACGCCCGCCCACATCGTGGCGGTGAACTGGGACGCGACGTTCGAAGGCGATGTCCTGCCTTCCAGCGAATGGCGCTTCCACCGGGATATCCTGAAGGCACGACCGGATCTCAACGCTGTTGTCCACACTCACTCGACGCACGCCACCGCGGTTTCCATCCTGCAGCGTGATATCCCGGCGATCCACTACATGATCACTGGAGCAGGCGGTTCGTCGATCCGCTGCGCCCCTTACGAGACCTTCGGGTCGCAGGCCCTGGCCGATCGTGTATTGACGGCGCTGGACGGGCGCCGGGCCTGCCTGATGGCGCATCATGGCGTCATTGCCGCCCACACCTCGGTTTCTCTCGCGCTGGCCCTGGCGGTCACGGTCGAGGAACTCGCGACGGAGTACCTGCTTTGTCTTGGCGTCACGGAGCCGCCAGTGCTCAGCGATGAGCAGGTGGCCGAGGCGCTGGAGAAGTTCAAGACCTACGGCCAGCAGAACCCCGGCGTCCTGGCAGGCGTGCGCCAGGCCTCCTGATGGAAGAAACAGCAAATGCGATGGGCGCCTTCGTAATTCGATTTGACCCCGGAATCACTGCCGCCGAGGCGGCAGCTTTCGACCGCCACGGCCGCGTCATCGCCGTGGCGGAGAAAAAGCCGCACTCCGGCGCACATCGGTTGCCCAATGCCTCGAACGCGTTCAAGGCTCGACGACAACCTTGATCGCGCCGTCGCTGCGCGTCAGGAAGGTGTCGAGAGCCTTGTCGTACGATTCCACGGGGAAGGCGTGGGTGACGACCTTGTCGCCGGCGATCAGCCCGGCGGCGAACATGTTCAGAACCCGATCGGAGACATTGGGGTTGGCACGTGAACCGGTGATCGTAATCTGGTTCATGACAATCTTCGTGATCGGCGGCGGGGCCATGTCGGCGTCGTCGTAAAAGCCGAGGAGGTTGATCTTTCCGCCCTTGCGCACCGCCGCGAGACACTGGTCGAGCGCCACCGTCGCCCCCGAGCATTCCTGGATTTCGTCCACCCCGGCGCCGCCGGTAATCGCGAGGACTTCCTTGACCGGATCGCACTTCTCGTAATCCACGAGGTGGGTAGCGCCGAGTTCGCCGGCGATTTTCAGCCGGTGCCGGCGACCGACGACAATGATCGTTTTAGCACCCATGGCCTTGATCATCTGCAGCGACATCAGCCCGATCGGACCCGGACCCCAAATCGCCGCCGCTCCGCCGGGAGTGACGCCGATCATGTCGATGCCGTGCAGGGCAACACCCGCGGTATCGAGCAGGGCGGCGTGGCGGAAGCTGAGGTTGTCGGGAATCCGGTGCAGCGCCTTGGGCGCATAGACGTTGTAATCAGCATTGGCGCCGGGCGTGACGAAACCGTAATGCCGGTGGCCGGACGAAGCGTCGCCGTAATTGAGGCAGAGCGTGTAATTTCCGGTCATGCAGTTGGTGCAGGAACCGCAGCCGCAGTGGGCCTCTCCGGCAACACGGTCCCCGACCTTGAACCCCTTGACTCTCGGACCGACCTTGACGACCTCTCCGGACCATTCGTGGCCCAGCGTGAACGGGAACACCGGCGGCCAACCCATCTTTTTCTGAAGTTTTCCGGCGATGATCTCGGGATCGGTCCCACAAATGGCGATCGCTCGGATCCTGCACAGCACTTCGTTTTCCGACGGTTCCGGGACAGGAAGCTCCCGAATTTCGTTCTTGTTAAAGGCGACCAGCTGACAAGCCTTCATCGTTTTCGGGATCATCGATACTTCCTCTGGTACTCTCACGGAATAGCCTGCGTTCTGCGCATCCTCGGGTAAATCTATCGCCGCCATTACCGGCGAGGTCAACGAAAAATTGCAACAGATTCTTGAATTGCTCAAATGTGCAACTTCATGCCACTTCACGCGGGCAAGAACGAACCCTCGCAACCCGTTGGGCCCGCCCGGAAAATCGTTAACGTTTAACTGTTGACAACGATAAGACCCGGCCATAGGGTGACGGCCGTGGAACAGCGCCAGTGACAGCGTGCCATCGATGAGCGTTACCCCCATCATCCGCCAGACCCTGAGCGACCAGATTTATGGCGCGATCAAGGAAGGCATCGTTCGCTGGGAGTTCCGTCCGGGACAGCGCCTGATTGATAGCGAACTCGCCTTGCAATTCGGCGTCAGTCGCAGTCTGGTGCGCAACGCCATCACCTCCCTGGTCAACGAGGGCCTGATCGAGATCGCCCAGCGGCGCTTCTACGTCGTCCGATTCTCGCAGAAGGACATCCGCGACCTGCTTCAACTTCGCCACATCCTGGAAATGGCGATGCTGCCGTCCGCCATCGCCAACGTGGCCGCCCGCGAGGTCAAGGCCATGGAGGCCAAGACGAGCGAGGCCGAAGCGGCATTCCAGGCCGGAAACCTCGAGCCGTTCTACGCGGTCGATGTCGAAACCCATCAGATGATCATCGACCATTGCGCTAATGACCAGATCAAGAAGGTCTATGCCAATCTGCGCACTCATCTGCGCATGGTGATCCGCTCAGACTTCGACAAGCAGCCCAAGATCTCCGAATCGCTCGGGGAGCACAGGGCCCTGATCAACGCATGGGAACGACGCGACGCCGCAGCCATCACGGCCGCGCTCGACCGCCATCTGAGCATGGCCGAACAACGCGTGATGGAGAATTTCGCCCAGTTCCTGAGCGACCTGGAGCCGACCGAAACCGCTGGTAAACAGCGCGCAGAATGACCGAGGAGACAACCATGAAAGCGCTTGTCCTGACATCGCCCGGAGCCTTCGAGGTCCAGGACGTGCCTGTGCCGAAACCCGGCCTCGGGGAGGTGCTGTGCCGGATCCGCGGCGTCGCGATCTGTGGCAGCGATCCCGAGATCGTGCGCGGTGGATTGGCCGGGATTTGGCCACCAACCTATCCGTTCATCCCCGGCCACGAATGGTCCGGCGAGGTGGTCGAGGTCGGCGAGGGCGTGTTGACCTTCAAGCCCGGCGACCGGGTGGCGGGCGAGGCCCACAAGGGCTGCGGCACCTGCCGCAACTGCTTACAGGGTCGCTACAACCTTTGTGAAAACTACGGCAACGCGAAAACCGGCCATCGCCACTATGGCTTCGTGAGCCAAGGGGCCTACGCCCAATACAACGTCTATTCCATCCGCAGCATCAATCACCTGCCGCCCACGGTCTCGTTCCGCGAAGGCGCGTTGGTCGATACCGCCGGCGTTGCGCTGCACGGCATGGAACTCACCTCCATCACGCCCGGCGGCACCGTGGCCGTCATCGGCCCCGGCCCGATCGGCCTCATCACGGCCCGTTTCGCCAAGGCCCTTGGGGCGGGGCGCATCATCGTCGTCGGGCGCGGCGCGCGGCTCCGCGCGGCGGCCGAGAAGGTCGCCGATGCCGTCGTGGATTTCGAGGCCACCGAGCCGGTGGCCGCGGTCCGGGCACTGGCGGGCGAGGCTGGCGTCGACGAGGCGTTCGAGTGCTCGGGTGCGCGCGGCACCTTCGCCCAGGCCGTCCGGATGGTCCGCAAGGGGGGCAAGGTGGCGCTGCTCGGCGTGCCACCGGAGTCAGTGCTGGAGGAACTGCCCTTCAAGCATATCGTGCACGACGAAATCGCCATCTACGGGTCGCGCGCCAACCCGAACGTCTCGCGCAAGATTATCCAGATGGTGGCCGCCGGCCGCGTGAAACTGGCCGACCTGGTGACCCACACTTTCCCGCTCGAGGAATTCGCCACTGCGCTTGACACCTTCGTCGGCCGCCGCGACGGCGTTATCAAGGTGGTTATCGAGCCGAATGGGCCGGAGGAGCGTGCCTAGGCTTCGTCCGACACTGGGGCCGAATGCGGCCTCATGGCCGGTCCCGGGGCAGTGCCCCCGTGCCGGCCGGAGAGAAAAGATGATGCAGGAAACATCCAGGATCGCGATTGTTGGCGCCGGCATGATGGGCGCCGGCATCGCTGCGTCGGCCGCGCTCGCCGGCAACGAGGTGGTTCTGTTCGACGCCATCCCCGCCCGCACGACACGCGCAGTGGAGGCGGCGGCCGGCCACCTCAGGCAGCTCGCCGCGGGGGGCCTGATAGGCGAAGCGGAAAATGTGCAGTCATGCGCACGCATCCACCCGGCTTCCGACATCGCTGCGGCGACCAGAGGTGCGTTCTGGGTGATCGAAGCCATCAGCGAAAATCTCGGTGCCAAACAGGCGCTTTTTGCCCAGCTCGAGGGGCTGGTCGGGCCCGACGTCATGCTCACCAGCAACACGTCCGGTCTTCGCATCACGGACATCGTTCGCGACGTGAAAGGCCGCGCACGCACGGCGACGACCCATTTCTGGTTCCCGGCCCATCTAGTGCCGCTCGTCGAAATCGTCATGAACGAAAGCACCGACGAAGCGGTGGCGGTGCGGCTCCGCGAAATCCTGCTGGGCTGGGGGAAGGCGCCGGTGATCGTGCGTCGCGATCTGCCCGGCCAACTCGCCAACCGCATCCTCCAGGCGGTGATTCGCGAAGCGACCGCAATCGTCGAATCGGGCTTGGCCTCCGCCGAGGACGTGGACACCGCCGTAAAGATGGGAATGGGCCTGCGCTTTCCGGCCTGGGGACCGCTGGAACACGTCGATACGGTAGGGCTTGAGCTCTGCGCGTCCGTGCAGGAGAACGTGCTGCCCGGCCTCTGCAATGAACCGCGGCCCGTTGCCATGTTTCGCCGCCTGCTGGCCGAAGGGAACACCGGGGTCGCGTCCGGGCGGGGATTTTACGACTGGACCCGCCGCAGCCATGCGGAACTCGTCACCCAACGCGACAGATTCCTGATGCACACGCTGCCTTTTCTTGGCCGTGGCATGCCGCCCAAGGGGTCGGAGAAAACTCGAACGACTTGACAGGACAGACCGCTGAGTGTTAACAATTAACAACGACCAAAATGAAGGTGAGAGCGGTGAGAGTGCCCGCAACACCAATTCTCAGGGAGAGTCCAGTTTTGATCCGCGGCAGCGATCCGGAGTTCGTCTGCGGCGACCCCGCCGGCACCTGGCCGTCGACCTATCCGTTTATCCCCGGCCATGAATGGTCCGATGAGGTGGTGACGGTGAGGCGCGGCGTGAAGGAAAGTGGTGAACATACCTTCGCCGGTTCGATCGGGGCTCGGTTGCTGTGAAATCGATCGGGTGCTTCGGTGGCTGACGCGCGAAGGGCAACGTTTATGCTTCAGGCTCGAGGCATCACCAAGAAATTTCCGGGCGTCACAGCGCTGGACAAAGTGGACTTCGATCTGCTCTCCGGCGAAGTCCACATTTTGCTGGGCGAGAACGGCGCCGGAAAATCAACCCTGATCAAGGTCCTGTCGGGCGCCTTCGCCCCGGACGGTGGTGAAGTCTTCATCGACGGGCAAAAGGTCGAGCATTTCGACCCGCGCGTCGCCCAGCATCTGGCCGTGAGTGTCATCTACCAGGAACTGAACCTTGCTCCCTATTTGAACGTGGCTGAGAACATTTTTCTCGGCCGATATCCCAAGAAGTACGGCTTGATCGATCACGCTCGCATGCACACGGAGGCGGCAGCGGCGCTGCGCAGCCTCAACATGAACGTGGACACACATTCGCTCGTTATCGAACTGACCACCGCGCAACAGCAAATGGTGGAGATCGCCAAGGCGCTTATGACGCGGTCGAAAATTCTCATCATGGACGAGCCGACATCGTCCTTGTCGGCACGGGAGACCGAACAGCTGTTTGCGACTATCCACAAGCTGACGGCGCAGGGAATTGGGATCATCTACATTTCCCACCGCTTGCAGGAACTGCACGAGGTCGGCGACCGCGTTACCGTGCTCCGGGACGGTCAGTTCATCGGCTGCAAGAAGATCGACGAGGTGACTGTCGACGAGCTGGTCGGAATGATGGTCGGCCATTCGGTCGACGAGACATTCGGACACGACTTTGGACCACGCGGCGCGGAATGCCTGCGCGTCGAGAACCTCTGTAGCGGGAAGCGTCTGCAGGACGTGAGCATCAGCCTCCATTTCGGCGAGATCGTCGGCCTGGCCGGTCTTGTCGGATCGGGTCGAACCGACCTGGCCCGCGCGATTTTCGGAGTGGACAGGTACGATAGCGGAACTATCGTCCTCTTCGGAAAAGAGATGAAGAACTTCAACGCATCCGACATGGTCGACCTGGGCGTCAGCCTGATCCCGGAAGACCGAAAGGTTCAAGGCCTGGCGCTGATCCTGCCCATTGCTGAAAACATTGTCGTGTCCAGCCTGGACCGCCTGTTTCCGAGATTTTTCGTGGGTAGGCAAAAAGAAAAAGAAATCGCGATGCAGTACGTCGAGAAATTGCGCATCGCGACACCTTCGACCGCCCGTCTGGCACAATTTCTCTCCGGCGGAAACCAGCAGAAGGTCGTGCTGGCAAAATGGCTGTGCACCAAGGCCAAAATTTTTATTTTCGATGAGCCAACTCGTGGGATCGACGTCGGAGCCAAAGCCGAAATCCACGGATTCATGAACGAGTTGGTGAGGCAGGGGGCGGCCGTCATGATGATCTCGTCGGAGCTTCCTGAAGTCATTGGCATGAGCGATCGGGTTTACGTCATGCGGGAAGGGCGAATCGTTGTCGAATTGCCGCACACCGAGACGACGCAGGAGCGGATCATTCATTTCGCGATGGGAGCGGACGAGGCGAGCAGGCGGAAGGGCGGCAGGACGGCGACTGATATGGATCACGCAACGTCGTCAGCCCCTTCGCAAGCGACGGGTGAAGGACCAGGGCTCGCAAAATGAAATCGACAACCCTTTCGTTTCTGGTCCGCGTCCCGTCGGCCGCCTGGGTCGTTCTGCTGCTGATGTTCATCTTTACCACGGTGTCGGGCAGGTACCTGACGGTCGGCAACATCGTCAACATCATCGACCAAAACTCGATGCTGCTGATCGTCGCGCTCGGGGCAACGCTGGTGCTGCTCAGTGAGGGAATAGACCTGTCGTCGGGCTCCGTATTGTCCCTTTCCGGCGTGACCTGCGTCTACGTCATGAAGTACTTGATGCTGAGCGGAACCTCGAACACCATCGCGATGTTCGCCGGGGTGCTGGTCGGTCTGCTGACGGGTGTGGTCATGGGCGCCATCACCGGCGCCCTGATCGCGATCAGCAAGTTGCCGCCCTTCATTGCCACCTTGGGCATGATGGGCGTGGCCGGTGCGCTGTCGCTGGTAGCTGCCAACAGCAGTGCGATCTACATCAATAATCCGGTCTTCGTGTTCTTCGGGTCGAAGCTGGATCGATATATCGACTGGCCGCTGATGGGGTATGTGTCCGTACCCACGTTCATCGCGGCGATCGTGTTTGTTGCGGTATGGATAGTGCTCTACTACACATCGTTTGGCCGCTACATCATCGCCATCGGCGGGAACGAATCGGGGGCCCGGTTGTCTGGCGTCGACATCATCCGATGGAAATGGGCTATCTACGTGATGTCCGGGCTGTTGGCGTCGCTTGGCGGAATAATATTGGCGGCTCGGATCGAGGCCGCGGATTCCATCGTCGGCGTCGGCTGGGAGTTCGACGCCATTGCCGCTGCGATCCTGGGCGGCACCAGCTTTGTGAAGGGAAAAGGCGGGATCGCGGGTACTGTTCTCGGGGTCCTCGTCATTGGCGTGGCTCGGAACGGCCTGAACGTCATCGGCATGCCGACCCTTTGGGTTCCAGCGTTGACCGGGACCATCGTCATCCTGGCAATCGTCTTTGAAGTTATGTTGTCGCGATGGAAGGAACGCAAGAGATGGGTGCGGCAAGGCTTACGCTGAAAAGTTTCGCACCGGATTCGGACAGGTCGTGGCGGGGTGGGGCAGCCCGCCTGCTGGTCTTGCTGCTGCTGTGCGCCTTTGTCGCCATTGTGACCCGCAATCCCGATCGCGGCTTCATCTTCCTCAATGCGAACAACCTTCTGAATGTCATTCGCAACGCAAGCATTCTGATCATCATCGCGGTTGGCCAGACCATCACCCTGACCGCGAAGGACGTCGATCTGTCGTGCGGTTCGGTCATATCGCTGACCAGTGTCGTGGCGGCGGTCATGATGAACAGGATGGGAATCTATTTTCCGTTCGCGATCGCGACGGCATTGCTTCTCGGCATCGCGCTGGGTTTGATCAACGGTTTGCTCATCACCTACGTGAGCCTCCCGCCGTTCATTGCCACCTATGGTACGCTGTGGGTGGTTTTCGGCTTTGCCTACCTGATCCTGCGTGGTGCGGTCGTGTACGGCTTTCCGACCGGATTTCGCTTTATCGGCAACGGCACTGCGTTCGGCATCCCAATGCCGATCGTCGTGAGCGCGATCGTCTTCGCGATTTCGTACTTCGTGCTCTACCACACCACGCTCGGGCGACGGCTTTTTGCAACCGGCGCCAATGCCGAGGCAGCGAAGATGTCGGGCATCAGGGAAACGCGGATCGTTATCATTGCGTATGTGATCAGCGGCTTCCTGGCGGCGTTGGCGGGCATTGTGCTGATCGCGTACACCAACGGTTCAGAAGCGGTCGTCGGCGCCACCTATCTGCTGCCGGTGATTGCGGTCGTGGTAATGGGCGGGACCAGCTTGACCGGCGGACAGGGCAGCCTGACAGGCACCCTGGTCGCCGCGATCATCATGGCGGTTATCAACAACTGCATGAATATCCTGGCAATTCCGGCGGTCTGGCAGCAGCTTGCGGTCGGCCTGATGGTGGTCGGCACTGTCCTGATCGATCGTTGGGCTGGCAAAAGAGGTTGAGAACCGGGGTCAACCGTGCCCCCTTGCGTCCGTCCGCACGAAAGGAGGTGTCCGTCTATCTGACCTCCGGGTTAGCTAATCGGCTTTAACATGGTTCAAAATCGGAGTGGAGGAAATGAGTAGATACGGTTTCTCCTTGTTGGCATCCGCGGCGATGATCTCGATTCCGCTCATCGGATATTCGTCCAGCGCCGCCG
>CAYWOW010000088.1:0-4593 GCA_964459005.1 uncultured Acetobacteraceae bacterium
CGAACCCACCCTGCACCTCGACCCGGCCACCGAGGCCGAGGTGCTGGACAGCCTGCGGCGGCTGACCATCGGACGCACCGTCATTCTGGCCAGCCATTCGTCGGCGGCACACGGGTTCGGCGGGCGGCGATTGGATATGCGGGCGGCATAAGAGGCCGGCTGGATTTGACCACCAACCGGCATCGGGAACCGGGATGCCGGTGGTCCGGAGCAGCCTACGTAAGCGGCCACACACCAACCTGTCAGGCAATCCGTACCGATGACCCACCGCGGATTCTCGACGGTCCCCGCAGCCTCGTTCTCAGTCCTCCGTCAAACGACTATTTCGCGAACACCCCGTCGACTTGGTGCATCAGGCTGCGGTGCACCTCAAAAAGCTTGTCTTCGAGCGCGTCTTTTTCCGGGTCGATCGCCCTGGATTCGGCCTCAAACCAGGAAATCAGCGAACGCAAGCCCTGATTGAGTGAAATCGTGGGTTGGAATTCAGGGATATCGCGCCTGACTTTCGAATTGTCGAACAGGCCAGGGTATGTTTTTTCATAATACAGGTGCGCACAAAGATTGGGATCAGCGTGATAGAGCACTTCCGACGGCAGGTGGAAAAGATGAACTTCTTTGCCCAGAATCTTGCCGATTTCCAAATACAAGTCCTTCCACATGGTGCGCTCTTCGCTCGAGGCGTGATAGTGCTGGCCATAGGTACGCTGGTTTCCAACAGCGCCCACGAACGCCTTTGCCAGATCGTCCACAAAAGTGAAACTCCATGGATTGTTGCCATCACCGCACATCAACAATGGCTTGCCGTTGCGGATGCGCTCAACCACGCCGTAATTCTGGCGCAGCACGCCAAAATTGGCCGCCCCCGCCCCGAAGGTCAGCGAAGGACGAATAATGGTGATCGGCAGGCCGTGATCGTGGATCATTGCCTGCAGATAGCGATCGACGGCCGCCTTGTTGAAGGCATAAGAAAAAATCGGATCTTCCCACAACGTTTCAGCATCTTCTCTCACCGGCACCGTCTGGTATGGCCGTTTGTATGCGGCAATGCTGGAGCAGACAATGATCTGCTGCACGCGGTCGCTGAAAGTTTCAAGAGTGGAGTGAACATCCGGCTCGAAAAAACAGACCATGTCGATCACGACATCGAACGATTCCTTCTGCAAACTGGTCTTGAAGGTTTCGCGGTCTGCCCGGTCGCCGGTGATTTGGCGCACTCGGCCGGCAAACGATAATGATTTGCTGCCACGGTTGTAGAGGGTGACCTCGTGTTGCTTGGCAAGAAGTTGAGGGACGATTGCCCGGCTGATGACGCCGGTTCCCCCGATGACAAGCACTTTCATGATGTTTCTCCTGGCAAACAGCTGGGTACCCACCGCACATGTGACAGATTGGCGGGAAGACGCCAAGCGGTGATGCCTCGGTTTTGCTGTGGACAGGGCAGGAAACGTCCGTCAGCGGGCAATCCGGCCCGCGTCGGGTGTGTCTATACTTCCTTGATATTGCATGAGAAACTTGGCCGTGGGAGAGGTTTCCGATCGCCCCCCCGCCAAGGCACAGTGGTCCCTTGGAACCCGTTACTGAAGCAAGGTCGTTGCGAGAGCCCTGGCCTTTCTTCCGCCGCCTCGCAGGTCGAGGCGCGCACGACCGCATCGCGCAGTTCCGCCCTCATTGCCCGACCCCTGCTTAACCGCCGCCCGCATGCCCGCTGGGCACGCCTATTATTTTTTGCTCATACTGGGGGGACGCAACCCGAACGGAGACGTCGCCATGGCTTCGCCGACCCGTCGAATTCTGCTCACGTCCGCTTTCGCCGCGCTGTCCGGCGCGGCGGTGGCGCAGCCCGGCTACCCGCCGATCCCGCCGCCACGGATGGAGCCGATGCCACCGCCGCCGCGCGGCGCCTATATCTGGCGACCCGGCCACTGGCGGTGGGACGGCCGCGCCTATCTGTGGGTGCCCGGCGTCTATCTGTTACGCCGGCCCGGCTGGCACGAATGGGTGGAGGGCCACTGGGCGATGCGCGGCGGTCGCTGGGTGTGGATCGAGCCTTACTGGCGCTAGGCGCCTAAAACCCGACCACCACGGGGACGTGGTCCGAGGCTTTTTCCTCGCCGCGTTCCCGCCGGTCGGGCGCCGCCTCGGTCAGACGCTCGGCGAGCGTCGGCGACAGCAGCACGTGGTCGATGCGCAGGCCCGCGTCGCGCGGCCAGGCGCCGGCCTGGTAATCCCAGAACGTGTACACTTTCTCGCCCGGATGCAGCGTCCGCACCGCGTCGGTCAGCCCGAGCCAGAGCAGCGAACGGAACCGCGCCCGGCTTTCCGGCCGCACCAGGGCGTCGTCCGGCGCCAGCGCGCCACGGGCAAGGTCGTCGTCGGTCGGACAGACATTGAAATCGCCGGCGATGACCACCGGGGTGTCGGCCTCGAGCAGCGCCGCCGCGCGCGCGCGCAACGCCTCCATCCAGCGCAGCTTATAGGCAAACCCCTCGGCTCCGCCCGAATTGCCGTTCGGCAGATAGATCCCGATCAGCGCAACGCCATCCGCCGTCACCTCGATATAGCGGGCCTGCGCATCGTCCGCCGGCAGGCCCGGCAACTGCCGGTGCGTGACCTCGAAGGGCACGCGGGCCAGCACGGCCACGCCGTTGTAGGTTTTCTGGCCGACCACCGCGCAGCGATAGCCCAGCGCCTCGAAGCCGGCGGCCGGGAACACCGGCGTCTCGCACTTGATCTCCTGCAGGAACAGCAGCTCGGGCCGCCGCGCCGCCAGCCAGCGGCACACATGCGCCTCGCGCTGGCGGATCGAGTTGACGTTCCAGGTGGCGACGCGCACCGGGGCGCTCAGTCCACCGAAAAGCTGGAACCGCACCCGCAGGACGACCGGGCCTGCGGGTTCTTCACCGCGAAATGGGCGCCGATCAGTTCGTCCGCGTAGTCGAGTTCGCTGCCCGCGAGGAGGGAAAAGCTGGTGGGGTCGATCACCACCCGCGCGCCCGCGTGCTCGATGACGGTGTCCTCGTCGGCCGCCCGGTCGAGGTCGAAGCGGTACTGGAAGCCGTTGCAGCCGCCGGCCAGCACGGCGACGCGCAACGCCGCCCCTTCCGCCTGGGGGGCGAGCACCTCGGCGATGCGCGCGGCGGCGCGCGCGGTGACGCGAAATTGGTCCATGCCGACAACATAGGGGCGACCGGCCGGCGTTTGAAGGGCGCCCCGGAAGGGTGTAAGGGCGCGGGGTCATGTCCCCCCTCCCCCTCGCCCCCTGGGCGGTCCGCACGGAAACCGCGCGCGGCCGGCTCCATCCGGAGCCGGAGTCGCCGACGCGCTCGCCCTTCCAGCGCGACCGCGACCGCATCATCCACTGCTCCGCCTTCCGCAAGCTCCAGTACAAGACCCAGGTCTTCGTCAACCACGAGGGCGATTTCTACCGCACCCGCCTGACCCACAGCATCGAAGTGGCGCAGATCGCCCGCTCGGTCGCCCGCGAACTGGCGCTCGAGGAGGACCTGACCGAAGCCCTCGCGCTGGCGCACGACCTTGGCCACCCCCCCTTCGGCCATGCCGGCGAGGAATCGCTGGCGGCCGGCATGAAACGGTTCGGCGGCTTCGACCACAACGCCCAGAGCCTGCGCGTGGTGACCCTGCTGGAGGCCCGCTACGCCGGCTTCGACGGGCTGAACCTGAGCTGGGAAACGCTGGAGGGCCTGGCCAAGCACAACGGGCCGGTCCGCCGGCCGCCGCCCTACGTCGCCGAATACGACGCCCGCCACCCGCTCGACCTCGGCACCTTCGCCGCCGCCGAGGCGCAGGTGTCCGCGCTGGCCGACGACATCGCCTATCACAGCCACGACCTCGACGACGGCTGGCGGGCCGGCTTCTTCGCCCCCGCCGACATGGAGCACCTGCCCGTCGTCGGCGAGGCGCTGGCCGAGGCCGCCCGCGCCAGCCTGGACATGCCGCCGCCCCGCCTGCGCCACGAGACCATCCGCCGCGTCATCAACCGCATGGTCAACGACCTGGTGGCCGAGAGCGCGCGCCGAATCGCCGCCCTCAATCCGGCCTCGGCCGACGACATCCGCCACGCCAAACGCGCGGTGGTGGGGTTCAGCGAGCCGATGGCCGAGGCCAACCGGGCGATCAAGGAATTCCTGTTCGCCCGCATGTACCGCCACTGGCGGGTCAACCGCATGACCGCCAAGGCGCGCCGCGTGGTCAGTGAGATCTTTGCCCTGCTGCACGCCAGCACCGGCCTGCTGGGCGATGACTGGCGCGCCCGCGCGGGGGTGGCCGGCACGCCGCGCGCGGCGGCGGTGGTGTGCGACTATATCGCCGGCATGACCGACCGCTACGCGCTTGAGGAACACCTGCGGCTGACCGACCTGTCGATACCGGGCTAATAGTTCTGCATGGGAATTGTTATGGAGCATAACATTTTTGCCGCGGTGCGCGTCCGCGTCATCGCGGCGCTGCGCGGCATCCTGCCGGACCTGCCCGACGAGGTGGCGGCGCGGGTGGAAGTGACGCCGGCGCGCGAGGCGGCCCACGGCGACATGGCGACCAACGCCGCCCTGCTCGCCGCCAAGGCCGCCCGGCGCA
>CAYWOW010000088.1:4693-7910 GCA_964459005.1 uncultured Acetobacteraceae bacterium
GGCGACATGGCGACCAACGCCGCCCTGCTCGCCGCCAAGGCCGCCCGGCGCAAGCCGCAGGACATCGCCGCCGCGCTGGTGGCCGCGCTCACTGCCGATCCGCTGGTCGAGGAGGCCGCCGTCGCCGGGCCGGGCTTCGTCAACCTGCGGCTGCGCCCCGCGGCCTGGCTCGGCCTGCTCGGCGTGATTCTGCGCGCCGGCGAGGCCTATGGCGACAGCACCCTGGGCGCGGGGGTGCGGGTGAATGTGGAATATGTTTCCGCCAACCCGACCGGTCCGATGCACATCGGCCATTGCCGCGGCGCCGTGGTCGGCGATGCGCTGGCCAATCTGCTGGCCAAGGTCGGCTATCGGGTGACCAAGGAATTCTATCTCAACGACGCCGGCAACCAGGTGACCGCCTTGGCCTGGGCGGCGTACTTCCGCTACCTCCAGGCGCTCGGCCAGCCCGTCACGGAGGAGGATTTCGCCGCTCTCGTCCCGGGCGGCCTGCAGTACCGCGGCGACTACCTGATCCCCGTCGGCGAGGCGCTGGCGGCCAAATTCGGCCCCTCGCTGCTCGCCCCCGACGGCTCGCTCGGCGCGCCGGAGGCCTGGCTTGAGACGGTCCGCGACTTCACCATCGCGGTGATGGTCGAGCAGATGCGGGCCGACCTGGCCGCCCTCGGCGTGGTTCAGGATGTCTTCGTCAGCGAGCGCGACCTGGTCGCACACAACAAGGTTGGCGAGGCGATCGACCGGCTCGACCGCGATGGGCTGATCTACCAGGGCACCCTGGAGCCGCCGAAAGGCAAAACCATCGACGACTGGGAGCCGCGCGAGCAACTGCTGTTCCGGGCCACCCGGTTCGGCGACGACGTCGATCGCCCGCTGAAGAAATCCGACGGCAGCTTCACCTATTTCGCCAACGACATCGCCTATCACGCCGACAAGCTGGCGCGCGGCTTCGAGCTGATGATCGACGTCTGGGGCGCCGACCACGGCGGCTACGTCAAGCGCATGCAGGCCGCCGCCCGCGCCTTCGGCGGCACGCTGGACGTGGTGCTGTGCCAGATCGTGCACGTGCTGAAAGGCGGCCAGCCCCTGCGCATGAGCAAGCGCGCCGGCACCTTCATCACGCTGCGCGACCTGCTCGACGAAGTCGGGCCGGACGCCGTCCGCTTCACCATGCTGACCCGCAAGTCGGACGCGCAGATGGAGTTCGACATCGATGCCGCGGTGGCGCAGACCCGGGAGAACCCGGTGTTCTACGTCCAGTACGCCCATGCCCGCTGCCGCTCGGTGCTGCGCGCCGCGGCCGAGACGCTGGGCGCGGCGGCGGTTACCCCGGACGCCCTGGCCGAGGCCGCGCTGGACAGCCTCCAGGACCCGGCGGAACTGGCGCTGGTGCGCCGCCTCGGCGCCTGGCCGCGCTGCGTCGAAGCCGCGGCATTGTCGCGGGAGCCACACCGAATAGCGTTTTTCCTCTATGATTTAGCGGCCGACTTTCATATGCTATGGCATCGGGGCCGCGACGATGCCGCCCTGCGCTTCCTGCAGGCCGGCGCGCCGGTGGCCACACTGGCCCGGGTCGCACTGGTGGCTGCCACGGCGGTGACGATCCGGTCCGGCCTGGCGGTCATGGGAGTGACCCCGGTCGAGGAGATGCGCTGACGCCGTTCCGTTCGCGGGGCGGCGGAGAAAAGGAGTTGGCCGCGCCATGCGAGAGGGATTGGACATTCCGGCAGGACCCGAGTCGAGCTACCGGCCCCGCCGCCGCCAGGGCATGGACTCGAACACCAAACACCTGGTGATCGCCGCCGGCGTCATCGCCACGGCGCTGGTGGCGATCGTCGGCGCCTATTCGGCCACCGGGCATCGCCACCCCGCCGGCGTGCCGGTGATCGAGGCCGATAACCGCCCGCTGCGCGTGAAGCCGACCGATCCGGGCGGGCTGACCGTCGACGACAAGGACATCTCGTTGCTGTCGAACTCGGACCACGATGGCCAGACCGCCATGGCGCCATCGCCCGAAGTGCCGGCCCCGCAGGATCTGAAGACGGCGGCGGCGAAGCCCGCCCCGCCGCTGGCCGCCGCCGCGCCGCCCGCGCCGGTGCAGCCGGTGCAGCCGGTATCGCTGAGCCCCGCCGCGCCCGCCGCCCAGCCCGCGGCGCGGCCCGCCGCCACCGCTGCCGCCGCCGCCGCGAAACCGCGCGCCGTGGCACCCGTCGGACGTGCCCAGGTGCAACTGGCCGCCTTCGGCACGCAGGAGGCGGCGGAGGCCGAATGGCAGCGCCTGGCCCACAAAATGCCCGACCTGCTGGGCGGGCATCAGCCCGCGGTGAGCAAGACCGAGCGCGATGGCCGGACCTTCTTCCGCCTGCGCACCGGCGGCTTCGCCGACGTCGAGCACGCCCGCGACTTCTGCGAGAAGGTCAAGGCCAAGGGCGCGGGTTGCGCCATCGCGACGTTCTGAGCGCGCCGTCCCCGCCGCGGGCGATGCCCTGGGCAGGAGAATAATTCCGCAGGTGGCCTGTTGTCTCGAAATAGAGACAGGGCGGCGGCTTGTGAAACGGCGTCATCACGTTTACGCTACCTCAATGCCCGGCTGACCTGCCATACGGCGGGCGTGGGTGTGTGAGGAAACCGATGCAGCGAGGGCGACGCCGACCATGATGGGGCTCGTGCGTCTGGCGTTACGCCGGCCGTATACCTCGGCGATTGCCGCCTTCATCCTCCTCCTCGCCGGCTCGATGGCGATCACCCGGATGATCGTCGATATTTTCCCGATCATCGACATTCCCGTCGTGCTGGTGGCCTGGACCTATCAGGGCCTGTCCGCCGAGGACATGGAGCGGCGCGTCGTCCTGGTGGCCGAACGCAACTACTCGCAGACCGTCAACGGCGTCGAGCACATCGAGAGCCAGTCCATCCCGGGCATCGGCCTGATCAAGGTGTTCTTCCACCCCGGCGTCGACATCGGCGCCGCCATCGCCCAGATCAACGGCGTCGACGACACCTCGCTGCGCGTCATGCCGCCCACCATACAGCCGCCCAACATCATCCAGTTCAACGCCTCCAACGTCGGCGTGGTGCAGCTCAACTCGTCGTCGAAGACGATGTCCGAACAGGACATCGTGGACTACACGCAGAACTTCATCCGGCTGCGCCTGTTCACCATCCCCGGCATCATGCTGACCGGCTCGTTCGGCGGCAAGCAGCGCCAGATCATCGTCGA
>CAYWOW010000088.1:8010-11324 GCA_964459005.1 uncultured Acetobacteraceae bacterium
CCGGCATCATGCTGACCGGCTCGTTCGGCGGCAAGCAGCGCCAGATCATCGTCGATATCGACCCCGCAAGGCTGGCCGCCAAGGGCGTGTCGCCGAACGACGTGGTGACGGCGATCCAGAGCTCCAACGTCATCGTGCCCGCCGGCGTCGCGCGCATCGGCGGGCGCGAATACAACGTGGTGACCAACTCCAGCCCGCCGGAGGTGTCGCAGTTCGCCGGCATGCCGGTGGTGGTGCGCAACGGCATTCCGGTGACGCTGGGCGACGTCGCCACCGTCAGCGACAGCTTCGCCACCCAGACCAACATCGTCCACGTCAACGGCGAACGCGCCACCTACATGGTGGTGCTGCGCCACAGCGACGCCTCCACGCTGGCCGTGGTGGACGCGACGCGCGAGCTGATGCCCGAGATCAAGGCGGCGGCGCCGCAGGGGCTCGACCTGACGCTCGATTTCGACCAGTCCGTGTTCGTCCGTTCGGCGATCCAGAACGTGGTGCGCGAGGCGGTGATCTCGTCGATCCTGGTCTCGCTGATGATCCTGATGTTCCTGGGCAGTTGGCGCAACACCGTGATCGTGTCGGTGTCGATTCCGCTGTCCATCTTCGCCGGCGTCGCCGGGCTGTTCGCCGCGGGCCAGTCGATCAACCTGATGACGCTGGGCGGGCTGGCGCTGGCGATCGGCCTGCTGGTGGACAACGCCACCGTCACCATCGAGAACATCCACCGCAACCAGTCGCTGGGCAAACCGCTCACGGTCGCCATCCTGGATGGCTGCGGCGAGGTGGTGACGCCGCTGACGGTGGCGACGCTGGCCATCTGCATCGTCTTCCTGCCGGTGTTCCTGCTGACGGGTCCGGCGCGCTACCTGTTCGTCCCGCTCGGCATCACCGTGGTGCTGGCGATGCTGGCCTCCTACGTGCTGAGCTTCACCGTGGTGCCGACGATGACCCGGCTGATCCTGGCCGGGCAGCATGACGGGCCGGCGCGCGGGCTGGCCGCGGTCTTCGAGCGCGCCTTCGAATGGGTGCGCGACCGTTACGCAGCGGTGCTGGCCACGGTGCTGCACGCGCGCGGCTTCGTGCTGGTGTGCTTCTTCGCCCTGCTGGCCTGCTCGGCGGGCCTGGCCACCTTCATCGGCACCGATTTCTTCCCCACCGCCGACGTCGGCATCATCAAGCTGCACTACCGCGCCCCCGCCGGCACCAAGCTCGAAGTCACCGAGGCGCGCGTGCTGGACGTCGAGCGCGAAATCCGGAAAATCATTCCGCCGTCCGAGGTGCGGACCATCAACGACCTGGTCGGCACGCCGGCCTCGTTCAACCTGGCGCTGGTCCCGTCGGACAACGTCAGCAGCGGCGACGCCGATATCCTGATTCAGCTCAATCCCGGCCACCGGCCGAGCATCGACTACATCCACGCCATGCGGGCGCGGCTGCCGGTGGCCTTCCCGGCCTCGCTGTTCTACTTCCAGACCGCCGACATCGTCAGCCAGGTGCTGAACTTCGGCCTGTCGGCGCCGATCGACATCCAGATCCAGGACCGCGACCTCGGCCGCTCCTACGTGCTCGCCCAGCGGCTGCTGCTGGCGTTGCAGAAGATCCCCGGCGTGGTCGACGCGCATATCCCGCAGATCCTCGACTACCCGGCCCTGGAGGTGGACGTGGACCGGCTGCGCGCCGCCCGGCTCGGCATGGCCCAGAAGGACGTGTCGAACAACCTGCTGGTCGCGCTGTCGTCCTCCTCGCTGGTGGCGCCAAACTACTTTTTGAACCCCGTCAACAACGTGAACTACTTCGTCGCCGTGCGGCAGCCCGTGACGAGTGTGACGAACGTCAACGACATGATGGATCTGGCGGTCGGCCAGCCGCAGGTGCTGCCCATCCTGCCCACCGACGCGCAACTGGCGAGCCTGCCGAACGCGCCGGTGAGCCGGCTGTCGGACGTCGCCAGCGTGCGGCCGCGCAGCAGCCTGGAATCGGTCAGCCACTATGCGGTGCAGCGCATCGTGGACGTCGCCGGCAACGTCGACGGGCGCGACCTCGGCGCAGTCACCAAGGATATCCAGGCGGCGATCGCCGAGATCAGCAAGGGCCTGCCGGTGACCACTCACATCGACATCCGCGGCCAGCCCCAGGTGATGCAGACCTCGTTCGCCAACCTCGGCCAGGGGCTGATCATCGCGGTGGTGCTGGTCTATGCGCTGCTGGTGGTGCTGTTCCAGTCGTGGATCGACCCGTTCATCATCATGATGGCGGTGCCCGGGGCGCTGATCGGCATCATCTGGATGCTGGCGCTGACCCACACCACCATCAACGTCGAAAGCCTGATGGGCACCATCATGACGGTCGGCATATCGGTGTCGAATTCCATCCTGGTGGTGAGCTTCGCCAACGACGTGCGGGCGCGCCACGAGGTTTCGCCGATGGAGGCGGTGCTGGCGGCGGGCAGGACGCGGCTGCGGCCGGTGCTGATGACCGCGCTGGCGATGATCATGGGCATGGTGCCGATGGCGCTGGGCCTCGGCGAGGCGGGCGAGCAGAATGCGCCGCTGGGCCGCGCGGTGATCGGCGGGCTGATCGCCGCCACCGTCGCCACGCTGGTCATCGTGCCGGTGTTCTACACGCTGCTGCGCCACAAGCCGCCGCGGCTGCACGATCTCGACCGCGCCTTCGCCGCGGAGGCGGCAGCGGGCGCGCCAACCACGGAAGGGCAGGAGTGATGGAAACGGCCCCGCCTCGACGCCGCCGCGGAACTTTCGTCCTCTATGCCTTCGGCGCCCTGCTGGTGCTGGCGGGCGGGGCGGCGGCGGTGTGGTTCGGCCACCTGCGCACCGTCGAGGTGGCGCATGCCCGCATCACCATGCAGCAGGAGGCCGACCTCGGCCCGCGCGTCGAACTGGCGACCGTGACGGCGGGGCCGAGCAGCCGCAACATCACCCTCCTCGGCGACACCCGGCCCTACCTCACCACCACGATCTTCGCCAAGATCGCCGGCTACATCCGGACGGTGAACGTCGACAAGGGCGATGCGGTGCACGCCGGCCAGGTGCTGGTGGAGATCGACGCGGTAGAGACCGACGCCCAGTACACCGCCGCGGTGGCCGACATGAACAACAAGCAGAAGCTGGTGATGCGGGCGCGCAGCCTGCTGGCCACCGGCAACATGTCGGTGCAGGCGGCCGATCAGGCCGAGACCGACCTGCGGATGGCGCAGCAGACCGTGAACAACCTGGCGGCCATGCGGTCGTACGAGATCCTTCGCGCGCCGTTCGACGGCATCATCACCGGCCGCTTCGCCGACCCCGGCGCGCTGC
>CAYWOW010000089.1:0-5855 GCA_964459005.1 uncultured Acetobacteraceae bacterium
CCCCAGTTGCGCCCGTACAGCGCCTCGCTCCCCAGCAGGTTCAGTGCCCCGGCCACCCACTCCCGGCCGGAACGCGCCATCATCAGCACCACCGCATCGCCGAGCCGCTGCCCCAGCAGGGTAAAAAAGCGCCGGGTCAGGTACGCCGACCCCCACTTGCGGTCCGAGGTGGCCATATAGAACGCGTAAAAAGCGTCCCACTCGGCCCGTCCGATCTCGCCGCCGCGCAGGGTGACGAATTCCAGGCCGCAACCCTGCGCCTCCCGCCGCTCGCGCCGTATGGTCTTGCGTTTCCGCGCGTTCAGCGCGGCGAGAAAAGCATCGAAATCGGCGTAACCCGCGTTCTGCCAATGGAACTGCGTGCCCAGCCGTTGCAGCCAGCCGGCCTGCCCGAGCGCGGAAAAATCGTCCTCCGTGCAGAACGTCGCGTGCACCGAGGAAAGCGAAAGATCCTCGCACGCCCGCACCAGCGCGCCTGCCAGAACCCGTTTCGGCACGTCGCGCACCAGCAGGCGCGGGCCGGGCACCGGGCTGAACGGGCTGGCCACCTGCAATTTCGGATAATACCGCCCGCCCGCCCGCTCGAAGGCCTCCGCCCAGCCCCAGTCGAATACGTACTCGCCATAACTATGAGTTTTCGCGTACATCGGCGCCACCGCCGCCACCCGCCCCTCGGCATCGCGCAGCACCGCGTGCTGCGGCAGCCAGCCCGTGCGAGCGGTGGCCGAGCCGCTATCCTCAGCGACGGACAGAAAGGCGTGCGAGACGAACGGATTGCCCACCCCCGCGCAGGCATCCCACTCCGCAGGCGGAATCTCGCCGATGGCCTGGTGCAAGGTCAGGGAAAGCGAAGGCGATCCGTCCGGCATGCCCCTCAAGGTAGGGGCGCGGTGCCGTCAGGCAATGCGGAACATCGCCTCCACTTCCACCGCCGCGTCGAGCGGCAGCGAGGGCGCGCCGACGGCGGCGCGGGCATGCCGCCCGGCCTCGCCGAACACCGCGACCGCGAGGTCGGACGCCCCGTTCATCACCTGCGCATGCTGGGTGAAGCTCGCCGGCGCCGCGATGAAGCCGCCCAGGCGCACGACCTGCTGCACCCGGTCGAGGTCGCCGCCGCAGGCGGATTTGAGATGCGCCAGAGCATTTATGAAGCATAACCGTGCGGCCTGCTGGCCCTGCTCGATGGTCACCCCATCGCCCACTTTCCCCGCCACCGCGATCTTGCCGTCCACCACCGGCACCTGGCCGCTGACCACCACGAGGTCGCCGGTGCGCACGAACGGCACGTAGTTGGCGAGCGGCGCCATGGGGGTGGGCAGGGTGATGCCGAGTTCCTGAAGTTTCGCGTCGATCTTGCCGGTCATCGTATGGGATCCCTTTTACGTTCCGACCACGCGCAGGGCCTGGCGGCGGACCCGTGGGCCGTCGTCCTGCGGCAGGTCGAGCGGCAACAGCGGAGCGCGGTCGCGCGCGCCATTGCCCAGCGTGTCCATTTCCTCCTCCTCGGCCGGGGCGATGTCGGTCTTGCCCAGGTAGTTCACGGCGAGGTTGCGGAACATGTAGTCGAGCAGGCTGGTGGCGCGGTCCACCGCGGGATCGCCCTCGACCTGCCCGGCCGGACCGAATCGCGTGAACGTGAACGTCTCGACGAACTCGGACAGCGGCACGCCGTGCTGCAGGCCCAGGCTGACCGCGATGGCGAAACTGTCCATCAAGCCGCGGAAGGCGGCGCCCTCCTTGTGCAGGCCGACAAAAATCTCGCCGAGCTGGCCGTCCGCGTATTCGCCGGTGCGCAGGAACAGCTTGTGGCCGCCGACCGAGGCTTTCTGGGTGTAGCCGGTGCGCCGCGCCGGCAGCTCGCGCCGCGGGGAATGGGCCGCCGGCGCCGGCGCCACGGCCGGGCGGGCGGCGAGCGTATGCACGAACGGCGCCACCGCTTCCTGCATTGCGGCCAGCGCGGCCGGGGCGACGACCGGGAAGAAGGTGTCGCCGGCCAGCACGGCGGCCAGCGCCGCCTCGGCGGTCAGGCCGCTGGCGACCAGGGCGGCTCGGGCGGTGCGGGTCAGCGCGCCGGCATCGTCGACGGGCGAAAAAGCGGGCGCGATGCCGCCGGTTTCCACCCCCAGCAACGCCTCGGCCGGACCGGGGTCGGTGATGGCGGTGGTGGCGACATGGCGCAGTCCGCCCGCGTCCGAGGCCGCTTGCAGGGCAGCCCGGGCGGCACTGGTCAGGCCGGGGATGGCGGTCGCCTCCGGCACCGCGGCGGTGAGGCGCGAGGGCGCGGCGCGCACGCCGAACCGTCCCGCCAGCGACGCGGAGGCGGTATCGGCGCGGCCGCGCAGCAGGGCGGCAAGCGCCCCCGCCACGGCACGCGCGGGCGCGCCGTCATAGGGCAGGCCCATCGCCGCCAGCAGGCCGGCCAGGTCGGCCATGCCGACGGCGATCCGCTTGTCCATCGGCGCGTGCAGCGCCAGGGCCAGGGTGGCGATGTCAACGGCGGCGCTGAATCCCGCGACGTCGAAACCGCTGCCCGATTCGTAGAAGGCGGTCAGGTTGAGCACGAACCCCGGCGTACCGGCCTCGCCGCGCCAGACCGGCGCCGTCGGCGCGCCGCGGCGGGACAGCAGCAGGCCATGCAGGCCGGCGCTCAGCGGCTCCTCGGCCCCGACGCGGCGGGCGCGCTCGGCGATCGGCCGGATCCAGGCCTCGGCCGCCGCTTCCAACGTCACCGGCCCGCTGCCCGGCACCAGCGCCGCCAGGGCGGCGGCGGCGCGATCGTCCCAGGCAACCGGGAGGGTTACCGGACGCGCCGGCTCATCGGGGTCGGGAGCGGCGGAGGCGGTGCGCATGCGCACGCCCTGCCAGGGCTTTTTCGTGTTCATGACGATGATGTTAGGACCGGTCGGGGCGACTCCGAAAGCCGTATTTTGGGGTCTGACGGGCAGGGGGCCACAAAATGCTGTGGATATGCTGTGGATATCCCGTCTCGTTTCGCAGGACATGGACCGATCGCGGCGTTGGCCCTATATCCCACGACATGAATATCGGCACCCTGCTGTTCACTTGGCTGCACGGCCGGCGCGTTGGCACCGACGAGACGGGCAACGTCTATTATGAGGAGCGGCGCGGCCGTGCCGGCATGCGCCGCCGCCGCTGGGTGCTCTACCGGAACGGCCCGGTCGAGGCCTCGCGCGTGCCGCCCGAATGGCACCCCTGGCTGCACTACACCACCGCCGAGCCGTTGCCGCTGGAGCCCCGCCGGGCATGGGAAAAGCCGCACCAGGCCAATCTGACCGGCACGCCCCAGGGCTATCGTCCGGCCGGGCACGACTACGCCGGCGGGCATCGGGCAGCGGCGAGCGGCGACTATGAAGCCTGGACCCCAGGCAGCTGAGGCGGACCGAATTCGATGGCGCAGCACAATCTGGCGGAAACCGTAACCGGAGCCGTGGTGCTGGTGGTGGCTGTCGGCTTCCTCGGCTACGCGGTGGCGAACAGCGGCCGCACGCCGGTGGCCGGCTATGACCTGCATGCCCGGTTCGACCGCATCGACGGCCTGGCGGTGGGCTCCGATGTGCGGGTGGCCGGCGTCAAGGTGGGCAGCGTGGTGAGCGCCACGGTCAACCCGCAGACCTACCAGGCCGAGGTCACCTTCACCGTGCAGAACACGGTGCACCTGCCCACCGATTCCAGCGCCGAAATCACCAGCGACGGGCTGCTGGGCGGCAAATACATCTCGCTGGAGCCGGGCGGCGATGACAAGTTGCTGGCCGCCGACGGCACGGTGACCATCACCCAGTCCTCCATCAGCATCGAGCAGTTGCTGGGCAAATTCATCTTCAGTGCCGGCAATCTCGCTGCCCCGAAGCCGCCGGCACCGGAGGCGGCGAAGTGATCGCGCCGCCGCCGCTCTGGCCGCAGCCCGATGGCACGCCGGTTTCCTGCCGCGAAAAGCTGAAGACCCTGGCCGACAACCACGCCGAACTGGCCCAGGTCATGCAGGACGCCTTCGAGGACGCGGTGCTGATCGGGGTGGACGAGCAGGCCATGCGCGACATCCTGACCGGCATGGTGCGGGCGCTGCACAGCCCGAAGCGCGCCGCCGGCGGATGAAGCCTGCGGCCGCCTTGCTGCTGGCCGTCCTGGTGCCCGCCGTGCCGGCGTCCGGCGCGCTGGCGCAGGCGCCCGCCGCACCCGCCCCGCCGCCGCCCGGCCCGGCGCCGGATGCCTGGATCGCGCGGCCCGTCGTGGACCTGATCGCCCTGGACAAGGTGTCGGCCCGCACGACCCCGCTCTCCGGTCCGGTCGGGCAGGAACTGCATTTCGGCTCGCTGACCGTGGTGGCGCGCGCCTGCGTGGTGCGTCCGCCCGACGTCGCGGCGGACGCCGCGGCGTTCCTGGACATCACCGACGCCCGGCCCGGGATAGCACCCTTCCACGCCTGGATGCTGCTCACCGAGCCGTCGCTGTCGATCTATGAGCACCCGGTCTACGACATCCGTCTCGCCGGCTGCCGCTGAGCGTGATGATCGGAGGCGGCATCGCCGGAGGTCTGAATCACGCTCTCAAACAAAGGCTTAGAGCACGATCGTTTCGCCTATCAGAAGCGATCGCGCTCTAAGCGACCTACTCCAGCGTCGCGTCCAGCGTGATGGCGGCGTTCAGCACCTTCGACACCGGGCAGCCCGCCTTGGCCTTGCCGGCGAGGTCATCGAACGTCGCGCGGTCGATGCCCGGCACTTTCGCGCGCAGCACCAGGTGCACCGCGGCGATCTTCCAGCCGCCCGCCTCCTGCTCCATGCTCAGGCGCGCCTCGGTGTGGATGCTTTCCGGCGCGTGGCCGGCGCCGCTGAGCTGGAAGGCCAGCGCCATGCTGAAACAGCCCGCATGCGCGGCGGCGATCAATTCCTCGGGGTTGGTGCCGGCGTCGTCGCCGAAGCGCATCTTGAACGAGTACGGCGTGTCCTTCAGCGTCTTGCTCTGGGTGGTCAGCGTGCCGCTGCCGTCCATGCCGGTACCGAGCCAGACGGCGCTGGCGTGGCGCTTGATGGTAGCCATGGTGCTTTCTCCTCAGCGGTTCGGGGCGGTCAGCCTAACGGGCCAGCCAGCCACCGTCCACGGCGAGCGTGTGCCCGGTGACATAGGCCGAGGCCTCCGAGGCCAGGAACACCACCGGTCCGGCGAGATCGGCCGGCAGCCCCCACCGCCCCATCGGAATGCGTCCGAGAATTTCCGCGCTGCGGACGGGATCGGCGCGCAGGGCCGCGGTGTTGTTGGTGTCCATGTAGCCCGGCGCGATGGCGTTGACGGTGATGCCGTGCTTCGCCCACTCGTTGGCCAGCAGCCGCGTCAGCCCCATCACGCCGCTCTTGGCCGCGGTGTAGGAGGGCACGCGGATGCCGCCCTGGAACGACAGCAGCGAGGCGGTGTTGATGATCCGCCCCGGCGTTTTCTGCGCGATGAACTGGCGCGCCGCAGCCTGGGCCAGGAAGAACACGGCCTTGAGGTTCACGCTGATCACGTCGTCCCAGTCGCGTTCGGAAAAATCGATCGCGTCGGCGCGGCGGATGATGCCGGCGTTGTTGATCAGGATGTCGAGCCGCCCGAACGCCGCAACGGCCTGGGCGACCAGGTCGGCCGCGACCGCGCGGCTGAGGTCGGCGCGGATGTCGCAGAAGCGCCGTCCGATCGCCTTGATCTGGACGGCGGTGTCGTCGGGCGGCACCACGTTGACGCCGGCGATGTCGCAGCCCGCCCGGGCCAGCGCGAGCGCCATGCCCTGCCCGAGCCCGGTGTCGCAGCCCGTCACCATCGCGACCTTGCCGTCCAATGCAAACATGCCCCTGTCTCCCACG
>CAYWOW010000089.1:5955-11160 GCA_964459005.1 uncultured Acetobacteraceae bacterium
GCCCGTCACCATCGCGACCTTGCCGTCCAATGCAAACATGCCCCTGTCTCCCACGCTTCAGTGCAAATCAGTCATCGCGCTTTTTTGCCCGCAAGGCGAGGGGCTACCGCCCGCCGCTACGCCGCGACGTCGCAGCGGAACCCGGTGCCCCAGCGCTTGATGTGCCCGGCCGAGGGCGCCGGGAAGTGGGCCGTGCAGCACAGCGTGGGCGTATCACAGTAGCGTTCCAGGAAGGCGCGGCGGGTGGTGGCCGCCTGGGTGGGGTCGCTGTCGGCGAACATCGACATCTCCGGATAGCGGGCCTGCACCGGCGAGTGGATGAGATCGCCCGCGAGCACCGCCTTATCGCCGCCGCGGCCGAGGCGCACGGCGAAGTGGTCCGGCGTGTGGCCCGGGGTGGGCAGCAGGCGCACGTGGTCGTCGAGCGTGTGGTCGCTGGTGATCAGATCGGCGCGGTTGGCGGCGACGATGGGCAGCACGCTGTCCACCATGGCGGCGATTGGGGTTTTCGCGTTCTCGGCGGTCCAGTGCGCCAGTTCGCGGGCCGAGAACAGGTAGCGGGCGCGCGGGAAGGTGGGCACCCAGCGCCCGTCCTGCAGGCGCGTGTTCCAGCCCACGTGGTCGGCGTGCAGATGGGTGCACATGACGACGTCGATGTCCTGAACGCTGAGCCCGATCGCCGCCAGGCCGTCGATGAAGGCGGTGTCGGTCTTGCGGTGCCAGGTCGGCCGCCCCGGGCGGTCCTTGTCATTGCCGATGCAGCTGTCCACCAGCACGGTGTGGTGCGGGGTGCGGACGACGTAGCTCTGGAAGCACAGGATCAGGCGGTCGTCCTTATCGAGCGCCTCCGGGGCGAGCCAGGCGCGGTTCTCGTCCAGGGATTCGGCGGTAAGGGTGGGGAGGAATTCCCGCGCCGCGCGGAACCCGTTCTGCTGCTCGACGATGCGGTGGATGGTGATGTCGCCGACGGTGAATGTGGTTTTCATGGTCTGGACCTCCTCTCGCGGCGGCCAGTGTAGCGGTTCGTTTCATGCGATCCAAACCGGCCGGCGGCGCAATCCCGGCGCGCGGTCGGCGGGCAGCACGGTGGCGGAGCCGCCGGTCGTGCTTTCCGCGCCCTGATAACGCCGCAATTCGAGCCGGGCGATCTGGTTGCGGTGCACCTCGTCCGGCCCGTCGGCCAGCCGCAGCATGCGGGCCAGCGCGTAGCCGTAGGCCAGGCCGTAATCGTCGGTGACGCCGGCGCCTCCAAAAGCCTGGATCGCCCAGTCCAGCACCTGGCACGCCATCGCCGGGGCGGCGACCTTGATCATGGCGATTTCCGCGCGCGCGGCCTTGTTGCCGTGTTTGTCCATCGTGTCGGCCGCCTTCAGGCACAGCAGGCGGGCCTGTTCGATCATGATGCGGGCCTCAGCGATGCGTTCCTGCGTCACGGTCTGCTCGGCGACCGGCCGGCCGAAGGCGACGCGCGTCTGGGTGCGCCGGCACATCCGTTCGAGCGCGCGCTCGGCCAGTCCGATCAGGCGCATGCAGTGGTGGATGCGGCCGGGGCCGAGCCTGCCCTGGGCGATTTCGAAGCCGCGGCCTTCGCCGAGCAGGATGTTCTCCGCCGGCACGCGGACGTTGTCGAAGACCACTTCGGCGTGGCCGTGCGGCGCGTCGTCGAAGCCGAACACGGGCAGGATGCGTTTGACCACGACGCCGGGCCAGGGCAGGGGGACCAGGATCATCGACTGCTGGCGGTGGCGGTCGGGGTGATCGGGGGCGGATTTGCCCATGACGATGAGGATGCGGCAGCGCGGATCGGGGGCGCCGGAAGTCCACCATTTGCGGCCGTTCACGACGTAATGCTCGCCGTCGCGACGAATAGAAGTTTCGATGTTGGTGGCGTCGGAGGAGGCGACTTCCGGTTCGGTCATGGCGAAGCCGGAGCGGATTTTTCCGGCGAGCAACGGTTCCAGCCATTGCTGTTTCTGTTCGGCGGTGCCGTAGCGTTCCAGCGCTTCCATGTTGCCGGTGTCGGGCGCCGAGCAGTTGAACGCTTCGGGCGCCCAGGGCGAGCGGCCCATGACCTCGCAGAGCGGCGCGTATTCGAGGTTGGTCAGCCCGGCGCCGAGCGAACTGTCGGGCAGGAACAGGTTCCACAGGCCGGCGGCCCTGGCGCGTTCCTTCAGGCCCTCGAGGATTTGCGAGGGCTGCCAGCGGTCGCCCTCGGCGACCTCGGCAAAAATGTTTTCCTCGGCGGGGTAGATGTGCTCGGCCATGAAAGCCTCGACGCGGGCTTTCAGGGCGAGGACTTTTGGCGTGTGGTCGAAGTCCATGGACGGTTCCCCTCTTGGCGGGCCGCGGCGTTGGGCGCGGGCCGGCTTGCCCCGGCGTTTTGCCGGTGGGGCGGGGACGGTGTCAAACAGGGGGAGCGCGAGGAGCCAGCCAGGACCATCCGCGGCCGTGCCGGCCCCGCCCTCAGAACGAGGTGATGACGCTGATGCCCGGGTCGCTCGAGGTCGTCATGCCCATCAGCGCGGCGGGCGCGTCGGCGAGCGCAATGCGTTTTCCCAGCAACTTCTGTGGCTGCAGCTTGCCCGCCCGCATCATCGCCAGCATCGCCGGATAGCGATGCGCCTGCATGCCGTGGCTGCCCCTGATCTCCAGTTCCCAGCCGACAACCCGGTCCATCGGCAGGGCTGGCCGGGAATGCTCGGCCAGCATCAGGCCGACCTGCACATGACGTCCCCGCCGGCGCAGATTCATGATCGAGTTGAACGCCGTCACGGGATGGCCGAGCGCGTCGATCGACAGATGCGCGCCGCCGCCGGTGACCTCGCGCACGGCGGCGACGACATCCGGGCTGGCGCTGGCGTCGATCGTCGCGATGGCGCCAAGCGCGCGGGCAAGCGCCAGCGCGTCGGCCTTCACGTCGATCGCCACGACATTCGCGCCGAGCGCCGAGGCGATCATGATGGCCGACAGACCAACCCCGCCGCAGCCATGCACCGCGACCCATTCGCCCGCCGAGACGCGGCCCTGATCGACCACGGCGCGGAAGGACGTCGCGAAACGGCAGCCCAGGCTCGCCGCCGTTTCGAAGTCGAGGTCGTCGGGCAGGCGCACCAGGTTGTTCGCGGCGAAGTCGATGCCGACATATTCGGCGAAGGAACCCCAGGCCGTGAAGCCCGGCTGGAACTGCCGCTCGCAGACCTGCTGGTTGCCCGAGCGGCATTCCGGACAGGTGCCGCAGCCCGCCACGAAGGGCACCGTCACCCGCTCGCCCAGCCGCCAGTTCGAGACGCCCGCGCCGAGGGCTAGGATGGTGCCCGCCAACTCGTGGCCCGGCACATGCGGCAGCACGATATCGGGATCGTGGCCCATCCAGCCGTGCCAATCGCTGCGGCACAGCCCGGTGGCCTCCACCTTGACGACGACACCGCCGGGCCTGGGCGTTGGATCGGGCAGCGTGCGCACTTCCGGCGCCATGGCGAAACGATCGAAGATGACAGCCTTCATCCGATGCAGATCCCGATTGGCATGAAAGTGCGACGATATCACCGTCGATGGCCGGTCCGCCAGGGCGCGGCGCCGTGTCGCGGCGCCGCGTGCGCCGGTCAGGCCGGCGCGATCACGTGGACCACCCGGCTGGCGATCATTTCACGGGTCTTCGCGCCGTAGGCCACCATGTGCGCCGAAGCGCCGTGCGCCTTGAGGGCTTCGGCGCTTTCCCACTTCTCGATCACCATGAAGGTGTCGGGGCCGAGCTTCGTCTGGAGCGCGCCGATGCCCTCGGCATCCGTCGCCGGGCCATATTCGATGCAGCCCTTCTCGGCGTGCACCGCCGGCATGTTGGCGTGAAACGCCTCAAGGATCGCCCCGCGCATGCCAGGCTTGGTGGTGATGAAGGCGACGACATGAATCACGACGGTTGCTCCTCGACCTGATGGTCGATGGCGATCCTGCCAGAAGCCGCCGCGTACGGGAAGCTGCGGCGCTACCCCTTCGATCGGGTGGACTTGCCGAACCAGAGCAATGTCCCGCCGCCGGTCGGTTTTTCAAAGGAACGACCGTGATCGCCCGCCAGGGCCTTCAGCCCGGCCGCGAATTCCGGCTCGGCGAGCAACCGGAACATCGAAAAATTCTTTTCTTCGACATTACGGATAAAAGCCTCGGAAACCACCAGCGGTTCCAGTCGCGCAAAGACCTCGACCTCCAGGCAACGGAACCCGGCCCCGGCGGCCCGTTCGGCGATTTCGCCGATGTCCGGATAGCGGCGTTTCTCGAGGCGGGCCAGTGAAGGAAAATACCGGTTGTAGAATCGCCCGTCGATCTGGGCGTGCGATTCGGTGACGACGGCCAACACGCCATCGGCCTTCAGGACCCGGTACAACTGGCGAAACATCGACGCGAGATCCGGCACATGATGGATCACGTCGATCATGTAGGCGAAATCGAACGACTCCGCCGGCAAGGGGATGGAACGATGATCGCCCTCGACCACCCGCAGCGCCGCCGACTTGGCGCACGCCACGGCGCGCATACCCTCCGACGGCTCGACGCCATAGCACCGGCAGCCGTATCTCTGATGAATTCGGAGCAGATAATTCGCGGTGCCGCAGCCGAATTCGAGCACATGCGCGTCGCTGCCGAGAGCGGCGGTCCGGCGGAATCTGTCGATCAGAGCATCGGAATAACCGCGTGTGTTGTCGTAGGTCAGGGCCGCCGCGGTGTAGTCGATCGCGGATGGTTCGCGCGGCGGGTCAGTCGTGGACATCGGGTGGCTGCTCCCTGCGTTCCGGATTGGAGTTTGACCCGACCCTGGCGTCAAGGCCCGCCGGCGGCGGCGGAAGCCTCTTCGTTTTTCCATCCGGTCGCGGTTTACTGGCGGCAAACGGGGGCGGGGCGGGCGCATGGTCGACATCGACACGTCGCGGCTGGAACGGTGGCTGGACCGCCATGTGCCGGGCTACCGCGGGCCGGCGCGCCTGACGCTGTTCGCGGGCGGACAGTCCAACCCGACTTTCCGCCTCGATGCCGCCTCCGGCCGCTATGTGCTGCGGCGCAAGCCGATGGGGGCGCTGCTGGCCAGCGCCCATGCCGTCGAGCGCGAATTCCGGGTGCTGCGGGCGCTCGCCGGCACCGCCGTGCCGGTGCCGCACGCGCACGCGCTCTGCGAGGATGCCGGCGTCATCGGCAGCGCCTTCTACGTCATGGACC
>CAYWOW010000090.1:0-11053 GCA_964459005.1 uncultured Acetobacteraceae bacterium
CGAAATATCAGCGGACGAAGCCGCACTGCAACATCGGCACGATCGGCCATGTGGACCATGGCAAGACGACGCTGACTGCTGCAATCACGAAGGTGCTGGCCAAGAGTGGCGGCGCCACCTTCACGGCGTATGACCAGATCGACAAGGCGCCCGAGGAGCGTGCCCGCGGCATCACGATCTCGACCGCGCACGTCGAATACGAGACGGCGAAGCGCCACTACGCGCATGTCGACTGTCCCGGTCACGCCGACTACATCAAGAACATGATTACCGGGGCGGCGCAGATGGACGGCGCCATCCTGGTGGTTTCGGCGGCCGACGGCCCGATGCCGCAGACCCGCGAGCACATCCTGCTGGCCCGTCAGGTCGGCGTGCCGGCATTGGTGGTCTATCTTAATAAGGTGGACATCGCCGACCCCGACCTGCTCGAGCTGGTCGAGCTCGAGTTGCGCGAGCTACTGACCTCCTACCAGTTTCCCGGCGACGAGATCCCGATCATCCACGGCTCGGCCACCTATGCTCTCGAGGACAAGGGCGATCCGGCGCTGGGCGAGCAGTCGATCGTGAAGCTGATGGAGGCGGTGGACTCCTACATTCCGCAGCCCGAGCGTGCGATTGACAAGCCGTTCCTGATGCCGGTGGAAGACGTGTTCTCGATCTCCGGCCGTGGCACCGTGGTGACCGGTCGCGTCGAGCGCGGCATCATCAAGGTGGGTGACGAAGTCGAGGTCGTCGGCCTGCGTCCGACGCTGAAGACCGTGGTCACCGGCGTCGAGATGTTCCGCAAACTGCTCGACCAGGGTCAGGCGGGCGACAATATCGGCACGCTGCTGCGCGGCACCAAGCGCGAGGAAGTCGAGCGCGGCCAGGTGCTGGCGAAGCCGGGCAGCATCACCCCGCACACCAAGTTCAGGGCTGAGGCCTACATTCTGACCAAGGAGGAGGGCGGTCGCCACACTCCGTTCTTCACCAACTACCGTCCGCAGTTCTATTTCCGGACCACCGACGTCACCGGCATCGTGCAGCTGCCGGAGGGCACCGAGATGGTGATGCCGGGCGACAACGTCACGATCGACGTCGAGCTCATCCAGCCGATCGCCATGGATGAAGGTTTGCGTTTTGCCATCCGCGAAGGCGGCCGCACCGTCGGCGCCGGCGTGGTGGCGAAGATCGCGGCCTGACGGGAAGAGGGATCGGTTCGCGAACCGGACGATAGACCATGGACAACCAGAACATCCGCATCCGCCTGAAGGCATACGATCACCGCGTGCTGGACAACAGCACGAAGGAGATCGTGAACACGGCCAAGCGCACGGGCGCGCGGGTGCGTGGACCGATCCCGCTGCCCACTCACATCGAGCGGTTCACGGTGAACCGTTCGCCGCATATCGACAAGAAAAGCCGCGAGCAGTTCGAGATTCGGACCCATCGTCGGCTGCTGGATATCGTCGAACCCACTCCGCAGACCGTGGACGCGCTGATGAAGCTCGACCTCGCCGCCGGCGTGGACGTCGAAATCAAGCTGTAGACCGAACCATTGGCCTAAGGACCCGGCCTACCGGGTCCCTCTGGGAAAGCACATGATGCGCACTGGATTGCTGGCAAAGAAGCTGGGCATGACCCGGCTGTTTCGAGAGGACGGCACGCACGTGCCGGTCACCGTTCTGCACCTGGACCGGGTGCAGGTGGTGGCCGCGCGTACCGAAGAGACGGATGGCTATACGGCCGTCCAACTCGGTTGGGGGCAGGCCAAGGTGAAGAACGTGTCGAAGCCCAACAAGGGACACTTCGCCCGCGCGAAGGTCGAACCGAAGGTGAAGCTGGTCGAGTTCCGGGTGGCCCCGGACGCCCTGCTGGAGCCTGGTGCGACGCTTTCGGCGGCGCATTTCCTGGTGGGTCAGAAGGTCGACGTGGTCGGAACCACCAAGGGCAAGGGGTTCGCCGGCGCCATGAAGCGCTGGAACTTCTCCGGCCTGGAGGCGAGCCACGGCGTGTCGATCAGCCATCGCTCGCACGGTTCGACCGGCAACCGTCAGGATCCGGGCAGGACCTTCAAGAACAAGAAAATGGCCGGGCATCTCGGAGTTGAGCGGGTGACCACCCTGAACCTCGAGGTGGCGGCGGTGGATGCCGAGCGTGGGCTGCTGATGCTGAAGGGCGCGGTGCCCGGTGCCAAGGGCGGTTTCGTTCTGGTGCGCGACGCGGTGAAGGCGACGCGACCGGCGGAGGCCCCATACCCGGCGGCGCTCGCGGGCGCGGTGGGCTGAGGCGTAGAAAAATGCAGATCGAGATCAAGACCCTCGACAATGGCAGCGCCGGCACCGCCGAGCTGCCCGACGCGATCTTCGGTGCCGAGCCGCGGGCCGATATCATGGCGCGCGTGGTGCACTGGCAGCAGGCGAAGCGCCGGGCCGGCACCCACAAGGTAAAAGGCATGGGCGAGGTGCAGGGCACGACCAAGAAGCCCTATCGCCAGAAGGGCACCGGCAATGCCCGCCAGGGCAGCTTGCGGGCGCCGCAGTTTCGTACCGGTGGTGTGGTGCATGGTCCGGTGGTGCGCAGCCACGAGTACAGCCTGCCCAAGAAGGTGCGCCGGCTCGGCCTGATTTCCGCTCTTTCGCAGAAGGCGAAAGACGGCAAGCTGGTCGTGCTGGATGTCGCCGCCGGGCAGGCCAAGACGAAGGGTCTCGCAGCAAAGCTGAAGGCGCTGGGCTGGAGTTCGGCGCTGATCGTCGACCATACGGTGGACGAGGGCTTTCTGCGGGCGAGCCGCAACATCATCGGCGTCGATGTGTTGCCGACCATCGGCGCCAATGTCTACGACATCCTGGCGCACGACGTGCTGGCGATCACCACCGCCGGCGTCGAGGGCCTGAAGGAGCGCCTGGCATGAGCGAGACCGTGAAGGCGCCGCGCAAGCCGACCCTGTCGCGCGAGGCGATGTACCAGATCATCCGCAGTCCGGTGATCACCGAGAAAGCGACCCGTCTGGGTGAAAACAGCCAGATGGTGTTCCGCGTCGCCATCGGTGCCAGCAAGCCGGAGATCAAGGAAGCCATCGAGGGATTGTTCGGCGTCAAGGTGGCCGCGGTGAACACGCTGGTGCAGAAGGGCAAGACCAAGCGCTTCAAGGGCCGGCCCGGGGTGCGGTCGGACGTGAAGAAGGCCTATGTGCGGCTGGTCGAAGGTCAGACGATCGATCTGACCACCGGTCTGGCCTGAGGCGGGGGCGGCGAGATGGCACTCAAGAATTTCAACCCCGTCACGGCGAGCCTGCGCGGCACCGTCCTGATCGACCGCAGCGAGCTGTGGAAGGGCAAGCCGGTCAAAGCGCTGACCGAGGGCAAGCACTCCTCGGGTGGGCGCAACAACCATGGCCGCATCACCAGCCGCTTCCGTGGCGGCGGGCACAAGCGCAGCTATCGCATCATCGACTTCAAGCGCACCAAGTTCGACGTGGCGGCGACGGTGGAGCGGCTAGAATACGATCCCAATCGCACTGCCTTCATCGCACTGATCAAGTACCAGGACGGCGAGCTGGCCTACATCCTGGCGCCGCAGCGGCTACGCGTCGGCGATGCGGTGGTGGCCGGTGCCCGCGTCGACATCAAGCCGGGCAACGCGATGCCGCTGGCGGCGATCCCGGTCGGCACCATCGTCCATAACGTCGAGCTCAAGACGGGCGCCGGCGGCAAGCTGGCACGCGCGGCGGGACAATACGTTCAGTTGGTTGGCAAGGATGCCGGCTACGCGCAGATCAAGCTGATGAGTGGCGAGCTGCGCATGGTGCGCGGCGAGTGCATGGCGACCGTTGGCGCGGTTTCCAACCCCGACAATTCCAACCAGCAGATTGGCAAGGCCGGCCGCAGCCGCTGGCTCGGACGCCGCCCGCACAACCGCGGCGTGGTGATGAACCCGGTCGATCATCCGCATGGCGGCGGCGAGGGTCGCTCCTCGGGTGGGCGCCATCCGGTGACGCCGTGGGGTCAGCCGACAAAGGGGTACAAGACGCGTGGCAACAAGCGGACCGATCGCCTGATCATCCGTCGTCGCAACAAGGGGAAGGGCTGATCCATGGCGCGCTCTGTCTGGAAGGGCCCGTTTGTGGACGGGTACCTGCTCAACAAGGCCGAGGCCAGCCGGGCGTCGGGCCGCAACGAGATCATCAAGATCTGGTCGCGCCGCTCGACCATCCTGCCGCAGTTCGTCGGGCTCACCTTCGGCGTCTACAACGGCCACAAGTTCCTGCCGGTGCAGGTGAACGAGAATATGGTGGGACACAAGTTCGGCGAGTTCTCGCCGACGCGTACCTTCCACGGCCACTCGGCCGACAAGAAGGCGAGGCGAGCCTGACATGAGCAAGCCGAAGCAGGCCAGGCGTGTTGGCGAAACCGAGGCACAGGCGATCCTGAGCAATGTCCGGGTCAGCCCACGCAAGTTGAATCTGGTGGCGGGGCTGATCCGCAACCGCTCGGCGGCCGAGGCGGTGGCCACGTTGACGTTCAGCAAGCGCCGCATCGCGCAGCAGGTGAAGAAGGTGCTGGAGAGCGCGATCGCCAACGCCGAGAACAACCATCAGCTGGACGTCGATCGCCTGGTGGTGTCGCGCGCCGAGGTCGGACGTTCGATCGTGATGAAGCGCTTTCATGCCCGCGGGCGTGGGCGTGCCTCGCGCATCGAGAAGTGGTTCAGCCATCTGAAGATCGTCGTGGCCGAGCGGGCGCAAGAACAGGCCGCCTCGACCGAGCAGGGAGCCGCCTGATGGGTCACAAGGTTAATCCAATTGGGCTTCGGCTGGGCATCAACCGCACCTGGGACTCGCGGTGGTTTGCGGGCCGCGACTATGCCAAGCTGCTGCACGACGATCTGAAGTTGCGTAGCCATCTGCGCCAGAAGCTGTCGGGGGCGGGGGTGAGCCGGGTCGTGATCGAGCGGCCGGCGAAGAAGCCGCGGGTGACGATCTACGCGGCGCGGCCAGGCGTTGTGATCGGCAAGAAGGGTCAGGACATCGAGAACCTGCGCAAGGATCTCGCCCGCATGGCGAAGGCCGATGTGGCCCTGAACATCGTCGAGATCCGCAAACCCGAGATCGACGCGCAACTGGTGGCCGAAAACATCGCCCAGCAGCTCGAGCGTCGCGTGGCGTTTCGCCGGGCGATGAAGCGGTCGGTGCAGTCGGCCATGCGATTGGGCGCCCAAGGCATCCGCATCAACTGCGGTGGCCGGCTCGGCGGCGCCGAGATCGCGCGGGTCGAGTGGTACCGCGAGGGCAGGGTGCCGCTGCATACGCTGCGCGCGGACATCGACTATGGTGTGGCTACCGCCAAGACGACCTACGGCACCTGCGGCGTGAAGGTCTGGGTCTTCAAGGGCGAGATCCTGGCGCACGACCCGCTGGCGCAGGATCGCCGCGCGGCCGAACAGGCGCCGCAGCGGTAAGGACGCAGGACAATGCTGCAACCCAAGCGTACCAACTACCGCAAGGCTCACAAAGGCCGCATCAAGGGCAATGCCAAGGGCAACGTCTCGCTGACCTTTGGCTCCTTCGGCCTGAAGGCGATGGAGCCCGAGCGACTCACCGCGCGGCAGATCGAGGCGGCCCGTCGCGCGATCACCCGTGCCATGAAGCGCGCGGGTCGCGTCTGGATCCGTATCTTCCCGGACGTGCCGGTCAGCCGCAAGCCGGCCGAGGTGCGGATGGGCTCCGGCAAAGGGGCGCCGGAATTCTGGGTGGTTCGGGTGAAACCGGGCCGAATCATGTTCGAGATCGACGGCGTGGCGCAGGATCTGGCGCGCGAGGCGCTTGAGTTGGGCGCCGCCAAGCTGCCGATCCGGACCAAGTTCGTCACCCGCATCGGGGACGCGTGAGGCCATGGCGAAGCAAAGCAAACCCGCGGACATCCGCGCCAAGACGCCGGACGAGTTGTCCACACTGCTGCTGGACCTGCGGAAGGAGCAGTTCAACCTGCGCTTCCAGCGGGCCACCGGCCAGTTGGAGGGCGTGGGCCGTGTGCGTGTCGTACGCCGCGATATTGCGCGGGTGAAGACCATCATGGCGGAGCACCAGCGCTCCGCCGCCAAGTCCTGAGGAGCGGTCGATGCCGAGGCGCGTCCTGACCGGGCGAGTGACCAGCGACAAGATGGACAAGACCGTCACGGTGCTTGTCGATCGTCGCGTGATGCACCCGCTCTACAAGAAATTCATCCGCCGGTCGAAGAACTACGCCGCGCACGACGAGGAGAACGCGTGCAAGATCGGCGACGTGGTTCGCATCGAGGAGTGCCGGCCGATCAGCAAGCGAAAGACCTGGCTGGTGGTCGAGCGCAACGGCCAGCCCTTGGCCCCCGCCGCGGCCGACGCGCCCGCCGCGCAGGCCTGAGGAGGCATAAATGATCTCGGTCGAGACCAACCTGGACGTCGCCGACAATTCTGGCGCTCGCCGGGTGCAGTGCATCAAGGTGCTGGGCGGCTCCAAGCGGAAGACCGCGTCGGTCGGCGATGTCATCGTGGTGTCGGTGAAGGACGCAATTCCGCGCGGCAAGGTGAAGAAGGGCGACGTGCACCAGGCGGTAATCGTGCGCACTTCCTTCCCGGTGCGCCGGCCGGACGGCAGCGCGATCCGCTTCGACAGCAACGCCGCAGTGCTGATCAACAAGCAGTTGGAGCCGATCGGCACCCGCATTTTTGGCCCGGTGGTACGTGAACTGCGTGCGAAGAAGTTCATGAAGATCATCTCGCTGGCTCCGGAGGTGCTGTGATGGCTGCGCGCATCCGCAAGGGCGACACGGTCGTGGTGATCAGCGGTGCTTCCAAAGGGCGTCGCGGCGAAGTGCTGCAGGTCATGCCGAAGCTGAATCGGGCGGTGGTGCAGGGCGTGGCCATGGCGAAGCGGCATACCAAGCCGCGCGGCATGGGACAGCCCGGTGGCATCGTCGAGGCCGAGGCGTCGATCAATTTGTCCAATGTGATGCTGCTCGACCCCAAGACCGACAAACCCACCCGCGTGGGTTTCCGGATCCTGGAGGACGGCCGCAAGGTCCGCGTTGCCAAGGCCACCGGCAACGTGGTCGAAAACTGAGGAGGCTGCGGTGAGCGGTTCCAAAGGCGGTCAGAAAGGCAAGACGCCAGCCAAGGGTTCGTCGTCCAAGGGGGGCGCGTCCAAGGGCGGCGCAAAGGGCAAGCCGGCGCAAGCCGCGGCGAAGAAGGTCGAAACGGCTGCGGGGCCCGCTTCGCAGCAGCAGGTCATCATCGCCCAGGGTGATGTGTCGGCCGGCGCGGGCGAACTGCCACGCATGCAGCGCCGTTATGTGGATGAGATCCGCGCCGCGCTTACCCAGGAGTTCGGCTACAAGAATCCGATGCAGGTGCCGAAGCTGGAGAAGATCGTCATCAACATGGGTGTCGGCGAAGCGTCTGGCGACCAGAAGAAGCTGGACGCCGCCGTCGTCGAGTTGTCGCTGATCTCGGGCCAGAAACCGGTGAAGACGATCGCGAAGAAGGCAATCGCCGGCTTCAAGATCCGTGCCGGCCTGCCGATCGGCTGCAAGGTGACGCTGCGCAAGGCGCGAATGTATGAATTCCTTGATCGGCTGGTCACCATCGCGCTGCCGCGTGTGCGTGATTTCCGCGGCATCGTCGGCAAGGGGTTCGACGGTCGCGGCAACTTTGCCATGGGGATGAAAGAGCAGATCGTTTTCCCCGAGATCGTCTATGACAAGGTCGACGCGATCCGTGGCATGGACATCCAATTTGTGACCAGCGCGCGTACGGATGCCGAGGCGAAGGCGCTGCTGAAGAAGTTCGACATTCCGTTCCAGAATTGAATGATTGGGATCGGAATGGACGTGATGCGTGATTGGAAAACCGCCGGCGTTGAGCCGGCAGGTTCCGGAGGGTAGGCAGGATGGCGAAGAAATCCGCGGTCAATCGCAATGGGATGCGTGAACGGCTGGCGGCGCGCGAGAAGGGTAAACGCGCCGAGCTGAAGACGATCGTGATGGACCGCTCCCGTCCGGTCGAGGACCGATTTGAAGCGACCATGAAGTTGGCGCAGTTGCCGCGCAATGGCGCGGCGGTGCGGGTGCGGCTGCGTTGCACCCTCACCGGCCGTTCGCGAGGCAACTACCGCAAATTCAAGCTCTGCCGGAACATGCTGCGAGAGTTGGCCAACCAGGGCCAGATTCCCGGCATGGTCAAGGCGAGCTGGTAAGGGGCTGGGCAGATGTCTCTATCAGATCCCCTGGGCGATATGCTCACACGTATCCGCAACGCGCAGCGTTCCCGTCATGCCATGTGTGTGGCCCCGAATTCGCGGCTGCGCCAGAACGTGCTCGAGGCGTTGAAGCGAGAAGGTTTCATCCGCGGTTTCGCGACCGAGGAGCTGCGGCCTGGCGTGTCGCAGATCCGCATCGAGCTGAAATACAACGAGGGCGAGCCGGTCATCAAGGAGATCAGCCGGGTCTCCAAGCCAGGCCGGCGCGTCTACTCGAAGATCAAGGAGCTGCCCCGGGTCTATGCCGGTCTGGGCATCTCGATCCTGTCCACCCCGCGCGGGGTGCTGAGCGATGCCGAGGCTCGCGCCGCCAATGTTGGCGGCGAGGTCCTCTGCCGCGTGTTCTGAGGGGCGCAGCATGTCACGCATTGGAAAATATCCGGTCGGAATTCCGGCAGGCGTGCAGGTCGCGCTCGCTGGTCGGACGCTCACTGCCAAGGGTAAGCTTGGCGAGATGTCGCTGGAGCTGACCGATCTGGTCGATGCGACGGTCGATGATGGCCACGTGTCGGTGAGCCCGCGCAGCAACGAAACGCCCGCGCGGATGATGTGGGGCACCACGAGGGCGCTGGTCGCCAGCATGGTGCACGGCGTCAGCACGGGCTACGCCAAGACGATGGAGATCACCGGCACCGGCTACCGCGCCGCCGTGCAGGGCAGCAACCTGGTGATGAATCTCGGCTTCTCCCACGACGTGGTCTACGAGATCCCGCAGGGGATCAAGGTGACCTGCGAGAAGCCGACCTCGATCAAGGTCGAGGGTGTCGACAAGCGGTTGGTAGGTCAGGTTTGCGCCGAGATCCGTACCTGGCGGCCGCCCGAGCCCTACAAGGGCAAGGGCGTGAAGTTCGTGGGCGAGCAGATCCGGCGCAAGGAAGGCAAGAAGAAGTAACATGAGCGCGAACCAGGACATGCAGGCGCGCCGGCGGCAGCGCCTTCGCTTCCAGCTTCGCCGCAAGGCGGGTGGGCGGCCGCGGCTATCAGTGTTCCGCTCCGGCAAGAACATCTACGCCCAGGTGATCGACGACGTTCAGGGCCGTACCCTGGCGGCGGCTTCCACACTCGACAGCGCGCTCCGCGAGCAGATCAAGACCGGCGCCGACAAGTCGGCGGCGGCAGCGGTGGGCAAGCTGGTGGCCGAGCGTGCCGTGGCGGTGGGCGTCACCCAGGTGGTGTTCGACCGCGGTTCCTATCTCTACCACGGCCGCGTGAAAGCGCTGGCCGACGCCGCCCGCGAGGGCGGGCTGTCCTTCTGAGGGGAATGACCGATGGCACGTGAACCGAGGGAAGGCGGCGGGCGCGGGCGTGATCGCGATCGCGACCGCGACCGCGACGGCGGCGACGAACTGATCGACAAGCTGGTTACCATCAACCGCGTCGCCAAGGTGGTGAAGGGTGGCCGGCGCTTCGCCTTTGCCGCTCTGGTGGTGGTGGGCGACCAGAAGGGCCGCGTGGGTTACGGTGCCGGCAAGGCACGCGAGGTGCCGGAGGCGATCCGCAAGGCCACCGACCGCGCCAAGCGCAGCATGATCCGGGTGCCCATGAAGGAAGGCCGCACCCTGCATCACGACGTGTACGGACGCTACGGTGCCGGCTCGGTGGTGCTGCGCTCGGCGACCGCCGGCACCGGCATCATCGCCGGTGGGCCGATGCGTGCGGTGTTCGAGACGCTGGGCATCGGCGACGTGGTCGCCAAGTCGCTCGGCAGCCGCAACCCGCACAACATGGTCAAGGCCACTTTCGCCGCGCTGACCCAGTGCGCCAGCCCGCGCAGCGTGGCCAGCCGTCGTGGCAAGAAGGTTTCTGATCTTCTCGGCCGGCGTGACCAACATGGGCCGGCGGCCCAGACCGAGGAGACCCCCGCCAATGCTTGACGGGAGGAAGGTGCGGGTCACGCAGGTGGCGTCGGTGGCCGGCCGCAAGCCGGGCCAGAAGGAGACGCTGATCGGCCTCGGCCTGAACAAGATCCGCCGCACGCGCGAACTGGAGGATACGCCTTCGGTGCGTGGCATGATCCGCAAGGTGGCCCACCTGGTGAAGGTGGAGGAACTGTCCTGACGCGCGCGCTGCGCCAGGACGGAAGGGAAGTGCGATGAAGCTCAACGAATTGCGCGACAACGCGGGTGCGCGTCCGAAGTCCAAGCGGCTTGGCCGCGGCATCGGCTCGGGCAAAGGCAAGACCTCTGGCAAGGGCGTGAAGGGTCAGAAGGCGCGCGAGGGTGTGGCGCTGAATGGCTTCGAGGGCGGCCAGATGCCGATCTACCGCCGGCTGCCCAAGCGCGGGTTCACCAATCTGTTCCGCAAGGAATACGCTCCGGTGAATCTGGGCGCGCTGGCGAAGGCCATCGAATCCGGCCGTATCGACGCCGGCCAGCCCGTCACCGAGGACACGCTGCGGGCGGCCGGTCTGGTGCGCGGCGGCAAGGCCGTCGGTGTGCGCCTGCTGGCCAGTGGCGAACTGAGCACTGCGATAACCATCACCGTCTCCGGTGCGTCGGCGGCGGCGATCGCCGCGGTGCAGGCGGCAGGCGGCAGCGTCACCACCACGGTTGCTGCCAAGTCCGAAGCGGCTCCGGCCGACTAGAGTGTGATCGCCCGAATCGGAATCGGCCGAGGGCGTGAATCACGCGATCAAACAAAGGCTTAGAGCATGATCGCTTCGCCTATCAGAAGTGGTCATGCTCTAAGGCTTGCGCCGTGGCCTGTGCGCGCGGCAAAATGGAACCAACCGGCGGCGTCCTCGGGACCATCCGAGCGGCGCCGCTTCCATAACGGGATTT
>CAYWOW010000091.1:0-10997 GCA_964459005.1 uncultured Acetobacteraceae bacterium
GGGGACGCCGACCCCGCCAGGAGAATGGAGATGAACACCAATTCGTCCGGTACTGTCGACGGTCCCGCCACTGAACCGTTTGATATCCGCCATCTGTCCAGCGATCAGCTTGCCCGCCTGGGCGTACAGCAGATCGCCTACGTCAAGGCGGTCATGATGAACGGCATGGTGGCCTACGCCATCCACGCGGCCGACGGCACGCCGATGGCCGTCGCCGGCGATCGCGACGTGGCCATCGCGGCCGTGCACCAGCACGAGATGCTGGCCTCGCTGGTGCATTGAGCCTCAGCGATTACGCTGCCGCCACCGGGACCGGCCCGGCCATGATGTTGCTGTGGGCCGAGCCGGCATAGAGCGGCGTCTGGTATTACCGTTCCGATCAGTTGATCTGCCAAGTCCCGTCGGGCTGCTGGCACCAGGCCGCGCGGGCGGTACGGGTTGTCTTGCTATCCTTCACCGTCACTTCGTACCGCAGGCGGCGGCAGGCATATTTCGTGGTGCCGACCTTGCGGGTGGTCGGGCCAACATAGGCGACTGTGCCGGCGGCGCCGGTCGCGTCGTTCTGCCAGGTCTCGCTGGCACCCTTGGCCGGCTTGGTATCGCCAAGCAGCTTCTGGCCGGTCTGATCCAGCAGTGTCACGTCCGAGTCGGCAAGGCGCGGGGCGCCCTTGTGCCCGTTGAACGGATTGATCTGTGCCTGGGCACTTCCGGCGAGCAGCAGAAAGGCGGCAAGCAAGGCAAGGCGGGAGGTCATTTGGCATCTTCTCCTGAGGATAGCCGGTCGGTCGGTTCGGGGTGGTCGCGCGCTCACATCAACCGGGTCCAGGTGAGCGACCAATTGTGTACCTGCAGCCGCGCACCCTCGTTGGTGTCGAGCAGGCGGGCATGCTGCGTGGCCAGCGTCTCGCCGAACGCGGCCATGGCGGCGATGGCCTTTGTCATCGGGTCGCCGGCCACGGTGTGGCGCAGCTCCCCACCCTGGTAGTCGATCGGGTCCTCGACCAGCCCCGTTTCCGGTGCGCCGGGCGAGAGCAAGCCGGCATCGCGCAGCAGCGAGGCCGGGTCGTTGCGGATCCTGTCAAAATCGGCGTTGTAGTGGTTGCTCACGTTGCCCGCGGCCATTTCCAGGCCGGCGGCGATCACCTTGAGGCGGCCGATCGCGCTCTTGGCTGCCTGCTGCCAGGGCGAACGGTGCGGGAAATGGGCCAGCTCGAGGTCGTCGGCGAGCGTCATCGGGATCAGCTGGCCGTCGCGCATGGCGGCGTGGTTGCCCGCCGCGACACTGACGTTCGGCGCGGCCAGCGCCCCGCGCAGGACGATCTTGGGCTCGGGCCGCCGTTCCCGCTCGCGCCAGCGGATGCGCCGCGGCACCAGCAGGTCCGCCGCATTGTCGCTGGGCAAGGGGTGGAAGGCGGAAACGGGCAGGCCCAGCACACTCTGCTCGGGCCGCAGCGCGGCCAACCTCGCCCGTAAGTCGCCCGCCATGCGCCGCTGATCGACGAACTCGTCGCAGTCCAGCATCAGCACCCAGTCCGCGCCCATCCCGGCCGCCATGCGAAACAGGCCGGTAAGCAGTGACGTCTCGCAGAAATGCGCCGTCCGGGCCTGCAGCACGGTGAGTGGCAGACCCTCGGCGTGCAGCGCCCGCAGGATAGCGAGCGAGCGGTCGCTGCTGCCGTTGTCGAGGAAGATGTGGTGGTCGACCAGCGCGGCGTGGTGGCGCACGAATGCCTCGAGGATATCGTCCTCATTCAGCACCCGCGAGGCCGCCACCAGCCGCATGGTCGCTCGCCGCTTACACGGTGCGGTCGCCACCTCCGTGCAGCGCCGCCTGTGCCGCAGCCAGGCGCGCCACCGGCACCCGGTACGGGCTGCAGGACACGTAATCGAGCCCGATCTCTTCACACAAGGCGATCGAGGCGGGATCGCCGCCATGCTCGCCGCAGATGCCGATCGTCAGGTTCGGCTTGGTCGCGCGGCCGCGCTCGACGCACAGACGCATCAACGCTCCGACGCCCTCGACATCGAGCGAGACGAACGGATCCTTGGGCAGGATGCCCTGCTCGACATAGCTGGGCAGGAACTTGCCGGCGTCGTCGCGCGACAGGCCGAACGTGGTCTGCGTGAGGTCGTTGGTGCCGAAGCTGAAGAAGTCGGAGACCTCGGCGATGCTGCCGGCCGTCAGCGCCGCCCGCGGCAACTCGATCATGGTGCCGACGGTGTACTCGATGGTGGTGCCGGTCTCGGCAAACACCGCACGAGCCATCCGCTCCACCTGGGCGCGGGTGATCTCAAGCTCCTTGCGAATGCCAACCAACGGGATCTCGATCTCCGGGATCGGCGCGAGGCCACTTTCGCGTGCCACCGCGATGGCGGCCTCGAAGATCGCCCGGGCCTGCATCTCGTAGATCTCGGGAAATGCAATGCCGAGGCGGCAGCCGCGCAGGCCGAGCATCGGATTGGCCTCCGCCAGTTCGGCGGCGCGCCGGCGCATCGCGGCGACGTCGGTGCCGAGTGCCGCCGCCACTTCCGCCATTTCGGCTTCGGCATGCGGCAGGAACTCGTGCAGCGGCGGATCGAGCAGGCGGATGGTGATCGGCAGCGGCGCCATGATCCGGAACAGCTCGATGAAGTCCTGCCGCTGGAACGGCAGCAGCTTGGCGATCGCGGTGCGGCGCCCCTGCTCGTCCGGGGCCATGATCATCTGACGCACCGCGCCGATGCGGTCGGGGTCGAAGAACATGTGCTCGGTGCGCGACAGGCCGATGCCCTCGGCGCCGAACTTGCGCGCCGTCTCGGCATCGAGCGGCGTCTCGGCATTGGCACGCACCTTCATGCGCCGGTTCTCGTCCGCCCACTTCATGAGCGTGTCGAAGTCGCCCGACAGCGTCGGATCGATCATCGGCACCAGGCCGAGGAACACCTCACCGGCCGCGCCGTCCAGCGTGATGACGTCGCCGTCATGCACCACGTGGCCGCCGGACGACAGGGTCTGCGCGACGTAGTCCACCGTAATGCCGCCGGCGCCGGCCACGCAGGGCCGGCCCATGCCACGGGCCACCACCGCGGCGTGGCTGGTCATGCCACCGCGGGTAGTGAGGATGGCCTTGGCGGCATGCATGCCGTGGATATCCTCGGGGCTCGTCTCGATGCGCACCAGGATCACCGCTTCGCCCTTGTCGGCGCGGCTCTTGGCCTCATCGGCATTGAACACCACCGCGCCGGAAGCGGCGCCGGGGCTGGCCGGCAAGCCCTTGCCGATCAGAGTGCGCTTTGCCTTCGGGTCGAGGGTGGGGTGCAGCAACTGGTCGAGGGAAGCGGGGTTGACCCGCAGCACGGCCTCCTTGCGGTCGATCAGGCCCTCGTTCGCCATCTCGATGGCGATCCGCAGGCTGGCCGCGGCGGTACGTTTGCCGTTGCGGGTCTGCAGCATGTACAGCTTGCCGCGCTGTACGGTGAACTCCATGTCCTGCATGTCCTTGTAGTGACGCTCGAGCGTCTGGCGGACCTGCAGCAGTTCGGTATAGGCCAGCGGCATCACCACTTCCATCGGCTGCTCGCCGGGCTTGGCGCGCTCCTTGGCCATCGGCTGAGGCGTGCGGATGCCGGCCACCACGTCCTCGCCCTGGGCGTTCACCAGGTACTCGCCGTAGAACATGTTCTCGCCGGTCGCCGGGTCGCGGGTGAAACAGACGCCGGTGGCGCAGTCATCACCCATGTTGCCGAACACCATGACCTGCACGTTGACCGCCGTGCCCCAGTCGCCCGGGATATCGTTCAACCGGCGATAGGTGTTGGCCCGCGGGGTCTCCCAGCTGCCGAACACGGCGCCGATGGCGCCCCAGAGCTGTTCCTTGGGGTCCAGGGGGAAGGGCTTGCCGATCTCGGCAGCGACCATTTCCTTGTAGCTGGCCACCACGCGCTGCCAGTCCTCGGCGGTGAGCGCGGTATCCTCGACCACGCCGCGATCGAGCTTCGCGTGCTCGATGATCTCCTCGAAGCGGTGGTGATCCACGCCCAGCACCACGCCGCCATACATCTGGACGAAGCGGCGATAGGAGTCCCAGGCGAAGCGGGCATCGCCCGACATCGCCGCGAGGCCCTGCACGGTGTCGTCGTTAAGACCGAGGTTGAGCACGGTGTCCATCATGCCCGGCATGGAAACGCGGGCGCCGGAGCGGACCGAGACCAGCAGCGGCTTCTGGCGGTCGCCGAAGGTCAGACCGAGGGCCTGCTCGATATGGGCCAGGCTGGCCTGGACCTGCTCGGCGAGGTCGGCCGGATATTGGCGGTTGTTCTTGTAAAACGCGGTGCAAACCTCGGTGGTGAGGGTGAAGCCGGGCGGCACCGGCAAGCCGATGCGGGCCATCTCGGCAAGGTTGGCACCCTTTCCGCCGAGCAGATTCTTCATCTCTGCCCCGCCTTCTTTTCGGCCAGCGCCGAAGTTGTATACCCACTTTGTCATGGTTGGTTGGGACTCCCTGATTAACCTTCAATACGTGAAAAATCGGCCGCGAGGTTCATGGCCGCGCGGACACGGGCGAGCAGGCGCAGGCGATTGTGGCGTAGTTCCGACTGTGTATCATTTACCGTAACCCGATCAAAAAAGCCATCCAGGGGAGGGCGCAAAGCTGCCAGGCCAGCCATGGCGACAGCGAAGTCCTCGTTCCGGATCGTTCCGGCGATATCGGGTTCCACGCGGTCGAGCACCCCGGCGAGGTGCGCCTCTTCCGGCAGGCGCAGCAGCGCGGCATCGATGGGGGCGTCGTGCGGGCCGTCCTTTTTCTCCTCGATGCGCAGGATATTGGCGGCGCGGCGGTAGGCGGTGAGCAGGTTTGCCCCGTCATCGGTAGCCAGGAAGGCGGCGACGGCATCGGTGCGCGCGAGCACGCGGACAAAATCGTCGTCCAGCCCCGCGCCGAGCACGGCGGCCAGCACGTCGTGGCGGGCGCCTTCGACGCGCAGTTGGACGCGCAGGCGCTCGGCGAGGAACACGAGCACCTCGTCGGTGTCGCATGGCGCGTCGAGCGGTGCGGCGGCCGCCTCGATCAGCCGCCGCAGGTGCAACCGGAGGTCGTTTTCACGGATGATGCGGATGATGCCCAGCGCGGCACGGCGCAGCGCGTAGGGGTCACCCGAGCCGGTCGGTTTCTCGCCGATGCCGAAGAAGGCGGCGAGCAGGTCGAGCTTATCGGCCAGCGCGACGGCGATGCCGACCGGATCGGCCGGCACGGCGTCTGCCGGGCCGCGCGGCGCGTAGTGGTCGCGGATGGCGTCCGCCACCGCCGCGTCCTCGCCGTCGTGCAAGGCGTAATAGCGGCCCATCACCCCCTGCAACTCGGGAAACTCCCCAACCATGCCGGTGGTGAGGTCCGCCTTGCAAAGTTCCGCCGCACGCTGCGCCAACGTCGGGTCGGCTCCGACCAGGGGGGCGATCGCCTTGGCCAGATCGGCCACCCGCGACATCCGGACGAACTGGCTGCCCAGCTTGGCGTGGAACGTCACCTTGTCCAAGGCCGGCACCCGGCTGTCGAGCCGGACGGTGCGATCGAGGTCCCAGAAATGCCTGGCGTCCGCGAACCGGGCGCGCAGCACGCGTTCGTTGCCCGCGACAATGGTGCGCCCGCCATCGGTGGCCACCACGTTGGCGACGAAAGCGAAGAACGGCGCGGCGTTTCCCGCCGGGTCGCGGGTGGCGAAGTAGCGCTGGTTGACGCGCATGGAGACCTGCATCACCTCGGGCGGCAGGTCCATATAGGCGGCGTCGATGGCACCGAGCAGCGGCACCGGCCATTCCACCAGCCCCGCCACCTCATCGAGCAGCCCCGGATCGTCCACCACCGTCAGGCCACGCTCGCCAGCCAGGGCCGTCACCCCGTCCCGGATCATGCGCCGGCGCTCGGCGGCATCGACCACGACATGGCGATCGCGCAGCCTCTCCCGCCACTCGGCGCAGGAGGACACGGAAAAAGCGCCGGCGGACAGGAACCGGTGACCCTCGGTGAGGTTGGCACTGGCCAGGCCATGGCCGTCGTCCGCGCCCTCGCGCAGGTCGAAGCTCACGGTCTCGCCGTCGAGGATGCACAGGATGCGCCGCAGCGGGCGGACCCAGGTGAAGGCGCTGCTGCCGCCCCAGCGCATCGATTTGGGCCAGGGAAAGCGGCGCAGCACACCCGGCAACTCGCGCGCGATCAGGTCGGCGGCGGCGATGCCGGGCACCACGCGATCGAGCACCCAGAACTCGCCTTCCTCGCGTAGCTGTTCGCGGCTAGCGCCATGCTTGCGCAGGAAACCGGCCAGCGCCTGCTCAGGGGCGCCGCGGCGCGGTCCGCGCTCGCTGCTGCGGCTTTCGGCCACGCCGCGCGCGATGACGGCGGCCAGCGCGATTCGCCGCGGACCGTAAAACGTGCGGATTTCGGACGGGGCGAGCGATGACAGAACCTCGCCCACGAGCCGGGAAAGCTCATCGGCCGCCCGGGCCTGCATGCGGGCGGGGATCTCTTCGCTGAACAGTTCCAGAAACAGTTCCGGCATGGCTCAGTCCGGCTCGCCGGCGAGCCACGCCTCGCAACTGCCCTTGGCCAGGGCGCGGATGCGGGCGATGTAGGCGGCGCGTTCGGTGACGCTGATGACCCCGCGCGCGTCCAGAAGGTTGAACAGGTGGCTGGCCTTGATGCACTGGTCGTAGGCCGGCAGCGCCAGCCCACGCGCCAGCAGGGCGCCGCATTCGCGCTCGACATCCTCGAAATGGCGCATCGCCATCGCGGTGTCGGCACATTCGAAATTGTAGGCGCTGTATTCGCGCTCGGCACGCAGGAACACGTCGCCGTAGCGCACGCCGCGGCCGTTGAAATCGAGTTCGAAGACGTTATCGACGTCCTGCACGTACATCGCCAGCCGCTCGAGGCCGTAGGTCATCTCGAAGCTGGGCAGGTCCGTGGTGATGCCGCCGACCTGCTGGAAATAGGTGAACTGGCCCACCTCCATGCCGTCGCACCAGACCTCCCAGCCCAGGCCCCAGGCGCCAAGGGTGGGACTCTCCCAGTCGTCCTCGACGAAGCGGAAGTCATGCCGCAAGGGATCGAGGCCGAGGGCGCGGTAGCTGTCCAGCAGCAATGCCTGGGCATCGGCCGGGCTCGGCTTCATGATCACCTGGTACTGATAGTAGTGTTGCAGGCGGTTGGGGTTTTCGCCGTAGCGGCCGTCGCTCGGGCGGCGGCTGGGCTGCACGTAGGCGGCGGCCCAGGGACGGCGGCCAAGGGCGCGCAGCGTGGTGGCGGGGTGGAAGGTGCCGGCGCCCATCTCGACATCGTAGGGCTGCAGGATCAGGCAGCCCTGGGCCGACCAGTAAGCGTGCAGGCGCAGAATCACATCCTGGAAGCTCGGCGGTGCCGAGCCGGGCGAGTGGGGTAGAAAAGGGTCCATTGTTTCCCGATGTTTCCCGGCCGGCGGTCGTGAGGCGGCGCACCATAGGAGGCGGGCCGACCTGCAACAAGGGCGTGCAGGCGGGGCCGGCCATGCGCCGCGAGTGGATCAGGCGCAGCCGGCCGGGCCGCCGGACCGTGATGACAGGCGCCGCTCCCGCATCGCGCCGCGCCGGTGTTCTGTCGCGGGTTTCACTTGAAGCGATCCCGCGACCGGCCCACATGGCCCGGTACCGGCGAGCCCGCCGGCATCGTGAGGCAGCAGAGTCCGGCTAGAGGAGTCTCGGAGAGACCCAATGACCAACGAGGAACGCGACCTCATCATCGGTTTCATCCAGCGGGTCAGCGGCGCCCAGCCCGCCGGCGGGTTCGCCGCCGGGGTGGGCCAAGGCAGTCCGCCGCCGTTGCCGCCGATCGACCAGGAGGCGGATGCGCTGATCGCCGACCTGTTCGCCCACTATCCCGAGGCCCGCTACCGCATCACCCAGATGGCGTTCGTGCAGGAGCACGCGCTGGCTGAGGCGCAGAACCGCATGCAGCGGTTGGAGTGGGAGCTGCAGCAGGCCCACCAGCAGGCACAGGCCGCACCGCCGGCTGCTGCCTCGCCCTGGGGCCAGCCGCCCCAGCCGCAGCCCCAACAGCGCGGCCTTTTCGGCAGCCTGTTCGGCGGCGGACCGCGCCAGGCGCCACCGCCACAGGCCCAATATGCGCCGCCCCAGTACATGCCGCCGCCACCGCCGCAATACGCGCCCGGCTACAGCCCGGGCATGTTCCAGCCGCGTGGGTCGGGCTTCCTGGGCAGCGCCCTGACCACCGCGGCCGGCGTCGCCGGGGGGATGGTGGCCGGCAACGCGCTGATGAACCTGTTCTCCGGCGGCCACAGCGGCATGGGCGGCGGTGGTTTCATGCCCGTGCCGCCCGCCAACCCCTGGGCGGCGCCGGCCGGCGCCGACCCGTATGACGCCGGTGGGGCGGACAAGGGAGCGGCCGACAGCTCCGGCTGGACCAACGCCGACCCGGCCGGCGCGCAACAGCCGGCCCCCGATCCGAGCGACTGGGAAAACCAGCAGAGCAGCGACGCCGGCGGCTGGGCCGATCCCGGCGGCGACGTCCCGGATGCCGGTGGCGGCACCGACGACTGGAGTTGAGCGCGGGCTTGCGTGCCGGGTAAGGGGTGAGCGCCGTGCGTTGCCTGGCGGCGATGCTTTGCCTGTTGGCCTGGGCGTCGTCGGCGTCGGCGCAGCCGGCTTTGGGCGACCAGCGACTGGCGCTGCCGGGCGGTGCCGTGCCGCTGTTCGCGACCGCGGAGTGGAATGGCGGCGCGGTGCGTCGCGCCGTGGTGGTGGTGCACGGGCATGGGCGCAACGCCGCCGGCTATTTCGCTGCCCTGCAACGTGCCAGGGCCGCCGCCGGCGTGACGGCATTGCTGATCGCCCCCCATTTCCTGGCCGAGTCCGACCCTGGCGGGGATGGTCTGCTGCGTTGGGGTTCCGGTAGCTGGATGGGTGGCCTGCCGGCGCGCGGCCCCTCTCCCGTCAGCGCCTTCGACGTGCTCGACGCGTTGCTGGCCCGCCTGTCCGACCGGACCCGGTTTCCCCAATTGACCGATATCGTGCTGGTCGGGCATTCCGCCGGCGCGCAGCTCGTGCAGCGCTATGCGGCGGTCGGCCATGGCGCCGGGGCGCATCTGCATCTCCGCTACGTGGTCGCGAACCCGTCGAGCTACCTCTGGTTCGGCCCCGACCGCCCGGATGCCGACGGTCTGCCCGCGCCCTTCGCCGGCGCCGCCGCGTGTCCGGACTTCAATCGCTGGAAATACGGCCTGGCCGGTGGGCTGCCCCCCTATGTGATGGACGACCCGGCCACGCTGGAGACGCGCTATGTCTCGCGCGAGGTGGTCTATCTGCTGGGGGCCGAGGATACCGACCCCAACCAGCGGGATCTTGACCGCAGTTGTGCCGGGCTGGCCGAGGGTCCCTACCGGCTCGCCCGCGGCCACGCTTTCCTGGCAATGCTGCGGGCGCGCCATGGCGCGCTGTCCACGCAGGTCGTGCACGAGATCCCCGGCGTCGCGCACCAAGGCGCCCGCATGCTCAATTCGGCATGCGGCTTGGCCGCGCTGTTCGACACCCCGGGTTGCGGCTGAGCGCGCGGCCTACGGCAGTTTCATCCAGGCCGGCACGCGCGGGGTCAGCCGGGCCTCCCCGCATGCCAGCGGGCCGCTATCCAGGGCGTCCAGGCGCAGCACCGCCAGCCCCGCCGCGCCGCGCCCGCTGCGCATGGTGCCGACCTCCTGGTCGTCGCGCCGTACCGGAGTGCCGGGGTCGGGCAACGGGCCATCGACCGAGACGGGCACCAGGCGGCGCTTGACCAAGCCGCGGTACTTGGTGCGGGCGGTCAGTTCCTGTCCCATGTAGCAGCCCTTGGACCAGGAGACGCCGTTCAGCTCGTCGAATCCGGCCTCCAGCAGCACCGTCTTGTCCGTCTCGAGATCGCCGGCGTCCGGTAATCCCAGGGCAATGCGGTGGACGTCCCAGTCCGCCGCGGTGGCGTTGGCGGGCAGCGGCACCGGAGAAAGAATACGCCAGCCCGCCTCGGGCAGGCGCGGGTCCGGAGCGGCGATCGTCCCGGACGGCAGGTCGGGCGCGCCGCCCCAGGCCACGTAAACGGCAAGCTGGCCGGAGGCATCGCTCACCACCGCCCTGGAGCGGAGACGAAACCGCGACAAGCTGGCGACCAGCATCGGCACGTCGGTGCCAAGGCAATCGAGCAGCAGCCGGTCGCCATCGGCGTGAATGAAGAAATCAGACAGCCACTTGCCCTGCGGGGAGAGCAGGGCGGTCCACACCGCGATACCCGGGACGGCCCGGGTCACGTCGTTCGACACCAGGCCCTGCAGGAAGGGCACGCGATCCTCACCCGCCACCGCGATCACGCCGCGGTCGGGCAGTTGGGTCAATCGGGTCATCGCACCGAGTTGGGAGCGTCCGGCAGCCCTGGCAAGACATCCTCGCCCGCCGGTGCTATCCAGCGGCCTGATGGACCGATTCCCCACCGAGTCCCCCCCCTGATGTGCGGCATCGCCGGCATCCTGGCCGCCCCGGGCGCCGCCCCGCCCGGGACCGGGCTGTTGGACGCCCTGGTCCGGGCGCTCGCCCATCGTGGCCCGGACGGCTCCGGCCACGCCATGGTCGGTCGCATCGCCCTGGTCCACACGCGGCTCGCCATCATCGACCTGGCCGGCGGCGACCAGCCGCTGTTCGCCGGCTCGGCGGCGCTGGTGGGCAACGGCGAAATCTACAACTACCGCGAACTGCGCCAGGAAATGCCCGGCGTGCGCTTCGCCACCGACAGCGACAACGAGCCGCCGCTGCACCTGTATCTGCGCGAGGGCGCGGGGTTTGCCCACCACCTGCGCGGCATGTACGCGCTCGCCACCCATGATCGCGCCGCCCGCACGGTGACGCTGGCGCGCGATCCGTTCGGCATCAAGCCGCTCTACACCGCCCAGACCGCCACCGGCCTGGCCTTCGCCTCGGAGCCGCGGGCGCTGCTGGAGGCCGGCATCGTGCC
>CAYWOW010000092.1:0-10853 GCA_964459005.1 uncultured Acetobacteraceae bacterium
CGTTAACCGCGGCAAAATATTTTGGTAGAGATATAACGTCTTCGATGACATCTAATGCTGCATGCTCCGAAAGGGTCCGCATGCCAATAACGGCGGGGGAGGGTGTCCATTGGCTTACTGCGCCGTGCAGGCATTCTCGGAACCGGACGATTACGCAGCCTCCATCCGCATGGGGCGGACAGAAATGACGCTGGTCGGGCGTGGCCAGTTCGCCGCCCGCCTGATCGACATCAATCTGCATAACTTGCGGATCCAGCGTTTTTACGAGACCCTCCCGCGGGTTGCACACACGAGCCTGGCCTGCGGCCACGCCGCGATAACGTTCTGCACCCGCGCGGGACCGCCTCTCTTCTCGACCGGCGTCGAGATTCGGCCGGATCGCATCGTGCGCCATGGCGAAGGCCAGGAAGTCTTCCAGCGATCCACCGGTTCGGCGTGCTGGGGAGCGATATCGTTTTCAATCGAAGCGATGATGTCCGCCGGTGCCACCAACGCGGACCGCGACCTCGCGCGGCCCGGCAACTCGCTGCCTGTCGCCCCGAGCCCTGTCGCGATGGCACGGCTCCAGCATCTGCACGCGGCGATCGCGGCGCTGGCGGCGGATACCCCCGAGGCCTTTGACGATCCTGAGGCGGGTCACAGCTCCGAGCAGGCCCTGGTGGAAGCGGTCGTCGTCTGCCTCGGTGGGGCGGAGGTCGAGGCGGGCGCTTTGACGCTTCAGCACCAGGGCGTCGTCATGCGCCGGTTCCGCAGGGCGATGGAAAGGCATGTGGGCGAGCCGGTCTATATCCCCGAACTCTGCGCCGAAATCGGCGTGTCCGACCGGACGTTGCGGGTTTGCTGCCAGGCGCAGTTGGGCGTGGGACCGCATCGGTATCTCATGCTCCGCCGCCTGCACCTGGCGCGCCGCGCGCTGCTGAACAGTGCGCCGGCGCTGACAACCATCACGGACATCGCGACGCGGTACGGGTTCTGGCAGTTCGGCCGCTTCGCGCATGACTACAGGACCCTGTTCGGGGAACTGCCGTCCACCACGCTCGCGCGCCTGCATTCATCGCAGCGCTGCATCGAAGCGTCTTGCCGAAACTGAATAGCCAGCGGATCTTCGTCGCCGGCACGGTTCGGTCCGGATATGTGCGTGCGCCGTGCCGCGCACGGAGGGACGACCGGCGTCGCCGCACGGATGTCGCCGGATAGTACAAACAACGAGGATGAACATGAAAACGCTTCCCGTGGCCCTTGGGCTGCTGCTTCTCGCGGGCTGTGCCGCTACCAATCAGGGCCAGCTCTCCAACGTGACGATGACCGGCTTCCTTGGCAACTACAACCAGCTCTCGGCTACTAATGATTCGAGCAAGGTGCTGCTTCGCTACGTTGACACGACTGCACCGTGGAGCAGCTATACGAAGATTCGCATCGAGCCTGTCACGTTCTGGGCAGCCGCCGATAGCTCTGTGCCCCTTCCTGTACAGCAGCAGTTGACCGACTATGCTTACCAGCAGATCACGGCTGACATAAAGGCGGCGGGCATTCCTATCGTGGCCGACGACGGGCCGGGGGTGGTCGTCGTCCGGATGGCCCTGACCGATGCAACGTCGGCGACGCCGGGTCTGCGGACGATCTCGGTTGTCGTGCCGCAGGCACGTGTGCTCAGCCTTGGGGTCAAGGCGGTGACCGGGCAAACCGCTTTCGCGGGCAGCGTGCAGAGCGAGGGTGAGGTGCTCGACTCAGTCACTGGCAAGCGCATCGCGGCGTGGGTCGACCGCCGGACCGGCGGGGCTTCGATCTCCAACGCGAACGTCTGGCAATGGGGCGACGCCGAGAACGTGATCAATTTCTGGGCACAGGCCTTGGTCGCCCGCTTCACGGACCTGCGCCAGGGCAAGGCGATCTGATCCTGCGCTCATAGGCGGCAACGGGAGCGATCGAGCCGCACCGCCGGTTGGCGGTGCGGTTCTGTGGTGTTCACCGCTTCCCATCCAACAGATCCAGCAGCGGGCTCTGATCGACCGTGATGAACCCGGACTGGGGACGATCCAGGTCGAGGACGAGCACAATGACGCTGCCCATCATCAGGGCCATGACCCACATGGCCCTTCTGCTGGCGACGTTGGCCAGTTGCAGCCCGTAGCCCGCGAAGCCGAAGGCGATGATGGCTATCCCTTCGATCATGACGAATACGACCGAAGGCACCTGGTTCCGGTTGGCGGTCAGCCGTTCTTCATGCACGTCGATCATGGTATTCAGCGCTTGCAGGAATAATCCGGCAGGCACGACCTGGGAATTTGCCGCAGCCGCGTCCATGCCCGCCCGCCACAACTCCTCCTGGATGGTCAAGGATCGCTGGACCGCCTGTATGGTCGCCGCGGAACCAAGGACCGCCCCCTTGCGGCTGATGCGGAGCATGGCGTACTCGCGGAACAAGGGGGCCACCACGGAGCGGTAGGGTTCCGCCAGCATTTGCCCGCGTAACGCCGCTGTTCCGATCGCATTGGCCTCGCTCAGCACCGCCGCCCTGCGGGCCTCGAAGCGCGACAACGACATGGAAAAGGTGAAGCCGATCATCAGGGCAAGCAGACCGATGGAGGGCGCCGCCAAAGCCGAAAGGAAGCGGTCCCCATCGCTGGAGGGGCGTTCGCGGCGCCGCCGTGCGAGCGCCGCACCGGCTTCCGCGCCGCCGCCGATCAACAGTATCGTCACCAGGTAGATGACCCACTCGCTGTTAGCATTCAGCCATTCATTCATGAGCGACCTCTGCGGGGTGCTGTCGGACCAAATACCTAGCACGTTGTGCCGGTTGTTGAACGGTCTTCCTGCCGCGCCATGCGTCCTGCCGAAACTGCATAGCCATCGGATGCCCGCGCTGCTATCGCGACAGGGTCGAGGGGTGAATCGGGCAGAGCGCGCGGCGGGTCCGGCCGTTTGGCCTGTTGACGGCTCGGTCGCTTGGCGCTCCATAGGCCTTTGGAATGAGGGTGTGCCTTGGAAGAGGTCGGTCAGCCACTGAACACGCCGCGGGCAGTCGTGCGGCGCTCCCGGCGCGTGTCGCCCATGTGGTTGATTCCATTGATTGCCATCGCGATCGGCGGTTGGCTGGCATGGGACACGCTGTCCAAGGAAGGCCCAACGATCACGTTGACCTTTGACAGTGCCGAAGGGCTGCAGGCCGGCCAGTCGCAGCTCAAGTTCAAGGATATTGCGTTTGGCACGGTAAAGAGCCTGGATCTGAGCCCTGACCGTGCGCACGTGGTGGTCACCGTTGAGACCACGCGCCAGGCCGAGCCCCTGCTCACCAGCACGACCATCTTCTGGGTCGTCAAACCCCGCCTGTTTGCCGGGAACCTCGAGGGGCTGAGCACGCTGGCCTCCGGATCGTATATCGGCATGCTGCCGGGCGAGACCGCGGGCAAGCCGATGCGGGCGTTCATCGGGCGCGAGGATCCTCCGGTTCTGGAGGCCAACGTCGCCGGGCATACGTTCAGGTTGAAGGCCGATCGGCTGGGATCGATCTCGCTCGGCTCGCCGGTATTCTACCGCGATCTCGACGTGGGCACCGTGCTCGGCTGGGACATTGCCGACATGGCGGAGAGCGTGACGATCCACGCTTTCGTCCGGGCGCCCTACGACGGCTATGTGCATGATGAGACCCGGTTCTGGAATGCCTCCGGATTTTCCCTGAAGCTGGGGTCGAGTGGCGTGGCTGTCCAGGTGGAGTCGCTGCGTGCGATGCTGCTGGGCGGCATCGCATTCGATACGCCGCCCCGGGACGCCCGAACTGAAATGAGCGGTGAGAACCACGTCTTCCCGCTGTTCGCGGACCGGGACGCGGCGGATGCCGCCTCGTACACCCGAACGATTTCGGCCGTTTCCTACTTCGCCGGCTCGGTTGCCGGGTTGGGCCCCGGCTCCGACGTCACCATGCACGGCCTCGTGGTTGGCCATGTCACCAGCGTGGGACTGGCGTACGACCCGGACAAGGTTGCCGTCGTGGCACCGGTTCATTTCGAAGTTCAACCCGAACGTGTCGTCGGCATCGGAAGGCAGGTCTTCAAGACCCAGGCGGAGGCCGTCGACGCGTTGCTCAAGCGGGGACTGCGAGCGGCGCTGCAAAGCACGAACCTGATTACCGGGCAGCAAGGAGTGGCGCTCGACTTCGTGACAGATGCACCGCCGGCGACGATGACAATGGAGGGCACCAGCTTCGTGCTGCCCACGACGGAAGGCGGCGGATTTGCCGGACTCCAGGCGTCTGCCTCCGTTTTGCTCAACAAGGTGGCCACCATTCCGTTCGACCAGATCGGCACCAACCTCAACGGCATTCTGCAGGCCGCGAACAAGGTGGCGAACGGCGCGCAGTTGCAGCAGACGTTGACGGAGCTCGCCGCGACGATCGCGAGGCTCAAGGATATGGTCGGCCACATGGACAGCGGAATGACTCCCGCTCTGCGGCAGTTGCCGGAGATCGCGGCCTCGTTGCAGAAGACGTTGGAGAACGCCAATCGGCTGGTCCAATCGGTCGATAACGGTTACGGCAACAACACCACGTTCAACCGTGATCTTGAACGGCTGTTGGTGCAGGCCAACGAGGCGCTGAGCTCAGTTCGTTCGCTCGCCGACATGCTAGCGCGTTCTCCGGAAGCGCTGATCAAGGGTCGTCCCACGGGAGGAAGCTCGCCATGACCGGATCGCGGCACGGCTGGAGCATGGCCGCGCTTGCCGTGATGGCGGCATTGGCAGCCTGCTCGTCGACAAATCCGACACTTTACACCATTGCGCCCGTGGACGGCGCGGTCCAGACCGGCTCCGCCAGGGTCATCCTGCTGCAGCAGATCGGACTGGCGCATTATCTGGAGCGTTCCCAGGTTGTCGTCTCCTCCGAGAACTACCGGTTGGACGTGTCGTCGAACGACTGGTGGGGTGAGGCGTTGGGCGCGATGCTGAGCCGCGTCCTGGTCGAGGAACTGAGCCAGCGCCTGCCGCAAAGCACCGTGATCAGCGAGAACGGCGGAGTGTCGTCTCCGGCGGATGCGACGATCGAGCTGAACGTTAGGCGACTTGATCGGGACGCTGGCGGCAATCTCGTACTGCTGGCCCAGGCGGGAGTGAGCTTCAAAGGCCGGCCGGAGCCGGTGCTGCGGAGTTTCCGCGTTGTCGTGGCGCCGAACGCATCGGGTGTGCAGCCCGAGGTTGCCGCGATCAGCAATGCGGTTGGCCAACTGGCCGATGGGCTTGCCGCCATGCTGGTCGCGGGTCCCGCGACCCGATGACACGCCCGGCCCCCGCTGGGCCGCCCACGCCGGCAGAGCTCAAGGAATGTCCGGGCTGTGGACTTTTCCAGGTGGTCCCGCCACTGGAGCGGGGAACCTCCGCTCGGTGCGTGCGCTGCCCGACGACCCTGCATCGCATCAGCGCCCATTCGCTGGATCATAGCATCGCCCTCACCTTGGGCGCGGTGGTACTGCTGGTCATCATGTGCGCGACGACGCTGATGAACGTGCAGACCGCCGGTATCAGGCACAGCGCCGGTCTGTTTTCGGGGCCGGTGGAACTGGTTCAGCGCGGCATGGTCAGTCTCGCGGTGGTCGTCGTGTTCGTCACCGTGATTGCACCTCTCGGCAAGCTCATTGGCACGCTCTACGTTTTGATCCGGCTGCACGAAGCGGACCCACCTACGCATTTGCGTCGCGTGTTCCGTCTGGCGGAGCAACTGCGGCCCTGGTCGATGATCGAGGTCTTCGTCCTCGGCGTGTTCGTCGCCTACGTAAAGCTTGGCGATGTCGTGCAAATCGGGCTCGACAACGGCATTTTTGCGCTAATGGCGCTCACCTTCGTCATCATCTGGGCCGACGGCGGGTTGAACCACCAAGCCGTGTGGGACAGGCTCAATCAGGGGGATACGGCTGAGGGCGCCGTGCCCATCACGTCCCATCAGCGCGTGCCGGTTGGCGCGGCGGGCTGCGAAATTTGTGGCCTCGTCAGCGTTCCGTCGCCCGACAATCCGCGCTGTCCGCGTTGCGACGCTGTTCTGCACGCACGCAAGCCGGACAGCGTCTCGCGGACCTGGGCCCTGGTGATCGCCGCCGCCGTGCTTTATGTGCCCGCGAACTATTACCCGGTGCTGACGGTGATGCAGCTCGGCGCCGGATCGCCGAGCACGATTCTTGGTGGTGTGCGTGAGTTAGTGTCATCCCGCATGTACCCGCTCGCCGCGTTGGTGTTCTTCGCCAGCGTTGCGGTGCCGATGCTGAAGCTGGTCGGCCTCTCGATCATGCTGGTGGCGACGCAAACCGGGCGGTCGGGATGGCTGCGCGATCGCACGCGGCTCTACTATGTCGTGCGGTGGATCGGGCGCTGGTCGATGATCGACATCTTCATGGAATCGCTGCTGGGGGCTCTGGTCCGGTTCGGCACCGTGATCACCATCGAGCCCGGGATCGGCGCCGTTGCCTTCTGCGGCGTGGTCATCCTGACGATATTCGCGGCTGAGACTTTCGACCCGCGGCTGATGTGGGATACGGCGGCGCGCCATTCGGCGCACCAAGCCGAAGTGGGGCTTGAGAGCGCCGTTTGACCACTGCCCGGCAAGTGCCTGGCCAGCGCTCTCTGGTGCTCCCGCCTATCTTGCGTTGTTCGACGGAGCGCCGCTGAAGGGGGAAGACGGGCTTTTGTCGCCATGGCAGAATCGCCACTTGCGGCCACTGCCGCAGGGACAAGGCGAATAAGGTCCACGCCGCGCGTCCGCAACGGCGGTCAACGACATCACGTCGGCGGGCGGGCGGCACCGCTGCAGCAACCCCGCCATGGTCTGCATCGCCGGGCGGGTGTGCGTGAAGAACAACTCCAGGCCCGGGCAGAGGTAGTTCTGGCCGGGTTCGCCGGTACGCGAGAGCGCGAACCGGTCCTTCGGACAGCCACCGTTGCAAAGCGGCAGGACCGCGCACTGCCGGCACTGGGCGGTAAGCGTGTCGCGCTTGTCCTGGCCGAATTTGCGTTGCTCGGGCGATGCCACCAGCGTCTGCATGTGCGTCTGGTGGATGTTGCCGAGCCGGAAGCGTGGCTCAACAAAATGATCGCAGGAGTAGACATCGCCATTGTACTCCAGCGCCGGACCATAGCCGCAGGTCGGGGCATGGATGCACAGGCCATGGCGGCCGAAATACGCCTCCAACGTCACGTCGAAAAGCTGGACGTACACTCGCCCCACGTCGCGGCGCACCCATTCCTCGAACACGTCCACGAGGAAGCGGCCGTACTGCTCGCTGCCGACCGTGCGCTCCGTGACCAGGTTGCCGTCTTGTGTGTAGAGCGGCCGCTCGCCGCCGGGACGCTCGCTCCACCCCTGGTTGGCGCGTTCAAGCGTTTCCTCGGTCGCGCGCTCGATGACCGGGATGAACTGCACCCACTGCGCGCCAAGCTCGTCGCGGAAAAAGCGGTAGACGGCGCGGCCGTGTTTCTCGTTGGCGGCGTTGACCGTACACAGGATGTTGAATTCGACGCCGTGTCGGCGCAGGTGCCGCCAACCCTGCATGACCCGATCGAAGGTGCCCTGTCCGCGGCGATCGACCCGGTAGGTGTCGTGCAGTTCGCGCGGGCCATCGACGCTCAAGCCCACGAGGAACTTGTGTTGCTTGAGAAAGGCGCCCCATTCATCGTCAATGAGCATGCCGTTGGTCTGAAAGGTGTGCTGCACTTGCTGACCGGGCCGGCGGTACTTATCGGCGATCTCGACGGCGCGTCTGAAGAAATCGAGCTTCATGAGGGTCGGCTCGCCGCCCTGCCACGCCACGATCACCTCGGGCGTACGGTGCGACTCCAGCAACTGGCGGATGTACGTATCGAGCGTCGCGTCGGACATCCGGTGCTTATCGTTCGGGTACAGCTGATCCTTGGACAAGAAAAAGCAATACTTGCAATCGATGTTGCACGTGGACCCGCTCGGCTTCGCCATCAGATGGAAACGCGGCGGACCGTACGCCGACGCGGGCGTGATGGCAGGTTGACTTTCAGTCATCATCTTCCCGGTCATTTCCCATCTCTCCCCCGGTCGCCGCTTTCGTGACCCCCAGGCGACACCCACTGTATCGGACCTCCTGGACCGAGATCAATCTCGCCGTTGCCACCCCTATGGTTGACGGCTCGGCCGGCTCGAACGGAATCACTCTCCTCCACGCGCTTCCACCAGGTCGCGTTCCAGGAAATAGTTGAGGAACGTGCGGATAACCGCGACCGCGGCAAGCCGGCCGATGTCTTGCCAGCCCGGGGCGATCGCGGTCTCGACAATGTCGGCGGCAAGCTGGAACGTCAGACCGGCAACCAGGCAACGTGCGTAACGCGCCCAGACCCGCCGAAAGGCCCAATCCGTCTCCGCCGGATGAAACATGACGCGACAGCCCTTGTAGAACGCCTCGGCGGTTCCGGTGGCGATGACAACCAGAGCCATCGCCTGGATGATCACGATCACGTTTCGTGTAATAACCACCAGCCATTCCTGCAAAGTATCCCCTCCCTCGATTTCGCCGCCTTCGGCTCTGCCGTCGCGAGATGGCATTCACTAGAGCGGACCGATATGAAACAGCATGTTGACGATCGCAGCGATGCTGATCGCAAGAAGGACCACCGCTGTTATGACAGTGAGCGAAGGTGGAAATTTGCTCTTGCCGTGGATCAGACCATCTTCAGTGATCTGCTGGCGCGAACGGCGCAGCTCAAGCATGAATTGCGCATGATACATGATCCCGAGGACGAGCATCAAAATGCCGACCACGACCAGCGCGAGACCAAAATGGGGAATCGTGTCTGCGTCTTCGTTCAGCACCTTGCTCGCCACCAGCTTCTGGTAGATCTGAGAGATCGTGAATCCGAAGCTGAGGAGCGAAAGCGAGGTGCGGATCACCGCCATGAGCGTGCGATCGGCGGCCATGCGCGTCCGTTGGAACGCCAAGCCGGTGTTCCGGGACGCCAATTCGAACGAGATGGCCGCCGGGGCCGAGCTCGATGTCACGCGGTCATCGGCCATTGCAAGCTCTCCTGTTGCAAGAGGGGGCGACCATCATGCGTCGCCGCCGCGGTGCCAGCGCGCGACGCGCGCGATCGGTCCGCGCAGGATCAGGTATGGGAAAAAGCCCAGCGCCAGTGCGATCGCGGCCGCCTCGCCGGGATAGAAGGTCCCGAGCACGGCGGCCTGATAGATCGTGTCCATCCCGAGCCCCAGAAGAATGATCCGGGCGGTCGAGATCAGTCCCTCGTACAGGCGGCCACCGCGGTCAGTTGGACTGGTGAGGACCGTCCACAAATAGAAGGAGCGCCCCGTCCGTGCGTCCCTGAGGCCGTCGTGCAGCGCGGCGAGCGCGGCCATGGCGGGCTGGAGAATGAAGCGGAATGTCATGGGCCCACCCGGTCGCTCGATGAGGTTGCGCCAGAAACGCTCGAAAGCCCCTTCCGACAAGCCGTACCAGGCTATTCCCAAAATGACGAAAGCGATCACCAACAAAACAGCCAGACGGGCCAGCAGAATTTGAAACTTTGATGCCGTCTCTTTCATCTTATGAACTTCTTCTGACGCGTGCGCCGCCTGCCTGGCGCAAGGGGGCGCCGCCCCCGGCCCGCACGCAATCGGCCGGGGGCGGCGCAGCATCGTCAATCGCCGTGAGGTACCGCCAGCTTTGCCATCACTTGATCGATGGTGAAGCTCGCCGCCTTCTGTCGCGGCGGGTAGTCCTTGAACGTCGCGAGGAACATGCCCACCAGTGCCTGCGCCGGAATTGCGAGGAAGGCGTGGTCCATGAGCCAGTCGTAATAGGTGTTCGAGGTGATGTCGGCCCGCTCATACGGATCGGTCCGCAAATTGAAGAACTTCGGCACCCGCAGGTGGGTGAAGGGCTCGGCCCAGAGCCGAAGCGTGCCTTCGCAACGCTGCTCGACGAAAACAATCTTCCAGTTGTCATAGCGCAGCGCCAGCAGGTCGCCGTCATCCGAGAAGTAGAAGAAACAGGGTCGCGGGCCACGGCTTTCCTGTCCGATCAGGTAGGGCAGGAAGTTGAAACCGTCGATGTGCACCTTGTATGTCCGATCCCCGATCTTATGGCCGGCCTTCAGGCGGTCCATGACGTCCGGCATTCCAGCCGCGGCCAGCAGCGTGGGCAGCCAGTCGTGATGGCTGAGGATTTCGTTCGACACGCTTCCGGCCTTGATCTTGCCGGGCCACCGTGCCAGCCAGGGCACCCGGAACGCGCCTTCCCAGTTGGTATTCTTCTCGCTGCGGAACGGCGTCGTCGCGCCATCCGGCCAGCTATTGGCATGAGGGCCGTTGTCGGTGCCGTAGAGCACGATCGTATTGTCCGCCAGCCCCAGTTCGTCCAGCTTGTCGAGCACGGTGCCGACGTTGCGGTCATGGTCGATCATCGCGTCGTGATAGGGGCTCTGCCACCGGCCGGACTGGCCAACGCTTTCCGGCTTGGCGTGGGTGCGCAGGTGCATGTGGGTGAAGTTCACCCACATGAAGAACGGTTGGCCGGCCCTGTGCATCCGCTGCATGAAATCCGCTGATCGGGCTGCGATGTCGTCGTCGATCGTTTCCATGCGCTTGCGGGTCAGCGGACCGGTGTCCTTGATGACCTGCTTGCCCACCCGCCCGTATTGCGCATCGACGGTCGGGTCGTCGACGGCACTCGCCTTGCAGTCCATCACGCCGCGCGGGCCGAAGCGCTTGCGGAAGTTCGGGTAGTCGGCTTTTTTCGGATAATCCGGCAGCTCCGGCTCTTCCTCGGCGTTCAGGTGATAGAGATTGCCGTAGAACTCGTCGAAGCCGTGCACCGTGGGCAGGAACTCGTTGCGGTCGCCCAGGTGGTTCTTGC
>CAYWOW010000093.1:0-10808 GCA_964459005.1 uncultured Acetobacteraceae bacterium
CCACCATCGGCACCAGCGTGTTGTTGTAGATCTCGACGGGATCGCGATCCGCCATGATGTCCGACCTTCCATGCCGTCGGCCGGCCCCGCCGCGGGGCCGCCGATCTGCGCCAACCAGTGTCTTGGCCAGTGGTTAAATAGGGGTCCGCGGCGCCGCTGCAAAGCGGGCGATGGCGCCGATCAGGGTTGCCCGGCCGAATCCGCCGCCTCCGGGGCCGCCGGCTCGGGGATCGCCGGCTCGGCAATTGCCGCTTCGGGCACCGCCGGCACGGCGGCCAGGCGATCGGCGGTCGTCACGGCATCCGGATCGCGGGCCAGTTCCTCGGCGGTCACCGTGCTGTCGGTCACGCGGGCCAGCTCCAGCACGAAGTCCACCACCTTCTCCTCGAAGATCGGGCCGCGCAGCGTCTCGCTGGCCTGCGGGTTCTTGCGGAAGAACTCGAGCACCTGCTTCTCCTGGCCCGGATAGCGCGCCGCCTCGGCCCGCATGGCGCGGGTCAGCTCGTCCGCCGCCACGGTGATGCCGTTGGCGCGGCCGATCTCGGACAGCAGCAGCCCAAGCCGCACCCGCCGCTCGGCAATGGCGCGATACTCCGTCTTCAGCGTCTCGTCGTCCTTGCCGGCGTCGTCGTCATCGACCCGGCCTTCCTTGCGCTCGGCCTCCAGGCGCTGCCAGATCTGCGTGAATTCGGCCTCCACCATGCCCTGCGGCACCGCGAAGGTGGCCTGCCCGGCGAGCGCGTCCAGCAACTCGCGCTTGATGCGCAGGCGGGCGAGCTGATCGAGTTCGCGCTGGAAGCGGCCGGTCAGCCCCGCTTTCAGGTCGTCCAGCCCCTCGAAGCCGATCTTCTTGGCCAGTTCGTCGTCGGCCGCCGGCACCACCGCCCGCTTCAACTGCTTGGCGGTGACCTCGAAGGTCGCCGGCTTGCCCGCCAGGTCGGCGACGCCATAGCCCTCGGGGAAGGTCACCTCGATGGTCCGGCTCTCGCCGGCCGAGAGGCCCTCCATCTGCTCGGTGAAGCCGGGGATGAAGCCCGGACCGCCGACCTCGACATCGATGTCGGTGCCGGTGCCGCCCGGGAAGGCGGTGCCGTCGACCTTGCCGGTGAAGTCGATGGTGAGGAAATCGCCCTTCACGGCGGCTCGCGGCTCCGCCACGACGACCAGTTCGCGCTGGCGGGTGGCGAGGTCGTCGAGCGCGCGCTCGATCTGCTCCGCGCTCGGCTCGGCCTTCAGGCGGGTGAGCGCGATGGCGGAGAAGTCCGGCATCGCGATGTCGGGAAAGAGCTCCAGCTCCAGCTTGAACTCCAGGTCCAGGGCGGGATTGGCGCTGACCAGCTCGATCTTGGGCTGGGTGGCGGCGCGCAGGCCCCGGTCGGTGAGCACCTGCTGGGTGGCCTCGCTGACGCTCTGCTCCAGCACTTCGGCCGACACCGCGGTGCCGTAGCGCTGCTTCACCACGGTGGTCGGCACCTTGCCCGGACGGAAGCCGGGCAGGCGCAGGGTGCGGCCGAGCTCGGCCAGCCGTTTGCTGCGGCGGCTCTCGATGTCGGCGGCCGGCACGACGACGGAAAAACCGCGCCTCAGCCCGTCGGACAGCGTCTCGGTAACCTGCATGACCTGGAGAATCCTCGAAAACCAGCACCAAACGGCCGGCTGGTGGTGCGGGCGGAGGGACTTGAACCCCCACGGCTTGCGCCACCAGAACCTAAATCTGGCGTGTCTGCCAATTCCACCACGCCCGCATCCCGCGGCCGTGAGCCGGCGGAAGTAGCGCACGCCGGGGCAGAGGGCAAGAGCGACACATCCATGAAGCGGCGACGGGCGGGCCGGCGACACCGCCCCGTCGCCGCACTGCGCGGCCCGTCGAGTTTGCGTGCATTCGTCCGTCCGGTGCCGTAAAAATTCCTGGCCTGCGCCACCCGGTTCCGCAAACCTCACCCGGTCCCTCCAGCCCCGCATGACAGAAAGCCGCCGGCCGACACTCCCCGATCGCGGAAACGCGGCGCCACCAGCCCGCCTGTCGCCGGCGACGCTCGATGCCGCCCGACGGCGCCTCCTGGACATGCATTGGCGGAGCCACGTCGGCCATCTCGGCGGCAACCTGTCGGCGCTCGACGCCATGATGCTGGTGCACCACGAGATGATGGGCCCGCAGGATCGCTTCATCCTGTCCAAGGGGCACTCGGCCGGGGCCTATTACGTCACGCTGTGGTCGCTGGGGGTGCTGACCGATGCCGACCTCGACAGCTTCCACCAGGACGGCACCCGCCTGCCCGGGCACCCGTCGGCGTCCGCCCTGCCAGCGGTCCTGTTTGCCACCGGCAGCCTCGGCCACGGCTTGCCGCTAGCCGCCGGCCTGGCCCTGGCGGCACGGCTGCAGGGCAGCGACCGCCGGGTGTTCTGCCTGACCTCGGACGGCGAGTGGCAGGAGGGCGCGACCTTCGAGGCACTGATCTTCATCGCCCACCACAACCTCGCCAACCTGACCGTGCTGGTCGACCACAATGGGCTGCAGGGGTTCGGCAGCACCGCCGGGGTGGCTTCCATGGACCCGCTCGGCGCCCGCCTGGCGGGCTTTGACGTGGAGCTGCGCGACTGCGACGGCCACGACCTGGAGTCGCTGCGCCCGGCGCTGGGCCCGCCGGGCAACCGGCCGGCGGTGGTGATCATGCGGACCATCAAGGGCCGCGGCGTACCGGGGATGGAAGGACGCATGGAATCGCACTACCTGCCGCTCAGCGAGGCGCAATACCGGGCCGCGCTCGACCGCCTCGGACCGTCCGAATGAGGGCGGAGCTCTGTGCCGCCCTGCTGGCGCGCGCCGGGCGGCCGGACATGGTGTTCCTGACCGGCGATCTCGGCTTCATGGCGCTCGAGCCGCTGCGCGACCGCCTGGGCGCGCGTTTCATCAACTGCGGCGTGGCCGAGCAGAACATGGTCGGAGTCGCCGCCGCGCTGGCACGCGAGGGGCTGGAGGTCTGGGTCTATTCCATCGCGCCGTTCGTCTATGCGCGTGCATTCGAGCAGATCCGCAACGATATCTGCCTGCACGGACTCGCGGTCCGCCTGCTCGGCAACGGCGGCGGCTATGGCTACGGCGTCATGGGGCCGACCCACCATGCGCTGGAGGATTACGGCGTGTTGCTGACCCTGCCCGGCATGACCGTTCACCTGCCGGCCTTCAACGAGGACGTCGCCCCGATCGTGGCGCGCGCCGCGGCGGCGGCCGGCCCCTGCTACATCCGGCTGGGTCGCGGCGAGTTGCCCGCCGGCGCCGTCGTGCCGCCGTACGCTCCCTGGCGGCGCCTGGCGGCGGGCGACGGACCGGTCGTCGTGGCGGCGGGACCGCTGGCCGGCGTGGCCATGGCCGCACTCGCCGGCCTGGCGGATGTTGGCCCCGAGCTATGGGTGGTCAGCGAACTGCCGCTGACCGCCGGCCCTCCCCCCGCCGCGCTGGCGGTCCGCATCGCCGCCTCCGGCCGGCTTTGCGTCATCGAGGAGCATGTCGCCCAAGGCGGGGTCGGCGCCATGCTGGCCCTGTGGGCGCTCGACGCCGGCGTTGGCCTGCGCGGCTTCCGCCACCTGTCGGCCTGCGGCTATCCCTCCCGCCGCTACGGCTCGCAGGCCTTCCACCGGCGCGAGAGCGGGCTCGACGCGGACTCGATCCGCCACGCCGTCCAGGCCCTCGCGACATGAGCGCGGGGGCGGCCATGACCGGCCACGGCGACCTTGCGGCGGCACTGAAAGGTCCGATCCTGGTGCTCGGCGGCGGCGGGTTCGTCGGCGCCAACCTGATGCACCGGTTGCTGCGCAGCCGCGACGACGTGACCGCGGTGGTGCGCCGCCTGCCGGCCTGGCGCCTGGCCGGGCTGGACCGGCGCTTCGTGCTCGAGGTCGACCTGACCAGCGCCGCCGAGTTGCACCAGATGGTCGAGGCGATCCGCCCGCGCACCATATTCGACTGCGCGGCCTACGGCGCCTACCCCTTCGAAACCGACACCGACCTGATCTACCGCACCAACTTCAATGCCCTGGTGACGCTGGCCGGGCTGCTGCAACCGGACGGGCTGGCCGCCTTCGTGCATGCCGGCAGTTCGTCGGAATACGGCACCAACGCCGCCGGCCCGCGAGAGACCGACCCGACCCTGCCGAACAGCCACTATGCCGTCTCCAAGGTCGCCGCCAGCCAGTTCATCGCCTATGCCGGCCGGACGCTCGGCCTGCCCATGGTGAATCTGCGGCTCTATTCGGTGTACGGCCCGCTGGAGGACTCCTCGCGGCTGATCCCCAACCTGGTCCGCCACGCGCTGGAGGGCGGTTATCCGCCCTTCGTGTCGCCGGACACCTCCCGCGACTTCGTTTATGTGGACGATGCCTGCGAGGCCTTCATCCGGGCCGCCGCCCGGCTGACGCCGGAACTCTACGGCGAGTCCTTCAACATCGGCAGCGGCAACCGGACCACCATCCGCGCGCTGGCGGAGACCACGCGCGGCGTGTTCGCCCTGGCGCAGCCCGCCGAGTTCGGCGCCATGCGGGCACGGCAATGGGACGTGGACGCCTGGTATGCCGAGCCCGACAAGGCGGCCCGGCTGCTCGGCTGGACCGCCACCACCGCGCTCGCCGAGGGGCTGCGCCGCACCGCGGACTGGGTGACATCGCTCGGCCCGGGCGGGCTCGTCGGCCTCACCAAGCGCGACCGCCCGCCCGAGCGGCGCAGCATCAGCGCCATCGTCGCCTGCTATCGCGACGAACCGGCGATTCCCATCATGTACGAGCGGCTGGTCGCGACCTTCCGCCGGATCGGCGTGGACTACGAGATCATCTTCGTCAACGACGCCAGCCCCGACGACTGCGCCGGCGCGATTCGCGCCATCAGCGCGCACGACCCGCGCGTCATCGGCATCACCCACTCGCGCAACTTCGGCTCGCAGATGGCGTTTCGCAGCGGCATGGAAATGGCGACCAAGGACGCCTGCGTGCTGCTCGATGGCGATTTGCAGGACCCGCCGGAACTGATCGAGCCGTTCTACGAGCAGTGGCGGGCCGGCCATGACGTGGTCTATGGCCGGCGCGTGAAGCGCGACATGCCGATGCTGTGGGGTCTGCTCTACAAGGGCTTCTACCGGGTGTTCGCCGCGTTCAGCTACATCCGCATCCCGCACGACGCCGGCGACTTCTCGCTGATGGACAAGCGGGTGGTGGGCTGGCTGCTGACCTGCCCGGAGCGCGACCTGTTCGTGCGCGGCCTGCGCGCCTATGTGGGCTTCAGCCAGGTCGGCGTCGACTACGATCGGCCGAAACGCATGTTCGGCACCAGCACGAACACCCTGCTCAAGAACATCAGCTGGGCCAAGCGCGGCATTTTCTCGTTCAGCAACACGCCGCTGACCATGCTGACCGCCAGCGGGGTGGTGCTGTTGGCCCTGTCCGGCGTCTTCGGCCTCTTCGCGGTGCTGATCCGGCTGTTCGCCCCCCAAATGGTCGAGCGCGGCGTGACCACGATCCTGCTGTCCATCCTGTTCTTCGGCGCGGTCAACCTGTTCGCGATCGGCCTGGTCGGCGAATACGTCGCCAAGATCATGGAAGAGGTGAAGGGGCGCCCGCGGCTGATCCGCGCCGCCCTGATCAAGAATGGCGAGACCGCGCAGCTGTTGCCGGAAGCGCGCGCGCGATGAGCGTGTTCGATCGCCTCGAGACGCGCGATTGCCCGGTCTGCGGACAAGCCGCCGACCGCGCCAGCGTGTTTCTTGAGGCGTCTTTCGATCCGGCCGGGCTGACCACCACCAGCTTTGCGTCGCGCAAGCAGCCCGAGTTCATGTCCTACCGGCTGGTGCGTTGCGCCGGGTGCGCGACCGTCTACGCGGTCGCGGCGCCGCCGGCGGAAGCGCTCGCCCGCGCGTATTCGGAGGCGGGCTACGACAGCAGCGAGGAGGCGACGCTGGCGGCCGACTGCTACGCTGCCGCGCTGGCGCCGACCATCGCGGCGCTGCCGCGGCGCGGCCGCGCGCTGGAAATCGGCACCGGCACCGGCGTGCTGCTCGAGAGGCTGCTGCGCGCCGGCTTCGCCGAGGTGGTGGGCATCGAGCCTTCGCGCGCCGCCATCGCCGCCGCCGCGCCCGCGCTGCGCGGCCTGATCCGCGAGGGCGTCTTCGTCGAGGCCGACTTCGACCCCGCGAGTTTCGATCTCATCTGTTGCTTCCAGACGCTGGAACATGTTCCCGATCCGCGCGAGCTCGTTTGGGCCTGCGCGCGCCTGCTGCGCCCCGACGGCGCGCTGGCGCTGGTGACGCACGACTACGCCGCGCCGCTCAACCGGCTGCTCGGCCGCCGCTCCCCGATCATCGACATCGAACACCTGCAACTGTTCTGCCGATCCAGCCTGGACCGCTTGCTGCGCGATGCCGGATTGCCGCCGCAGCAGATCGATCCGATCACCAACCGCTATCCGCTGCGCTACTGGCTGCGGCTGACGCCGCTGCCCGGCGCCATCAAGCGTGTCGTCGCCGGCCTGCTCGCGCTGCTGCGCCTCGACCGGGTCCGGCTCGGCGTCAATGTCGGCAACCTGATGGCGATCGGCCGCAAGCGGGGCTGAAGGGAAACACATGATCAACCCCGCCCCCGACGCCGTCGAAGTGTCCGGCATTGCCGGCGTGCGCCCAGGTCCGGCGGCCCCGAAGCAGTCTGCGAATGGCTAGGCCGCCCGAAACACGCCCCATGCGGACCGGCCCGGGGTCACGGGGTTGGCTGTTGTTTCTACGGTTCGGGTTGGCCGGCCTCGTAAATGCGGGCTTCGGCTACACCGTATTCGCCCTTTTGGTGCTCGCAGGCGCCTGGCCGGGCGCGGCGCTGGTGGGGGCGACGATCGCGGGCGTCGCGTTCAACTTCCAGACGTCGCGCTATCTCGTCTTCCGCTCCAGCGGGCGTGTGCTGCGCTTCGTCGCCGTTTATGTCGCCGTCCTGGCCCTGAACTGGATGACGCTCAGGGCGCTGCAGTGGTGCGGCCTGCCCGACCTCGTGTCACAGGCCCTTCTCACCTTGCCGATGGCGGCCGCCGCTTTCCTTGGCCAGCAGACATTCGTGTTTGGCCAGCCGGGTGAGCCCATATGACCGCTATGCGAACGCTCCATCATGGCCAGCGACACAATTGCCTGGCATCCCGGGTACGGCGCGACGGCCAGGATGGACGCTTTGAAACCCGCCGGTGAAAAACCGATGGGACTTGGTGGCGCCGCCCGAAGCAAGGGAGTTCGGCCGATGAAAGTCGCTTTCGTCTCTGTCGAATCCGGCATTACCGCCCTCGGCTTCCGGCGCGTCGCAGCAGTGGCCCGGCGCATCGATCCGGATACCGACATTTTTTTCGTTGCGGTTGACAATCTCTACTCCCTGCTCAGCCATATTTTCCCGACCAACAAAAGCGGATTCAACGAGACCGATGCCGAGGTTGTTGGTCGCCGGCTGGCCGGCTACGACATGATATGCTTCTCGTCCATGAGCGCTTCGGCGCGACATGTTGAAGCCATCATCGCCGCCACCCGCCGCGACAATCCCCGCGGCTTTATCCTGTTCGGCGGCGTGCACGCCATTCTCTATCCGGAAGAGGCGATAGCGGTATCCGACGCCATCTGCGTCGCCGAAGGCGAAAAGCCATACGAGATGCTGCACGCCAGGATGTCCGCCGGAGAGGACATTACCGATGTTCCCGGTATGTGGTTCAAGGCTGTCGATGGGAGCATCCGCAAAAATCCGTCGCTGCCACTCAATAGTAACGAGGCGCTCTCCAGCTTTTCCTATCTTTATAATGGGTTCGACTGCGAGATCTACGATCTCGGAAGGAAACAATTCCGACCGTTCAACAAATTTGACTATGTCCGGTTCAATGGCCTTACCTACCGCACTGTCTGGTCCATCGGCTGTCCATTCTCGTGTACTTTTTGTGCCAATGATGCTTTCATCGCCTATGACAAGAAGTACACCAAACTGCGCTTTCCCAGCCCCGATCATCTGATCACCGAAATCGAGGACGCGATCCGGCTGCATCCCTATATTTCAACAGTGGCGTTCTACGACGACAACCTTATTGCGCTGCCTGTCGAGGTGATTCGTGAATTCGCGAAGAAATACCGTGAGCGCATCGGCCTGCCCTTCGTGGTGTTCGGCGTCCACCCCAACATCGTTGTCCAGGAGAAGTTTGATCTTTTGGCGGAAGCCGGAATGAACCGCGCCCGCATGGGGGTACAGAGCGGAAATGAAAAGATGCTGGCCTTCTACGAGCGGCGCACGGCAATCAGTCGCATCCGATCCTCGGTCTCGATCCTGGGCAAGGCCGCGCGACGCTATAATATGATTCCGCCATCCTATGACATCATAACAGACAACCCCTTGGAAAATCGCGACGATATCGTCGCCACCCTGAAATTTCTCTACCATCTGGAACGCCCCTATACTCTGACCATATTCGGCCTCAGGGTTTTTCCGAAGACAAAATTGTGGAAATATTTTGCGATGCACCCCGAATCTGGCGATCCGCGCGGGATAAACTCGTCCTACCTGGACACCCGTCCGACCATCGGAAATATTCTTCTTTACGTGCTGGCAACCGGCAAACCACCCGCTGGATTGTTTAACTGGGCGTTGAAATTCGTAAAAGGCTATGACGACCAGCAGTCCAATTACTTTGTTTTACATTTTTTGGCCAAGAATATATATTTGTCGAAACGGGCATTCGATCATCTCGTGAAACTGGATTTTACCGTCATCGTCGGGGCCTGGACCTATTGGGTGTGGAAGCTTGGCCTGATCCGCCGGCCCCACCACAGCCCATGAAAAAGGCCCGGCAACGACGGATCACTCCGGACGAAGCTTCAGCCCGAAACACCAGACCCCCTCCTTGAAGGGCTGGCACGTCAGACCGGCCGGCATCCAGCCGACCGGAACCCCTTTGGGCCCGCCCGCAAGGAAGACGTAAAGCGTGTCATCGCGCCAGGGGCCGGTTCGCGCGCCGGCTGCCTCCGCCGCACAGTCTAAGCTCAGACGCGGATTGTAGACGCTGTTGACCGGCCGGTCCGCCGCCATGGCGGCCAGTTGAAGTTCCATGTTGACGACGGGCAAATCGCGCGGTGCACACGCGAACGGCGGATCGATGTGCACCGCGGCTGCCCCCAACATGCGGGCCTGCCACTCGGACTGATCCAGAACGCGCGGCACGTCGAGCCGGGCGAGCGTTGCCAGGTGGGCCCGCAGGGGTTCGGTGTCGACGAGTTGCAGCATGCAGCATCCCGCCACGACGGCCGTCTTCCATCCCGGTGCAAGGCGTCGGAGCACGAGGACCAGGCCAGTCAGCATGACGACGTACAGAGCCGGCCAAAACAACCGCCCAGATGAGCGAAATACGCCAAGCAGGGCATCGAGCTTCCAGCTCACGTCGAGATCCAGCAATTTTCTGCCGCCGAGAAATACGCGATGCGACACGGCGAATGCCGTAAGACAGACCAGCACCGCGCAGAGGGTGTCATGCGCGAGGACCAGCCCGCGCATTTGCCGGATATTCAAAAGAATGGCTGCGCCGATCAGCAGGATCGCGCCGAAACCAAAATAATTGAAGCCCTCGTACTGACCACCCGTGGCGTCGATGATTGCCTGCAAGCCCGGAAACAGTCCGCTGCGCTGGGGCCAGAACGGACTCGCCAGGTTCATGGAGTAGTAGCCAAACCCCCAGGCCGCCGGATAGCCCGAGCTCGTGCCCTTGCCGAAATGGCCGGCCAGGACCATGACCAGCGCCAGCGCGCCGGCGATGATCAGCAGTTCGCGGAGCAGTGCAAGCGCCCGCCCCCGGTTGCGGTCGAGGCGGCGGAGCAGGCTCGCCGCATAGACCGCCGCGACCATGGCGAACAGATAGGCATGCAGCAGCGTCGTCAGGCACAGCCAGACCGCCCAGCGCGCGGTCAGCGTCCACGAGGACGCGACACGGCGGTCACGCAGGTAGAACAGCAGCGCCCCGATGACGAAGAAATGGGCCATCAGCCCCGGATGGCCGAAGCGGTGCAGCAGCGTGGGCGCCGACAGCGCCAGCACGCTCGCAGCGGCCACCGCGAGCAGCGATCGCTGGCCAAGCTCGATCACGAAAAGACCGGCGAACACCGCCGACAGCACGAAGCAGGCCGCTGTCCACAGCCCGTACGGATTGACCGGATGGCCGATCAATTCGCTCGCCAGCTTGCCCAGCAACGCCACCAGCGGGGTGGCATCGGCGTAGATGATGCTGGTGCCGGCAGGCGCGCCCAGGTTGGGCACATAGAAAACAGGAAGATGCCAACTCGTCTTGAGGAATCCGAGATAGCCCACCTGGACTCCCAGGAGATCGATGTTCTCGATCCTGTCGGCGGGGTCCATCAGCCAGGGGCCGCGCGGATTGGCCCAGAACGACCCATGCCCCAAAATGAAATCGAGCGGAAAGATCGTCGCCACATAGGCGATGGCAATGAGGGCAGCAAAGCACAACAGGACGGTTGGGCTGCGCTCCCGCTCGAGAGCGTCAACCAACCACGCGACGGGCGCAGGACGACGCGGCTCGGGGGGATTGGCCATGAAGGAGCGCGGAGCCTCGCCTGATGCGTGCGGGACCACTCAGAACGTCAGGCGCCGGCCCGAGTCAAGCCGCGATCGGGCGCCGCCACCCGCCTCAGATCGGGCACACCCCGCCGGCGCACTGCAAATGCACGTAATCGATCATCTCATGCAGCGCCGGATCACGGATGTCGGCGACGATTTCGGCGAAGCGCGCCTCCGGCACTTCCTCCTCCGGCAGG
>CAYWOW010000094.1:0-10638 GCA_964459005.1 uncultured Acetobacteraceae bacterium
TGGTGGCCCGGCGCAACACCCTGATCGCGCTGGACGGCACCGCCGAAATCCGCACGGCCTACGACAACTGCCTGCTGGTGATGCCGAGCCTGCGCACCAGCCGCGGCCACACCGCCGTGCGACTGGCGCGCATGCGGGCGGACTGAGGTAGGCACTGCGGCGGCGCCTGCTCCAGCGCCTCCCTGACCTGGTCCGCCGGACTTCAGTGCTCGCCGCGTGGGCTCGAGCCCTTTGCGAGTCCGGAGCCCAGTTCCGTTGTACCGACTTCCAAACGAAATCCCTCAATCGCGCTCAATTCCATTTTGGAATGTATATTGTCCAATGTGACGCCGTTCTCTTGAAGTTTTTGGATTTTGCGCGAAATCGCGTTCGAATAATCGACGCCCTCCGACACAGGGTGATAACACGCGAATTTGACCGCCAAGCCACCGGCGCAAGGCGCGCGAGCAGCGCATTTTGAGTGCGACGAATCGCTCCACTATTCCGGCCCGGAAAGAAACCGCTGGCGGCGGCGAGCGGAATCAGTGACGCTCGGCACGCACCTTGGCGGCCGAACCCGCTGCCATCATTGAATATTTCCCCCACTGTCCTTCCGCTTTGTTTCCGTCCCCTGTCAAATACGTGCGTTTCGTTATCTTTCTCCTGTCCGAGCGCGGTTAGTTATATTCCTGTTGCCCGCTGGACTTGGCACGGATAAAATCAAATGCAACAGGGGGACCGAACTGGTGGTGACGACGCCGATGCGCCCGACGTCCCGGTTGCCGTGGCATCCCGCGCCGGACATTCCCGCACGGATCGAGTCGCTCGCCCGTGCCTACCGCGCCGAGGTGCGCGATACGCTGGCGCCGCTGGTGGCCGCCTGGCATCCCGCGCTGGCCGCGTCCGCCACCGAATATGCCAAGATGATCGAACAGAGCACCAAGATGACCTTGGTCGGGCATGCCTGCACCACACTCGCCGGCCATGACTTCGACGCCCGCCGCCGGCGCATCGCCATCCTGTACGGCTGCGGCTGCTTCCTCGCCGACAGCTTCATCGACGATTTCGGTCCCGACGCCGCGCGCTCCTATGTGCAGCGCTTCACCCTGCTTCTGTCGGCCGGCTGGTTCGAGATCCACACCGAGCGCGAACGGCTGTTCTATGTCGTGCTGGCCCATCTTTTCGCCGAGCGCGACATGCTCGACCCGCTGCTGCGCCAGGCGATCCTGCGGCTGCACGCCGCGCAGGCCCAGGATGTCACCCTGCGGCTCGATCCCGAGCTGCTCTCGACGCTACCGCGGCGCCGTCAGCGGGCCCTGCTCAAACGCAATGCGCGCGACCGCGGCGGGCATTGCATCATCGCCTTGACCACGTTCCTGGTGCCGTCGCTGCCGCTGGCGATGCTGGCCCTGATCCTGGCCGCCGGGGCGCTGTTCATGTTCATCGACGACCACGGCGATTGCTACACCGACCGGCGCGATGGCCGCCTGACCTACATGAACCAGGTGCGCGAACCGGAACGTGTGCTCCATCGCATCGTGTTCGCGCACTTCACCCGCCTCGCCGCCGGACTGCCGGCCAACGAAGGTCGCGATCTTCTGCTCGGTTTCCTGCTGCGCTACTACGTCACCCGCATCGACAAGCACCGCGCGCAGCGACGCCGCGGCGCGACGGCGTGGGATGTCTTCGAATGATCCGCCCCGTCCGCTGCTGGATCAGGCTGCACTCGCCGTGCAGTCGCTGCGCCGCGCGGGCGAGCTCGGCTTCGACGTGCTGGTGCGGATCGACAACACCGCCGAGGCCGCGGCGGCGCCGTACCAGTTCGATGCCGCAGCCGGCACGTTGCACCGGCGCGGCTGCCGGGCGATCCCCCCCGGTGCCCCGCTCTATGCGCGGTGGCACCTCGGTCGCGATGATCTGACCGTCGCATGCAAACGGTGCAAGCCCTTGCCGGACGAGACCAAGCCCAGCGAACCGACCGACCGCTCCGACCTCCTGCTGGGCCTTCTCTCGCTCGTCAGCCAGTTTTCCGGCGTGCTGAAGGAGCGAGGCAAGGACTACCAGAAAACCGACGAGGGTCAGGCGCTCAGCGCCCAGTTGGGCGCGATCTACCGCGACCTCGGCCGGCGGGAGAAGGACGTCCTCGACGCCATGCTCGGCACGCTCGATACGGTTATCGAACGGCTGCGCGCGCTGGATCGCTCGCTCAACAAGAACGGCATCGACGGAAAGGACTGATCGTGTCGCGCATCAACCTGTCGATCCGCCTCGGGCCGATGGTGCACTTCGAAGTCCAGGGCGAGAACTGTACCCAGGTCGCCGAGGCGCTGAAAGGCTTCGAACAACTCAATCTGGTCGTCGAGGCGATGTTCAGCGACCTTGCCGGCCGGGTCTATCCGGATGGCGAGGTGCCGCCGGTCGCGCCGGAGGACACGCCATGAACCTGAAGGGCCACATCGGCGTCGCCGCGCATCCCGATCTGCGCCTGCGCGCGCGGGTGGACCGGCTGGACTTCGCGATGCAGGGCGAGGCGGCGCTGGCGCTGAGCACGCAGACCATCCGCGTCGAAGTGGGCGAGGTGCCGCTGCGGCTGGCTATTCCGTTCCATCGGCGCCGCCGCGTGATCGCCGGATCGGTCGGTCCGTTCCGGGTCACCCTGCGCCCGATCGAGGCCACCGTCCGCATCACCGAGGCGCGCACCGCCGGCACGTTCGGCGGCGACGACGGCATTGGCGCGGAGTTGCACTGCCAGGGCAATTGCAAGGCGGAGATCGAGCTTGCCGGCGAGGCGCCGGGCAAAGTGCTCAAGGCCGCCTTCGAAGGTGTGTTCGAGGAATGATCCAGGCCCCCGCCTTTCGCGTGGTGCACCACGTGGTCTGCCGCCACCGGGTCGAGGTGGCGGTGCAGCCGCCGCAGGCCGCGTTGTATTTCCACGACGAGCGCTGGATCGATCCGATCGACACCCAGCTTCGCTTCGCCGCCGTGGTCTACAACAGCGATCGCGGCGTGACCTGGCAGGTGCTGGCGCCCGATGGCGGGCCAGGCCGCGGCACGATCGACGCGACCGGGCTGTACCAGGCGCCGGACAAGGGCGCGCTCGACAGCGGCACGACGGATGTGGTGGTGGCGACGGCGCGCGCCGACCCGCTGCGCAAGGCCTTCGCCTGGATCACGCTGGTCGGGCTCGGCCCGTTGCCGGCGCCGGCCCCGCGCATCGAGATCTGGCCCAAGCAGGTGACGCTGTTCTATCCCGACAGCCACGACTACGCATATCTGGACGACCGCAACAAGCGGCAGGTCTTCCGTGCCTTTCCCGGACATGCGCCGAATCCCCGCGTGCAGTGGCTGGTGAACGGCGCGCCGCAGTTCCCGCCGGCCGGCACCGATCCGTGGTTCACCTATTCGGCACCCGCCGACGCTTCGTCATACCCCGCCAACGGACCATCCTACCAGGAGGTGACCGTCGTCGCCCAACTCGCCGCCGACCCCGGCGTGCAGGACGCGGCGAAGGTCACGCTCATCGACTACGCCTGGCCCGGCTTCTGACCCAGGGAGTGCGCTGCCGTGGACGTGAACATCACCAACAACCCGCTCGACGTGGATATCACGGGCCTTCCGAAGGTCGAGATCAGCAGCATCGACACGATCAAGCAGATCGCGCCGGTCGCTGTGCACGTCAAGGAAGTCAACCAGATCCCCCCGCTGCTGATCGAATCGCTGCGGATCGATCGGGTGCGCGACATCGATCCGCTGAGCGTCGATCGGCTGAACGTCACCCGCCTGCCCATGGTCAACCTGACGGTCAATCAAGTGCCCGAAGTGGCGATCGGCGTCAGCCGGCTGCCGCCGGTGGCGATCGCCGTGGAGCAGTGCTTCGACATGCCCTCGGACTACACGGCGCGCGCCCGCTTCCTCGGCTTCGAGGTGCTGCGCATCCATCTGTCCGGCAACACGCGCATCATCCCGCGCGATCGCGCCCGGCGCGAGCAGGCGCATGCACCGGACCGCAGCTTTCCCCTGGTGGCGGCGGCCGGCAACCCCGCCATCCCCAGCAAGCGAGAGGAGCGTTGCGCCGAGGCGATCCCGCTGCCGCGCGCGGTCAGCTTCGGCCCGCCCCGCTTCGCCTATGCGGCGGGAGGTTGAGATGCGGCGCGCACCCGCCGGCGCCGCGGCGATCGCCCCTGCGCGGCTGATTTCGGCCGCGGTGCGGTTGCCCTTTGCGTTGTTCTGGGGACCGCGCTGCCTGATCCGCCGCACCGCCAGCAGCTTCCTCTGGGGGTCCCCACCGCCACGGGCTCGGCGCTGCCCGCCCGTGCACATCTACAGGATGGTTTGCGAGCCGCCGTGCTACGGTGGCTGCGGCTGCGGGTGCGATCATGGTTGAGGGCAACGGCACCGGCACGCCGCCACCCGCCAATGCCGCGTCGGGCAGCGCGCCCGCGCAACCGGCGCCGGCCGATGACGCATTCGATCTGAAGGCGCGACTGGACCGGTTCGGCGACCTGCTGGGCAAGGGGCTGGATCTGGCCGAGGCGGGGCTGTCGCTCGGGCTGACCGTGGCCGGCACGCTGGGGGCCGCGGCGCAGCAGAAAATTCTCGAGAAGATAATGGAGGCGGGCACCGCGGACCAACCGCCCGTCGCCGCGCCGCCGCCCGCCGCCCCGGAGCCGTCGTCCGCCTTCGGCATCACCAACCGCCTGCGGCTGGCCCCGGGCATGGCGGTGCGGATCTCCTTTTCCATCAACAACGACAGCGCCGCGGCGCCGAAGCAGGTCGCGCTGCGCGTCGAGCCGTTCACCGGCGAGCGCACCGGCGCGATGCTACCGCCGGCCAGCCTGGCGGTGACCCCCGAGGCGGCCGTCATCGCGCCGATGGATTTCGAGAAGTTCGTGCTCGGCGGCGCAATCCCGGCGACCTCGCCGGCCGACACCTATCACGGCAGCATCGCGGTGACCGCCGAGGACGGCATGCGCATCCCGGTCCTGCTGGTGGTCGCGGCATGATCCACGACGTGATCGTGGTCGGCGCGGGACCGGGTGGCAGCACCGCCGCCAGTTTCCTGGCGCGCCGCGGCGTCGATGTGCTGCTGCTCGACAAGTCGGGCTTCCCGCGCGAGAAGGTGTGCGGCGACGGTCTGACGCCGCAGGCGCTCTACTGGTGCGAGCGGCTGGGCTGCATCGACGAGGTGCTGGCGCAGACCCGAGGCGTGATCCACGACTGCGATCTGTTCGTGAACGGACGCTGCGTGTTGACCGGCGGCTTCCCCGACGGCACCGCCTATCCCGATTTCGCCGTGCTGCTGGATCGCCGCCGCTTCGATCACACGCTGCTGCGCAATGCGGTGGCGAACGGCGCCAGCTTCCGTCCGGGCGTGATCGTGCGGGGCATCGAGCGCGACGCCGAGGCGGCGACCGTGCTCGCGCGCACGGCGTCGGGCACCGAGGCGTTTCGCGGCCGCATCGTGATCGGCGCCGACGGGGTTGCCTCCACGGTGTCGCGCGCGATCGGCAACACGCTGCGGGACGGCGTCACGGCGGTGTCGCTGCGCACCTACTATCGCGGCGTGAAGGTCTCCGGCGCGCCGATCCGGGTGTATTTCGACCGCGATTATTTCCCGGGCTATGGCTGGTTGTTCGTGGACGACACGGGTTTCGCCAATGTCGGGGTGGGCTACGCCTTCGACCGCAACTTCCCGCTGGCCGATGTCGGCGCCTGCTTCCGCCGCTTCATCGCCACCGAACTCGCCGATGTGCTGCGTGGCGCCGAGCGCTGCGGCGGCGTGGCCGGCGGCTCGGCGGGGTTCTTCCGCCCGCGCCGCATCGTCGACGACCGGGTGATGCTGGTCGGCGACGCGGCGAACCAGGCCGATCCGCTGAACGGCGGAGGCATTCACAAGGCGATGGAAAGTGCGGGCCTGGCCGCCGAGGCGGCGGCGGATGCCCTGGCCTGCGGCGATCCGTCACGTCAGGGACTGGCGCGCTACGAGACGCTGCTGCGCCGGCACGTGGAGCTGGATTGGCAGACCGCGGAGATCTTCCTGGCGATCGCCAAGAACCCGAACCTGCGGGAATTCTGCCTGTTCGCGGTGGAACAGATCGGCCGGCTGACCAGCCAGGACCGCCAGTTCGAGGAATTCTGCGCCGGCGTGTTCAGCGGCGTGGTGTCGCAGAGCAGCGCGCTGTCGCCGCGCGCGTTGTTTCACGCCTTTCCGCGCGACCGTAGGGCGTGGGCGAACTTCCTGGCGGGCAATGGCGGCGTCGCGGCGCTGGCGCGCGGCGCGGCGGGCGGATTGCTCACCGCCGGGCGCGGCGCGTTGCGCGACCCGGTGGCGAACATCGACTGGGGTCTGGAAGTGGCGACCAAGGCATTGCGCCTCGGCGGCCGTCACCTGAGTGCCTGGGCAGGCGCATAACCGAGGAGGACGTTGCCATGCCGACGATCCTGGATCCGATCAGCAACGCGGTGCACGACACCGCCGCGACGCTGCTCGACCAGCAGGTTCCGAACAAGCTTGCCAGCGCCGTGAACAGTTTCGTCAGTGCGGGCTTCGGCACGCTGACGCAGGTGCTGACCGTGGTGCGGGACCTGACCGCGCCGGCGGCCCCGCCGACGCCGCCGCCACCCCCCGGTCCATGACAGGAGGCGACGATGGGTTGCATGAGTACCATGCCGTGCTGGACACCCACCTGGGCCTGGGTGGTGCTGAACGAACTGGAGGTCGACAGCACCAGCACCAGCGCCATGGCGTTCACCGGGGAGGGCGGCGCCAGCGGCGCGTCGGTCGAGTACCTGGTGGACCAGGGCGCGGCCAGTCCCGCGGTGAGCGTGGACATCGTCGCGGGCGGAACGACGACCACCTGGACCGCGACAGCGGTCGCCCCGGGCTTTCACGCCCACCGGTTCGGGCCGCTGCCGCAAGGCGCGAAGCTGACCCTGTCGGCGACTGACGCCATGGCACGGCTGCGCTGGTGCGAGCCGGTGTGCTGCTGAAAAGGAGAGCGACCATGCAACCAGGAATGGGGCTTCATCGCTATACCGGAACGGCGCCGGGCATGCCGTTCGCGCCCTGGCACGGGATGGTGCCGCCCGGCCACTGCCGGCAGTGCGGCCAGCCCAGCGCGTCGTGCTGCTGCGGCTGCCGCGAATGCCGCAGGGAGGCCAAGGAGCTGCTGGTGGCGCCCGGCGCGACCGCCGGCACCGCGACCGGCATGCTCAAGTCGCTCAACATCGGCACGGCGACGGACCCGTTGGCGGCGGGGAACACCGTTGTCGGCGCGGGCACGGCCTTCATCGGCGGCGGGTGCTGCGTGACGCTGGCGGTCGAGTATGCGGCGAGCGTGGCGACGGCGGCGTTCGCCGTCCTGGTGGGGGTGAAGGACAGCGAGGGAACCGTGCTGATCTGGGCGCGCTCCGAGCCGGCTGGCACCGGCTATCGGGTGCATGAATGCATCGTCACGACCAAGCCGGGTGCCACGCTGACGGTCGAGGTGTCGAACTGCACGGCGCGGGTGCGCTGGTGCGAAGTGTTCAGTTGCTGATGGAAGGGATGGTGCGATGAGCGACAGCAGCCCGGTTCCGGAGGCCACGCCCGCGACGCCCGCGCCCGCGAGCGGCGCCACGGCGGCACAGGAGGCGTTCGGCAAATACAAGGCGCGCCTGGCGGGAGGGCCGGTGGCGATGCCGATGATGCCGGGCTGGGCGATGCCGCCCTCGATGGGTGCGCTGCCCGTCTATCCGGCTGGCTATCCCTATGCGCCGCCTGGGCCGGAGCGGCCGCATCCGATGGGATCGCTGACCGGGCGCCTGGGCATGACGATCCGGCTGGGCATCGATCTGCTCAACGCCGCCCTGGCCAGTGGGGCCAGCGCGCTGGGCGGCGGGATGGCGCCGCAGGAGGGCGGGCATGGCTGCGGCTGCGGATGCGGCGGCGGTTGCGGATGCGGCCATGATTGCTGCGGGGTGATGGCCTGCGACTGCTGCCGCCCCGGCGTCCACGGCTGCGGGTGCGACCGCTGCTAGATGTTTGATCCCCGGTTTTGATGGTGCAGGCTCCTCCCAGGAGTGGAGGGATGCGCTATCGGCCAGGTTCCCGTGGGCAGCGCCACAACGACGGAGGCGATCCGTCGAGCCATACAACATCGCCAAGAGAGCCTGAGAGCCCTGGCCAGGCGCGGCGACCAGGTGGTGGCACGACGCAACACCCTGATCGCGCTGGACGGCACGACCGAAATCCGCATGGCCTGCGATAACTGCCTGCTGGTGATGCCCGGCCTGAGCACCAGCCGCGGCCACACCGCCGTGCGACTGGCGCGGCTACGCAGCAATTGAGGCAGTGATGTTGGGGTGGACAAAACCGCGATCGCTATGATAGCAGGACAATCTGACGGAAAGGGGAAAGGCAGTAACGAGAGATTGATCTACCGGACCAGCGGGGACCCAGGCAAGTCAAGCGGGACATCATTCAAACCCAGTGCATGAATTCTGATTCGGAACAGGTTTGCCCGGCGGCAATAGAGCGCAGTCCGTTGCGCGCTACCGTTGTTGGATGCGGCACGATCGGCGCCGCCATCGGCGCCGCCCTGGCTTCGCGGGGACTGAACGTGACCCTCTATGATAACGATCCTGTGTGCCGCGAGGCGCTGGCCGGTAACCCCCCGTTGTTCGCCGAACCGGATATGGCGCAAGCCGTGCTGGCCGCGCGGACTGCTATGCGTTTGCGTGTCGTGGACCATCTGGAACGGCAGCCGTTTCCCACTCATTATATCGTCTGCACGCCTACTCCGGTGACCACGACGGGAGAGTTCGACGCCAGCGCGATCGACAGCGCGGTGGCGGCGATCATCGACGTGGCCCAGCCCGACGACGCAATTTTCATTCGCTCCACCGTACCGATCGGCACCACGCGGCGGCTTGCCGCGCGAACGGAATCGCGCGGGCTTGACTTGCGGTTGGCCTTCACACCTGACCGTTCAATCGGCGGCTGCACTTTCGCCGATCAGTTCAGCGTGCCGCAGCTCATCGGTGGGGTTGACGGGCGAGCGGCGGCGCGCGCGGTGGCCCTGTTTGCGCCATTGGGTCAGGTGATCGATCTCGGCGGCGCGGAGGCGGCGGAGGCGGCCAAGTTGTTCGCCAATACCTGGCGGGCCACCATGTTCGCTGCTGCCAATGCCTTGGCCATGGTCTGCGAGACGCAGGGGTTGGATGTTCACGCCATCTTCGCCGCGACAGGTGCCAATTATCCCCGGTTTTCGCCGCACCGCCCGGGGCCGGTCGGCGGGGCCTGTTTGCCGAAAGATGTCAGACTGCTGGCCGCAAGCACTCCGCCGGAGGCCGGCGCTTTGCTACATGGTGTCAGCCAAAGCGAGACCCAGCTCATCGCGTTGGTCGCCACCGCGCTCGATGCGCATCTCGCCACCCGGAAGGCACCCGCACGCATTGCAATCGCCGGCTTCGCCTTCAAGGGACAACCGGCCGTGGACGATGCGCGCGGCAGCGCAGCGCTGGCGCTGGCGGAAGGTCTTCGTGCGCGTTGGCCCGATGCGGTTCTCGTCGGGTGGGATGCGACCATGTCGGCCAGCCATATCGAAGCGGCGGCACTCATCCCGCAGGCAAGCCTCCACGCGGCGGTGAACGGCGCCGACCTGGCGGTTTTCGGCAACAACCATCCGGTACTGGCGCAAACCGACCTCGACGGGCTCGCGCTTGTCGCCGCCCCCGGCGCGCTGTTTTACGATCTGTATGGCGTGACCGTTCCGTATCGACCGACCCTGCCCAACGGGGTACGGCATCATATTTTCGGTCGGGGCGAACCAGGCGAGAGGCAACGCTAAGATGGCCGGTGTGCGCAATTCGGATACGATTGTCATCCAGACCTTCCGAAAACATGACATACCCGGATGGGTGCAACGCTGTCTCGACAGCGTGCGGAACTGGGCCGGGACGCACGGGCACGATTATTCGCTCGCCGGCGATGAATTCTATGCCCTGTGTGGACCGGACTATCTCGCGCGCGGCCGCAAGAACCCACAGGCCATCACCAACCTTGCCCGTCTTGTGGCAACCAGGAACCGGCTGGACGATGGCTATCGACAGGTGATCTGGATGGATGCGGACGTTTTCGTGTTCGACCCCGAAAGGCTTGATCTGAGTTTCCCGGCGGAAGCCCTGCCGACCGGCTACGCTTTCGGCCGCGAGGTGTGGCTCCAACATACCCCGTCGGGCGAGATCCAGGTCATCGGCCCGATGGCTCATAACGCGGCAACGTATTTCACCCAGGCGACGATCGATCTCGATATGCTGATATCGTTGATTCGGCACATCGATGCCGGCCGATCAATCGTCAGTAATTTCCAGGTCGGCGTCTGGTTGCTTCGCGGGTTACAATATTCCTTGATGTTCCCGACATTCTCGCACGTGTCCGTGCTTTCCCCGGATGTGCTTCGTGCCGTCGCCGAGCAGGACGAGACGGCACTGCGGGTTTACGGCCGGGCCTATCGCTACCAGTCTTGCGCGGCCAATCTGTGTTTTTCGCTTCAAGAAGGCAATATTCCCGCAGCCCTCCTCGTGCAGGCGATGGACCGGCTGGAAGCCGGGAAGGGCGAGGACATCAACAAATATGCGGCAGAAGGCCGCCTGCATTTGACGCCCTATGATGGCTAG
>CAYWOW010000095.1:0-10635 GCA_964459005.1 uncultured Acetobacteraceae bacterium
GCTTGAATTCCTGCTCATCGATAACCCGGCCCACCCCGGCGAGTATTTCCCCCGCAGCTCCGGCATGCGGTTCCGCTACGATCCGTCGCGCCCGATGTTCGACGTCGTCACTGCGATCGAAATAGGAGACCTCGACCGCGGATACCGTGCGATCGACATCGCCGGGAAGAGCCAGCGGCTGTACAGTCTCACGTGCCCGCTCTATTTCGGCCTGATTGCGGTGGCGATACCCCAATACACCAAGGGCAAGCTGACGCTTGTGCCCAAGAACAAGCAGGGTAAGCCCCTCACGTCGAGGGTCGAGGCGCTCGACGACCCGCGCAACGACACGCCCTACCTGCTGCCGCCGCCGGGTGCGATGGACAAGGGCAGCGTTGCCACCGGAACAGGGAAAAACGCGGTCCGAGAAATCAAGGAATGGCAGGCGATCATGGACCATCTGCGCGATCTGCCAGTTAAGAACAAGGGCGAACTGCCCGTCATTCCACTCGACCAGCGCACGGCGGAGGTTCGGGTGATCAAGGTGGGCTGACCGGTTTCGGGGGCCCGGGCGTCGAGGTTGGCGGCACCGGCCCGGCAGCGGGCTCCGAAGCAGTGGTGGCCGCGGTCGTACCGGGAAGTTGACGTTGCGTATCGTTGCTGGAGGATGTAGATCTGCTCTGTATTTGGTGGGGTCGAAGCCATGACGAGCGTGACTGAACCTGCCGACTTCCGAGAACTGACCGCTGGCACTTGCGGCATACGCGCCGTGGTAGCTGCAACGAGAACAGGCTGACGCCCCAAGGTCGATACCGAGGAAACGATGGCCAAACGCACCGCTAAGACACCTGCCACCCGTTCTTCCCAACCCGGGCCGCCGCCGGCGCCGCCGCCGCAGGCCCTCTCGTCGGCCGAATTGATGGCCGCCGGCAAGCGCCTGCGCGAGAAGGTGTCGCGGGAGTCGCATGCCGGCTGGCGAGCGCCGGCCGATCGCGCCGCCCCGCTCGCCATCCTGCACGCAGCGGACGCCACAAGGCTGCCGGAACTGGTGCCGGTGCGCTACGGCCGCATGCTGGCCTCACCGTTCACCTTCTATCGCGGCTCGGCCGCGGTGATGGCGGCAGACCTGGCGGGCACACCGGTGAGCGGCCTGCACGTACAGGCCTGCGGCGATGCCCACCTTCTGAATTTCGGCGGCTTCGCCACGCCGGAGCGCCGGGTGGTGTTCGATGTCAACGACCTCGACGAAACCTTGCCCGCGCCTTGGGAATGGGACGTCAAGCGGCTGGTCGCCTCGTTCGTGCTGGCAGCCCGCTCCAACGGCCTGTCCGACGCGGTCGGGCGCGATGCCGCCGAGGCCTGCGCGCGCAGCTACCGCAAGCGCATGCGCACGCTTGCGACCATGGACGTGCTTCAGATCTATTACGCGAGCATCGGCGCTGAGGACGTGCTCGCCATGCTGCCGCCGGCCCGCAGGGCGATGGCGAGCAAGCGGCTCGCCAAGGCGACCGCGCGCACCGGTTCGGAACTGGTGTTTCCCAAACTTGTCCACCATGTCGGCGAGGAGCCGCGCATCCGCGACAACCCGCCGGTGATCTTCCACGCCGACGAGGCCCGTAGTGCCGGCTACATGGAGATGCTCCGCGCCGGGCTGAGCGCCTACCGCGAGACGCTGCCGGAGGACCGTCGCGCGCTGTACGACCGGCTGCATCTGGTCGACGCAGCCATCAAGGCAGTCGGCATCGGCAGCGTCGGTACGATGTGCATGGTGGCGCTGTTCATGACCACCGCCGGACGGCCGTTCTTTCTGCAGGTGAAGGAGGCGAACGCCTCGGTGCTGGAACCCTATGCCGGCGCCAGCGCCTACCCGCATCACGGCCAGCGCGTGGTGATCGGCCAGCGGATGATGCAGGCGGCCTCCGACATCTTCCTGGGCTGGGTCACCGGACCGAAGGGGCGGCAGTTCTACATCCGCCAGTTGCGCGACGCGAAACTCGGCGCGCTGGTGGAGACGTTCGACGCCGAGATGCTCGCCATCTACGCCGATCTGTGCGGTTGGGCGTTGGCGCGTGCGCATGCCAAGGCCGGCGACCCGTGGACCATCAGCGGCTACCTGGGCAAGAGCGGCGCGTTCGACGTGGCGATGGGCAAGTTCGCGCTGTCCTATGCCGACCAGGCGGAACGCGACCACGCGGCGCTGAAGGCGGCGGTCGGCGCGGGCAAGGTGGAAGTGCTGCTGGAGCGCTGAATGGTCAGGCTGGCACCACATTGGCTGCGCGCGGCGTTTGTTGGCCTTGTTCTGTTGGCCGCGGTGCCCGCGCTGGCGCAGCCGACCACGCTGCGCATCGCCACCGGCCGCGTCGCACCGTTCGTGCTGCCTCAGGATGGCCCACTGGCCGGTTTCAGCGTGGACCTGTGGACCGTGCTGGCGCAGCGGCTGGGGGCCGAGGTGGTTGTCACCGATCTCGGCCGCAACACGGGGGACGCGCAGTTGCAGGCCGTGCGCAACGGCGAGGCGGACATGGCGATCTCGGCTATCGCCATGACTCCCGAGCGTGAGGAGTTGGTTGATTTCTCAACGTCGTATTTCGACTCCGGCCTGCGGATCATGGTGCGATCCGGCAGTGGCAGCGCCTGGCGCGCCACGCTTGCGGCGGTCCTGACCCGCGCCAATGGGGAAATCCTGCTGGTGGCGGCGCTCACCGTGCTGTTGCTGGCCAACGCGCTCTGGCTGGTCGAGCGTCGCAACAACCCTTATTTCCGGCATGGCTACATCCCTGGCGTGCTGGAGGGGCTGTGGGGCGTGATGCTGATCATCGCCACCGGCGAACATGGCGAGCGCGAGAACAACGGCGCCGTGAAGCGGCTGACCGTGGTGGCCATGTGGGTGATCGGTGTCGTGCTGGTCGCCCAGTTCACCGCCACGGTGACGGCCTCGCTGACGGTGCAGGAGTTGCAGTCGAGCATCCAGGGACCCGGCGACCTGCCGGGCAAGACCATCGGCACGGCGCCGGGAAGTGTCGCCGCGGACTACCTGACCGCGTTGCACCTGCCCTATGTCCCCATCACCGATCCCCAGGAGGCATATAATCGGCTGCTCGACGGAACAATCCAGGCCGTCGTCTACGACGCGCCGACCCTGCAGTACTGGACGACAAGGCTGGGCGGCGGCGAACTTCAGGTGGTCGGCCCGCTGTTCCGGCCGGTGAAATACGGGATCGCCGTCGCGCGCGGCAACCCGCTGCGCAAGCGCATCAACGAGGCGCTGCTGGAACTGTATTCCGATGGTACGTACGAGGACATCTACCGCAAATGGTTCGGACCGGCGAAGTGACGCCGCTCCGTAGGATGCCAATTGGATGCGTTGACACACGAGTCATGCCGACTTTCGTAACATCGTGCCGACCACACATACCGAGGAGATCAGCACACCATGAGTGACAAGAAAAAGCCAAAGGTGGCGCCGTCCCAGCCAGCCGGCGGTGCGACGGGTGGCAAACCCAACATCGTCGTCATCTGGGGCGACGATATCGGCATGACGAACCTGTCGTGCTACTCGAAGGGGCTGATGGGCTACCGCACCCCCAATATCGACCGCATCGCGGACGAGGGGATGCTGTTCACCGACTGCTACGGCGAACAGAGCTGCACGGCCGGCCGCTCCTCCTTCATCACCGGCCAAAGCGTGTTCCGCACCGGCCTGTCGAAAGTAGGACTGCCAGGGGCCACGTTGGGACTGCGTGCCGAGGACCCGACGATCGCGGACCTGCTCAAACCACTGGGCTATGCGACCGGCCAGTTCGGCAAGAATCACCTGGGCGACCGCAACGAGTTCCTGCCCACGGTGCACGGCTTCGACGAGTTCTACGGCAATCTCTATCACCTGAACGCCGAGGAAGAGCCGGAGCTGCCGGATTATCCGAAAAAAGCCGACTACCCGAACTTCCGCAAGCGCTTCGGCCCGCGCGGCGTGATGGACTGCAAGGCGAGTGCCGTCGACGACCCGACCGTCGATGCGCAATACGGGCGGGTGGGCAAGCAGGTCATCAAGGACACCGGTCCGCTGACCCGCAAGCGCATGGAAACGATCGACGACGACATCGCAGCCCGATCAGCGGATTTCATGCAGCGGATGCACAGGGCCGGCCAACCGTTCTTCATGTGGGTGAACTTCACCCACATGCACCTGCGCACCCACGCCAAGCCGGAAAGCGTTGGCCAGTCCGGCCGGTGGCAGAGCCCCTATCACGACGCGATGATCGACCATGACCGCAACGTCGGCACCGTGCTCGACAAGCTGGACGAACTGGGGCTGGCGGACAATACGATCGTGCTCTACGGCACCGACAACGGCCCGCACGCGAATACCTGGCCGGACGGCGCGACGACGCCGTTCCGCAGCGAGAAGAACACTAACTGGGAAGGCGCGTTCCGCGTGCCCTGGCTGGCGCGGTGGCCGGGCAAGATCAAGGCGGGAAGCGTGTCGAACGAAATCGTCAGCCATCACGACTGGCTGCCAACGCTGCTGGCCGCGGCGGGGATGCCCGACGTCATGGACCGCCTGAAGGCCGGCTATACGATCGGTGATCGGACGTTCAAGGTGCATATCGATGGCTTCAACTTCCTGCCGTACCTGACCGGGCAGGAAAGCCGAGGCCCGCGACCCTGTTTCTTCTACTTCTCGGATGACGGCGACCTGCTGGCGCTGCGCTATGACAACTGGAAGATTGTTTTCGTCGAGCAGCGTTGCGAAGGCACTCTTCGGATCTGGGCCGAGCCGTTCACCCACCTGCGGGTACCGAAGCTCTTCAATCTGCGGACCGATCCATTCGAGCGCGCCGACGTCACCTCGAACACCTATTACGACTGGATGCTAGATCACGTATTCCTGTTCATCCCAGCGCAGGCAGCGGTCGGCATGTTCCTGGCGACGTTCAAGGACTACCCGCCGCGGCAGAAGGCGGCGAGCTTTACCATCGATCAGGTGATGGCGAAGCTGACAGCGCCCCACGGAGATTGACGATGCCGCGCCGCCCCTGGCCGATTGCGTGTGGGCCGGGGGCGGCGGCCCTTTGCGCCAAGGTAGCCCGTGCGTGAGAAGAAGCTCGTGAGATGACCGAGATGGCCTCGAAGAGCCAAATCCTGCTGGCTCGTCTAGCAGCCCTGCTGGTGGTCGTTTTGGTTATTGCAGGAGCGCTCTGGCACGGCGTGTCGGCACAGGCTTTCCAGCGTGTCTGGCACAACTTGCTCGATCGCCCCGGCGGGCCAATGACATTCCGCTTTATTCTCCAGCCCGCCATGGCGGCACTTGTCGCCCTGCGCGACGGGGTCAAGGACGCAAGGACGAGGCGCGCTCCCTACCTCTGGACGATCCTTACCAGCCCGATGGACCGCGGCGGCCGCCTGCAAGAAGGACTGATTGCCACCGCCCGGATCATCCTTCTGGGGGTCGGGATGGATGCGATCTATCAGGTCACCGTGCTCGGGACCTTCTATCCGGCCGAGGCTGCAGTCATGGCTCTTGCACTGGGCTTTTTGCCCTACCTGATCCTACGTGGACCGATCGCCCGCATCGCGCGTTGGCACCGCGGCGCCGCCGCGCCGGACCAGGGCCAGTGAGGCTCGACGGAAATCCACAGGTGAGCTAAGCGGATGTTCGGATTCAAGCAGTTCAGTCGCGTTGCCCAGGCCGTGCCGGGCACGAACCTCGTGCCGGTGCCGTATGCGATCGCCGGCGCCACGGTGATCCTGCTGGCGATTACGCTGGCGCTGGACGGGCTGTTCGGCCCGCCGCTGATTGCGCTGCCGTCCTGGCTCTCGGTTGGCAACGTCGATGACGCGAGGGCCATCCTGGGGGCGATCCTGGGCGCGGTCAGCACCGTGCTGGCGTTGATCTTCTCGGTGACCCTGCTGGTCTTTTCAATGGCGGTCAGCCAGTTCGGACCGCGCCTGATGCCGTATTTCCTGCGCGACCGCACCATGCAAGTGACGCTCGGGCTGTTCCTGGCGACGTTCCTGCAAAGCCTCGCGACCTTCGTCGTGACCGGGCAGCGCGACACTGGCGTCTTCGTGCCGCAGCTCACCGTGCTTTGCAGTGTGGCTCTGGTGTTCGTGAGCTTTGGCTATCTCGTTGTCTACAACAACCGGGTTGCGCAGGCCATCCAGACCAACAACGTGCTCGCGCGGATCATCGAGAACCTCCACGCCGCGATCTCCGGGCTGGCGGAGCAGAAGGTGATCGAGATCGGCAACGCCGACCCGGCGCCGCCCCGGCCAGCCGAGCCGGTCGACGCCGTTCGCCAGCGCTGTACGACCGAGGGAGGCGCCGTCCTGGCGATGACGAGCGGCTACATGCAGCGGATCGACCACGCGCGCCTGGTACGCGCCGCCGACAAACACGGTGCGATCGTTTGTCTGGCGTCCTGGCCCGGAAAATTCGTGCTGGAAGGCGAAGTGCTCGCCCATGTGCTGCCGGCCTCGGGGCAGGCCGAACTGGCGGCGACGGTCCACGGCAGCGTGATCATCGGCCAGCACCGTACGCTGCAACAGGACATCGAGTTCGCCTTCGCGCAACTTTCCGAAATCGCGATCCGCGCGCTCAGTCCGGCCATCAACGATACCTATACCGGCCTGAGTTGCATCGACTGGCTGGGAGACGCGCTCAGGATGCTGGTCTCATTCCGGGTGTCGGACGGCGCGTGGCGGACCCGCCGCGGCCAGATCCGGGTACTGGTGCCGCACGCGCAATTCGCGGACATCGTCAGGGCGGGCTTCGATCTGATCCGCGAGGCCGGCGCGAGCAGTCCGGCGGTGATGATCCGGATGCTGCAGACCCATGCAAGGCTTGCCCCGATGCTGGTCAATGACGGACAGCGGCAGGCCATCCTTGCGCAGGTCGAGGCGGTGCGGCAGAGCATGCTGCGCCTGCCCGAGGGGAGCCTGGACCGCGAGGCGCTCGATGCCGCGTATCGTCTGGCCCGCGAACGCCTTGCCGTGGGCTGAGAGCGTGCCCGGGGCCGCTGCGGTGCGGTCAGCTTGCCGACTGTCCGAACGGTCTCCCTGAGAGTACGCGCGCCAACTCCGGGAAGAGCCATTCCGGCGCCAACGCCACCGAACCCGACGCGGCCTGACGTTACTGTCTGTGCATACGCACCGAACCGGGGCTCTTCGCCACTTTTGGTGCAGGTGAAGAGCATCAGAAGCGCGCATGATTTTGATCTGACTATCAATTTTTGGTTTTCGCCGCCTTGGTCCGCGGTGCCCATGGTGTACTGATCAAGGTCTCAGCATTCCATAGCCAGATCAGCGTGTTACGTCTGCCTGCCGGCATCGGCTGCACCAAAAGTGACGAAGACCTCCGGTTGGACGCTGAGCAACACCTACTGCGGCAGCATGACCAGGCGACCTAGACACGTCGCTGAACAGTAACGATGACCGGTCCCGTGCGCGGCCACAGACCGGCTATCGCGGAGCGGGAACGCCCTGCCTGATTTTGCGCGAGAACTCAGGATCGGTGCTCTCCGCCTTGGCCCTGATGTGCGACCGGTCGCGCAACACATCGAACGGAATGCTGGTGTTCAATCCGCCTCGATCATAGACGTACTCCGGGAGATGGCCGGAAAGCAGAATTCGGTAGTCCAGACCCAGGCGTGGCTGCAACGTCCGAGCCATCAGAAAGATCTGCGTGGTACAATTGCTGGTCAGAGAGTTATAGAAACGTGGAGTGCGTGCCAAATCGTTGGCTTCCTTGATATATTCGAGGAGCAGCGCACGCGCCTGGGCCGGCGGCATGCGCAGACGATAGAGTCGAACATCCTCGCCGCGCACATTGGTCCGCACCCCCAGCACGTCGCGCTCCTCGGCAGCGATGAACGACAACTCGTAAGCGCGGAAGAACCCGGCCAGAGCGGAATAGGATTCGGTTTTCTCCCTTCGAATCTCAATTGAGAATGCGAGGTGCTGATCGTCGGTGAAACCGAAGCTGACGATCGCGTGGGCGATCTGCTCACCCGCCCAGTACGACATGATCAAGTCGGCGCCCGTCAGGTGGTTCAGATCGTAGCTACGCGTATCCCACCGCTGGTCGTAATCGGTATCGCTGCGCCAGAGAAAGTCGCGCACGTTGTGCACCACCAACAGGTCGCCTTCGACAGTTCCGTAAGCCGTTCGAGCCACGTCGTCCGCCCATGGTCGGTCATTGGATGGTTGCAGCGTGGCCCACCAAATGAACACGCCCACGAAACACGCGCCGAACAGTGCAATAACCGGCCAGCGACGCAAAACCAGGCAGACCACCGCCGCAAGGACGAGCAGCAGAAAGCCGCCGGCCAGCATCTCGTGCAACGGTGGGGCCGGCAAGAAGTGGAACCAGATCGCCAAGGCTCCCCACAGGCCCGCGAGCAGCATTGCCAGCCCGGCTATTGCTGTGCCTACCCATCGCAATATGCGGCGAGCGCTCAAGCGGTTCTCATCCTAGGGCCCTTCAGGCACCACACGCCGCATAGGGAGCGCCGGACGTGTTGCACTCTCCGCTGTGGTCGTACTGCCGGTGGGCAAACATCCTTGCGGGCAGGCCTGCTGCCAATGTAGCAGAAGAATGCGGCGCACCTCAGCTACCGTCAGGGGATTTGACTGCACCGAGTGGCCGGACCGGACGACCAGTTCGGATGCCGCTTCGTCGATGTGCGCGCTGCTATATTTCACCACGCCGTCATCGCCTGTTTCGACCGGGCCATCGCCCTTCACCGCGATGATCGAATGGGCCGCTACAGTCGGGGCAACCGGAATGGCGGCGATGGCCGTGCTGAATGGGCTGCCCGGCGTCATCCCGTAAACGCTGCCAAGCCGGACATTCTCCGGATCAAGTCGCATAGCATCGCGGTTGCCGGCCAACACTTCACCTGTCAGCCGCGTTACCCTCAGCGGGAACGTCACCAGCCGACCGATCAGGTGGGCCAGAGATCCACCAGCGACAAAACTGCCACGGTGCGGCGTCGCAATAAATATGACACGGGTCACGTCCGGCATGGGCGTGACAAACAGGGCTCGGCGAAGCGTCTCACGAGTGTCATTGGTCAATGTCAGCTCTTCGAGCGGCTTGGCACTGAACTCATCGAACAGGTGTGAGCCAGAGTCGATCACCAGCATCTTCGCCAGCAACCCGCCCTGGCTATGTCCGATCAACACCATGTTTTGCATCGCAGGATCACGCCGATCCGGGTCCAGTTTGTCGACAGCGGCATCGAGGGCGGCGCGCAACTGCAAAGCCGACAAGGGTATCGGGTTGCCGGTATTGTAGGTGAACAACCAAAACTGGAAGTGGTCACGGATGGCCGGATCGTTTTCCAGGTCATTGATGAGGTCAGCCCAGCGCCCTGCGCTGGACGCCGTTCCGTGGATCAGCACGACCGGAATCCGACCCGGGCGATAGGGATCCAAGGCGACAAGCTGGGTCGGAAATCTGTCGAACAGGTCACCTTGGAAGAAGCCCGCCAGCTCGGTCTTCCAGATAATCGGATTGCTCAAGGCATAAGCGAAGGCCGCGCTAGGTTCGTTCTCCAACGGCACTCGCTGGCCGCTAATTTCCACCGCGCGCTCCTCGTCGCCGGGGTACAGCAAAAGCTTGCCACTGAACTGTCCGCTGGCCATGGCGGCCGGTGAGATGTTCAACAACAGCAGTGCGGTGGTGGGAACCTTGAGTAAACGAGCTACCTGAAAGCCGCGCTGGTCTCCGATCGGGATCAGGTCAGCTGCGAGTGGTGCTCCGATGCCGGCCTCACGGTACCGGTTCTGTAGGCCCTTGATATGCAGTTCGGCGGCCGGGACAAAACCACCCAGCTCGAAGTCCGACCAATGCAGTTCGTCCTGGTCGAAACTGATGGACAGCATACCAAAGGGAAGTTTGTACTCGCCCCCACGCAGAACGATATGCGTGCCGTCGTCCGCTGCCAGGCCACGCGTCAGTGCCCGATTGTAGAGATCCGCGGCCGTGCGCAGGCGCGGGTCGAATGGGTTTGGACGATTCGTGGGCGAGGTCGGAAACAGGAACGCGTAGGAATAGACCACGGTCGCGAGGAAATAGGATCGATCGTTGGTCCTCTCGGCCTCCAGGAAGCCCATCTCGGCCAGCGCGAACAGCAGATCCCGATCACCGGTGTCACTCGCTGCGATCCCGTTGAGCGCCTGCATGGCACCGGACGGGTTCTCGGCGTAGACATCAAGCAGGTTCAATCGCCGCAGCACGATCTGCGTAGACGCGCTCAGTCGCCCCGTGGTCAAGGCGTTGCTGGTCCGTTCGGTCTGCACGGTACGGGCGTCCGTACGCTCCACCGCAATTGGGGTGCCGCACGCAACAAGCGCCAGGCACAGGGCCAGCAGTCCCGCCACGACAATACCGCGCCAGGCCGCTTGCGCCTCCTGCCGCGACCAACCGAACCATCGTGGACCTCTCGTCATGCGCGCCACCAAAATTCGGCTCGATTCAGCCGATTGCGACCGAGCCAATAGGTCCGTCTCCGAGATTGCAGGATACGCACCTTTTCGGTGACCCGGATGCCAAGTGTACCGCCTCACCTGTGGTTGTGACCACCCCATGGTGAGCGGCCCCCGGAGTGGACTGGGTGGACCTGCCCCAGGATGTGGTCCGGGAGCTACCTA
>CAYWOW010000096.1:0-10623 GCA_964459005.1 uncultured Acetobacteraceae bacterium
CCGCCGACATCAATGCGCGCCTGGCCGGTGCCAGATCCAGCGCCGCGGCGGCAGCCAGCCTGCGTTCGGGCCGGGGCCGGCGATAGAGCGTGATCGCCCGAATCGGAATCGGCCGAGGGCGTGAATCACGCGATCAAACAAAGGGCTGATCGCGTGCCGATGTTCCGTCTCGTGGAACGTCGGCCCATTGCGCCCGACTTGTTCCGGCTTCTGAATCGGCAACACCCGGAGACGGGACAGTGCCAGCCCGAGGATGAAGGGTGATCCCGATGGATCGGAACCAGGGCGTTGCCGCCAGCACCATGAGCAAGGTGAAATGGCGTATTCTGCCCTACATCTTTTTGCTGTTTGTGATTTCCTACCTGGACCGGGCCAATATCGGCTACGCCGCTTTGGACATGAACAAGGCGCTCGGAATCTCCAGCGCCGCGTTCGGGCTGGTGTCCAGCATTTTCTTCATCGGTTACTTCCTGTGCGAAGTGCCGAGCAACATCATGCTGTATCGGTTCGGCGCCCGGAAGTGGATCGCCCGCATCCTGTTCTCCTGGGGCATCTGCGCCTGCGCCATGACGTTGGTGCAGGGCGTCAACGGCATCTACATCATTCGGTTCCTGCTTGGATGTGCCGAGGCGGGGCTGGTCCCCGGCGTCATTTTCTACCTCGCAAGCTGGTTTCCCGAACGGGAACGGGCACGCGCCATCGCCACCTTCTTCATTGCCATTCCGGTCTCGCTGATCATCGGCTCGCCGGTTTCGACCTGGATCATGGATCACGTCCATTGGTTCGGGGTCCCGGGCTGGCGCTGGCTGTTCGTGCTGGAGGGCCTGCCCGCGATCATCTGCGGCGTTGTCACGCTGGTGGTGCTGCCGGACCGGCCGCAGCAGGTGACGTGGCTCGATGGCAGTGAACGCGACTGGCTGCTGGAGGAGTTGAGGAAGGAGCAGGAGGCCAACCGGTCGAAGGACCGCCGCTATTCGATCTGGCAGACGTTCAAGGTTCCGCAGGTATGGTGGCTGGCCGGCGTCTACGGCACCGCCAACATGGGCGCGGTGGCCATCGTCTACTGGATGCCGCAGATCGTGAGAGGTTTCTCCAGCATCCTCACCAATACCCAGATCGGGCTGATCGTGATGGTGCCCTGGATCATCACCGCCATCGCCGGATTCACCTGGGGCCGGCACTCCGATCGGACGGGCGAGCGATGGCTCCACATGGTGATTCCGACCGTGGTCGCGATCTTCGGCTTCGCGCTCGCCGTGGTTGCCGATGCGACGGTCCTCAAAATGATCGGGCTGACGCTGGTGATCGTCGGCAATCTTTCCATGTATGGGCCGTTCTGGGCCGTTCCGAGCGTCTACCTCAGCGAACAGGCCGCCGCCGTGGGCATCGCCATTATCAATTCGGTGACGCAGTTGTCGGTGTTCGCGGCGCTCAACCTTACCGGCTACCTCAACGGTGCCTACGGCATGAACCTGGTGTTCGCCTTCCTCGGGCTGACGCTGGTGGCGTGCCTGGTCCTGATCCTCGTGATGCCCAGGCCACCGTTGATCCGCGGCCGCTAGCTTCCGGAACCTCCTGGACGAGACGGCACGTTCGCACGAGATCCCATCCGGCACGGCGCATGGACGCGACGCGCGCCGGTCCCTAGGCTGACATTTTGTGTCGCGAGGCCGTCATCGTCCTGCGGCTGGCGGAACCGCGGCCGGTTCCGGAGGAGGAAACCATGAACGCGCGTGTGTTGCTGGCCGGGTTGTTCCATGAAACCCACTGCTTCACCGACGACGTCACCGGGCAGGAGGCGTTTTGCGTTCGTCGCGGCGGCGAACTGCCCGCCCGGCGCGGCGACGGCTCGCAAATGGATGGCTTCCTTTCGATCGCCGAGCGCGAAGGCTGGACGGTCGTGCCCGCGGCCGATTACGCCGCCACGCCCTCGGGACTGGTGGAACACGCCGTGTTCGAGGCGTTCTGGAGCGATCTCGAGCCGGTGCTGGCCAAGGCCCTGGCCGAGGGACTGGACGCCATCTTCCTCGATCTGCACGGCGCCATGGTGACCACCCGGGAGGAGGACGCCGAGGGCGAGTTGCTGCGCCGCATCCGCGCGGTTCGGGGCGCGGCGGGGCTGCCGGTCTTCGGCGCCTTCGACCTTCACGCGACCCTCACCCCGGCGATGTGCGCGGCCGCCGATGGGCTGGTTGGCTATCGGGAATGTCCGCATATCGACGCCTTCGACACCGGCGCCCGCGCCGCCGCCCTGCTGGCCCGCTGCCTGGCCACCGGGCGCCGGCCGCACATGCGCTGGCGCGGCACGTCGATCATCCTGCCGGCCACCGGCACCGCGACCGCCGACGAGCCCATGCGGGCGCTGGAAACGCTGGCCCGCGAGCTGGAAGGGCAGGACGGCATCTGGGCGATCGACGTGGTCGCCGGGTTCTCGTTCGCCGATGCCCATGATGCCGGTGTGGCATTCGCGGTGATCGGCGAGGACGACGCCGCGGCCGACGCCGCGCTCGACCGGTTGGCGGCGCTGGCCTGGGCAACGAAGGAGCGCGGCATGCCGGCCGAGGACGACGTCGATGACGTGCTGCGGCGCATCCTGCCCGTCGATCGCGGACCGGTGCTGCTGGTCGAGCCGGCGGACAATATCGGTGGTGGCGCGCCCGGCGACGGCACCGAGATCCTGCGCGCGCTGCTGCGCCATGACGTGCCGAATGCCGGCGTCATTCTCGCTGATCCGCTCTCCGTCGCGTCCCTCGGGGATGTGCCGGTCGGCGGCACCGCGCGCCTCGCGCTCGGCGGACGGGGCAGCCGGCTCGATCCCGGGCCGGTGGAACTCGAGGTGACGCTGGTTTCGCGGAGCGACGGCCGCTTCACTCTGGAAGACCTGAACTCGCATCTGGCCGCGATGGTCGGCCGCTACGTCAATATGGGGCCTTCGGCGGTGGTGCGCCACCGGGGCATCACCATCCTGCTGAACACCTACAAGACCGCGCCTTTCGATCTCGGCCAGTGGCGCAGCCAGGGCATCGATCCGGAATCGTTCGCAGTGATCGGGGTGAAGGCGGCGGTGGCACACCGGCGCGCCTACGATTCCATCGCCACCGCCAGCTACACGGTCCATACCAGGGGGCCGTGCGTGTCGGACCCGCGCGGCCTGCCCTACAAGCGGGTGCGCCGGCCAGTGTTCCCGCTCGACGACATGGCCGTCCCGCCGGCGTGACGGGACGGCCAGTGCGCGGCTAGCTGCGTGGTAGCATCCGCTCCAGCCGGCGATCGTGGCCGGCGGCGACCAGCGCCAGCACGCCGATGATCGGCGCCGCGGCCAGCACGAGCAATCCGATATCGGTGCTGCCAGTAGCGTCCTTCACCAGCCCATAGACGGTCGGACCCAGCCATCCGCCCAGGTTGCCGACCGAGTTGATCAGCGCAATGCCGCCCGCCGCGGCGGCGCCGGTCAGCATGGCGCTCGGGATCGACCAGAACACCGGCGCGCTGGACATGAGGCACGTCGTCGCCACGCAGAGCGCCATCATGGTGACGACCGGATGGCCGACTCCAATGAAGACACAAACGCCGAGCGCAACACCGCACAGCAACAGCGCGCCCCCGACGTGCCAGAGCCGTTCACCCGTCAGGTCGGAGTGATAGCCCCAGGCGATCATGCCCACGAAGGCGCAGAGATAGGGAAGCGCGCTCACCAGCCCGATCCAGTCCGTCGACACGCCCAGGCCCTTGACGATCAGCGGCAGGAAAAACACCAACGCATAGGCGCCGGCGTTCAGGCAAAACGCCGTGGCCGTCAGCAGCCAGATCTTGGGGTTGGTGAGGGCCTCGACGAGCGAATATTTGCGCACCGCCTCGCGCTGTGCCCTTTCCGATTCCAGTCGTTCCATCAGCCAGTCCCTCTGTTCGGGGGTGAGCCAGGCGGCGTCCCGCGGACGGTCGGTCAGCAGCATCCAGGTCACGAAGCACATGACCACCGGCGGCACCCCCTCGAGGAGGTAGAGCCACTGCCACCCGGCCAGCCCCAGCTGGCCGTGCAGATGCAGCAGGAGCCCGCCCACCGGTGGCCCGATGAACAGCGAGAGCACGCTGGCGGACTGGAAGATTCCCATCATCCGGGTGCGGTAGTACGAGGGGAACCACCAGGTCAGGTACAGCACCACGCCGGGGAAGAACCCAGCCTCGGCCAGACCCAGCAGGACGCGGTTGCCGTAGAAGCTCCATTCGTTCCACACGCAGGCCGTGAGGGCGGCAATGATGCCCCAGGTGATCAGGATACGGGCGATCCAGCGCCGTGCGCCCATCGTGTTGAGGATCAGGTTGCTCGGGATTTCGAACAGGAAATAGCCGAGGAAGAAGAGCCCGGCGCCAAACCCGAACACGGCATTGGAGAAGTGCAGGTCCGTGATCATGGTCGGCGCTGCCATGCCGACATTCGAACGGTCGAGATAGGCGCAGAAATAGCCCAGCATGAGCAACGGAATCAGCCGCCAGGCGACGCGCCTGATGGTTTCCCGTTCGATCGGTTCAATGCCATGCAGGACCGGTGCGTTGACGTCCATCTGTATCCTCCACGTCGGGGTCGGCGGCCGTCAGCGGCCGCCACAGGAGTTACGATCAGGAAACGCTCATCACGCCTTGTTACGGCGCGTTCGTGGCCTTCAGCAGTATAGCCTTCGTCGCTGTCGTTGCGAAGGGCTTATGACGAGGCCGGCTCCGGCTCGAGTCTGATTTCACCCAGCCAGCAGCTTTCCTCGAGGTCGAACCCGAGGCTCTTGCCGCGGTAGCGTTCCGCGGCGATGTCCAGGCGATAGCGGCCGCTCCGGGCCGGCAAGCCATCGAAACGGAAATCCCCGAACGCGTCGCTCGTGGTTTCGCCGATGCGGGCGTCGCCGCGCAACAACGCGATCCGGGCGCCGGCCAGGCAGCTTTCGAGCCCGGCCTCGCGGCCGACGAGCGTGCCGCCGGCGAACTCGTGGGTGTAGCGCCGTAGGTTGCGATAGAACAGGCGCGGCCGGTGCGCGGAACCGGGCAAGGTCTCAAGCCCTTCCGCGGCGATCATCTGGTCCCGCTCGTCATCGTCGAGCCTGATGGCGGCAAGCGCGCCGGTCGGACAGGCCTGGATCGGCCGCGGCGCCGGCCAGCCGGCATCGAGCAGATGGGCATCGAAGTTCCAGTGCTGCGGCAGTTGCAGCGCCTCGTTCCACTCTATCGCCGCATACGGACAAGCCTCGACGATCTGCTTCTGCCCACGCGCCCGCTCCGGGTCGATGACCACGATGCCGTCGGCGCGCTTGGTGACCGCGCCGTCGCGCGCGGCGTGCAGGCAGGGCGGATCGTCGCAGTGCTGGCAGGCCTGGAAAACATAGGCGACGTCCACCATCGGAAATGCGCCGCGGTCGCGCCGTTCAAGCCGCACCCAGTTCGGGCCGTGCCGCGGCATCTCTGCCGCGTAACCGGGAAAGCTGTTGCCGACATACTCGTCCTGGACCGCGATCGTGCAGTTCTGGCACCCGGTGCAACGGGCGACATCGAAGATGAGGTTCCACTTGCGCATCGTCGGCCTCACTTCGCCGGGACGGTTTCGTGCGCCGTCTCCGGTGCCGCTGCCGCGGCGCCAGCCCAAAGCTCGACCTCAACGAGGCAATTGCTGTTGCCGACCGAATGGCCGCGGGCGACCTGGCTTTGCTTCGGCGTCAGCACATTGAGCGCGCCGCCAAGATCCACCGCGTGTCCGCTTTCCCCGCCCGGTTCGTAGCGTGCGGATGCTTCGCAGCTGTGCATGACGCCAGGCCGCAGCCGGGGAGTGACCTGCGCGGCACAGATGACCGCACCACGCTCGTTGAACACCCGCACCAGCGCCCCGTTGCGGATGCCCCGCCGCGCCGCGTCGGCAGGATTCATCCGCAGCACCCACCAGAAGCGGCCTCCGACGGCGAGGCGGTGCTCCTCGATCTGGTTGACAAACGAATCCTTGCCGTCAACGTGGGTGTGGAAGCTGAAGCGAGGGTGCGGGATGACGAGTTGCAACGGGAACTCCCGGGCCCGCGGCGCGCTGGTGTCCTCGCGGGAGCGGATGAAGTGCAGCACGGCCGGCCGCTCGGGATCGGGCGGCTCGAGATGCTTCAGGCTCGCCGCCTCGAATTCGAATTTTCCAGACGCGGTCTGCAATCCGACGCCCCACTCGCCGGCATATCCGGCGGGCAGCGGATGCGGCTCGGGCACGTCCTTCTTGCGGCCGTCGTAGAACCAGCGGAACGCCACCGGCGCCCGCAGCCGTTCCGCCGGCGGGGGCACGACGTAATACCCCTTGCGGATGAATTCCTTCCAGCCCACGTGCTTCGCCAGGTCGGAAGCGTCGAAGATGCGGCGCACCCAGTCGAGGTCCGTCATGCCCTCGGAGTAGTAGTTGCCGAGCCCGAGGCGCTGCGCCAGCGCCAGAAAGATGTCGTAGTCCGCCTTCGACTCGCCCAGTGGCTCGATGCACTTGTGCTGGAACACGATCACGCGGTGGTTGAGCTGGTTCTGGCAGTGATGGGTGACGCCGGCGGCCCCGCACCATTCGCTGATGTCGTGGCGCTCGAAGTTCGTGCAGGCCGGCAGGATGACGTCGGCGAACTTTGCTTCGCCCTCGAACCAGATGGACTGGTTGACCACGAATTCGAGGTTGCGCGAACGGTACATCGCGGCCAGCCGATGCGAGCTGGGCATGGTCCCGAAACCCGATCCGCCGTAGCGATAGTACATGCGCACCGGGGCGTGACCCGGCGCGGGGTAGCGGAGCGGGGCGAACTGCCCCTGCAACGAACGCATGTCGCGCAGGTAGCCTTCCGCCTTGCCGGTCAGGATCGCCTCGGGGAGTTGCAGGCGCGGGATCTGCTGCAGGACCGGGTTCATGCTCAGCAGATGCCCCATCCGTTGATAGAGCGAAACCGCGGCGCCGGTGTTGGTGAGATCGCCGGAGATTCCGCCTTCGCCGTAGCCGGGGAAATAGAAGCTGGTATCGATCGGAGTTCCCGCTTGTAGATTGCCGAAGTTGACCCCGGGCCGGCCGAGGCCCTGCATCGCGGCGAGGCAAACCATCGCACGCGCCCACTGGTGCCCGGTCGGGCTCCGGCACGCCCCGCCGAGACCACTGCCCAGGCCGCCGGCGGCGAGGTAGGTCCGCTTGCGTCCCCACTCGCGCGCCAGCGCCCGCACTTCGCGCGCCGGCACGCCGGTTTCCCCCTGCTGCCATTCCGGCGTCCTGGCAATGCCGTCTTCCTCACCGAGAATGTAACGGCTCCACGTTGCGAACCCCGTGGTGCGCCCGGCAACGAAGGCCTGGTCGTAGAGTTTCTCGGTGATCCAAACATGCGCGATGGCGAGCGCGAGCGCGGTGTCGGTGCCAGGGCGCGGCGCGATCCACTTGCCGCCCATGAAGCCCGCGGTGGCGTTGAGATAGGGGTCGATGTGGACCGTCGGAATGCCAAGCTCCTTGAGCCACTGGCGGCGCACGGAGCCCTCGTGGCCGGCATAAAGCCCGTTGGTGGTTTCCGGGTCGCTCGACCAGAACACGACCAGTTCGGCGTGCTGCAACAGATCCTCGACCGTGCCGTAGTTTTCCGGCATGCCGAGCCGCATGGTATAGCCCCAGTGATGGGCCGCGCCCCAGAACCAGCCCTCGAAGCTGGCGGGATAATTGTGGACGGCGGTGTACCCCACCGCGTTGGCGAAGCGATAGAGCGCGGAATCCCACCAGCCGACATTGCCCCAGCTGTGGTGGCCGGGCGGATCGAACACGATCGCGCTGGCGCCGTAGTCGCGCTTCATCCGTTTGATCTCGGCGGTGACGAGATCGAGGGCCTCATCCCACGAAATTCGCACATACTCCGACTTGCCGCGGTTCTCGGGATTGCGCGCGCCGTTCGGATCGAAATCGACCCGCCGCATCGGGTGGAGCAGCCGGTCCGGCGAATACACCAGCGACTTCGAGGCGAGCCCGTGCGGGGCGATGGTGGCACGATGCGGCGGGGTGAAACGGCGCCCGCGCGCCGCAATGGTCCATGGCCCGGCATCGCCGCTGGCGAAATCGATCGGCGTCATGCGGAGAATCCTGCCGTCCTTCACATGCACGAAGCAGGGGCCGCCGTTGGTCATGCCGGTGAAGCGCGTGGCGCCGTCACCGAGCCTGGTGCCGAAGCGCCAACCAATGCGCTGCATCGCGATGAGGGCCTGCGTGAAGGCATACGCGAGCGCGTCCGGTCCCTCAACGCGGAGCCGAAACAACTTTGCCGCCTCGGTCTGCTGGCGGCCAAAGAGCTGCCCGATCATCAGCGTGGCCGCCTGCGCGGCGGTCTCGTAGCTCACCGTCACGTCCGGGCAGCGATGCCGGCCGGCACACGAGGTCAGCTTGCCCATCCGGAATGCGAACCAGCGGCCGCGGTCGGAGTCGCGCAGGCCAATCTGGGCGACATAATCGTGCCGGGCCAGGCTCGCCCGGTAGGCGGGATCACGCCAGGCACACCAGCGCATGAAGAGAGCGAGGCCCGTCAGGATCGGCCCGAACAGCATCGTCATGCGACAGGCTCGCCCAGCACCAGCACCATTGCGCGATCCTCGTGGCCAAAATCACCCGCGAGCGGGTCAGGCCAATCAGCAACAAAGCGCGGGCACGATATCGGTCTCCAGCGCGGTCAACAAGCGCATTGGCGCATCGCGGTCCGAATAATGCCGTTGCCACCGGCAGCGACACCGTGCGCCCCGCGCCCCCGCGCCGACTCGTCTTCCCGCTGGATGACCTGCCCGACGCCGCGATTCTCCCCGCTTCCTTGCCCGATATGCCGCGGGCAGGTGACCCGGGCAGCCCTTCGGAATAGAACGCTTGGTCTGGTGGACTCGCTGATTCGCCCACTCAAAGTGCCAGATCGATCGAAACTCCGAAGGAGAACCCAACCATGCGCCCCAACCGCCTGCGCCAGCGCCTCGATGCCGGGCTGCCCACGCTCGGCACCCATATCCTGTCGGCCTGGCCGACTCTCGTCGAGCTGATCGGCCAGGCCGGCAACTACGACTACGTCGAATTCGACGCCGAATACGCGCCTTTCACCATGCATGACCTCGACAATCTGGGCCGCGCTCTCGAACTCGCCGGCCTCACCGGTGTGATCAAGGTCGAGCAGACCATGTGGACCCACCAGGCCATGCGCGCCATCGGCTCGGGCTTTCAGTCCATCCTGTTCGCCGACATTCGCACCGTCGAGGACGCCCGCGCCTGCGTCGCCGCCGTCCGCGCCGAAACCCTCAAGCCTCGCCACGGGCAGGGCCTGCTCGGCGTCGGCTTGCGCCGCGACGTCGGCACCTTCCGCGAAGCCGGCTCCGCCGCCTACGTGCAGGCGCTGGACGAGGCGGTCGTCGTGTTCATGGTCGAGAAGCGTCAGTGCGTCGAGGACCTCGATGCCATCCTGTCCGTCCCCGGCGTCGACATGGTCCAGTTCGGTCCCGCCGACTACGCCATGTCGATCGGCCATGCCGGCAGCTGGACCCATCCCGAGGTGCGCGCCGCCGAACGCAAGACCATCGAAACCGCGCTCAAGAAGGGCATCGCCCCGCGCGTCGAGATCGGCGAACCCAGCCAGGCCGCGCCCTATCTGGAGATGGGCGTCAAGCACTTCTGCATGGCGTGGGACGTCGGCATCCTGCACAACTTCTGGCGCGACAACGGTGCGGTGATGGCGGCCCTGCTGGCGGGGGAAAAGCCGGCGCCGAAGAAGGCGAAGCGGCCCGCAGAGAATTATCGCTAAGCGGCAGGACCGGCTTGGAGCACGATCCCTTCTGATGGACCAGGCGATCGTGCTCTAACTCTTTGTTTGATCGCGTGATTCACGCCCTCGGCCGATTCCGGTTCGGGCGATCGCGCTCCAGACAAGTGCCCGGTCGAGTTCGAAAGGCGGGCCGACCATAAAACCGGCAGCGGGCCAAAGCTGCACATCCGGGAAAGCGGGATGAGCCGGTTAAGCTACACGCCGCCCGGCAGCTTGGAACGCATCGCCTTTTTCCGGTCGAAATGGCGACCGTCCACGACGAAAGTGCCATCGCCGACGGCGTGGATCAGTCGCTTTTCCTTGCGGGCACGGTCGACATGGGCGGCGACGCCCTCGAGCACCACGATGTCGTGGCGCTTGACGATGTCGACAACGCGGCATTCGATGTTGGCAAGGCACTCCGCGATGAGCGGCGCCCGGACGTGTTTGGCCTTGACGCGGTTGAGCCCGAACTTCGCGAACTTGTCGGTGTCCTTCCCCGAACACGTTCCCACGCCGACGACGGTATCGAGGAGGTCCACCGTGGGGATCGCGATCACGCACTCCTTGGTCTTCGTGAGCGCGGCATAGGAATAGTTCCACGCCCCGGTGGTGATGGCGAATTTTGCCGTGAAGTCGAGCACCATCGTCCAGGAGATGGCCATCACGTTGTCCTTGCGGCCGTCGTTCGTCGTCACCAGGACGACCGGTCCCGGCTCGATCAACGTGAACGCCTTGCCGATCGGCAGATTTTCCATTCCCGCCTCCCTCCTGCACCCGGCGCATTCTAGCACATGCCGCGGTGCCAGGAGAGGGCGGCGGAGGGCTGATCGCGCAGCGC
>CAYWOW010000097.1:0-10590 GCA_964459005.1 uncultured Acetobacteraceae bacterium
CCGGCCGCTACGTGCTGCGGCGCAAGCCGATGGGCGCGCTGCTGGCCAGCGCCCACGCCGTCGAGCGCGAGTTCCGGGTGCTGCGGGCGCTCGCCGGCACTGCCGTCCCGGTGCCGCACGCCCACGTGCTCTGCGAGGATGACGCCGTCATCGGCAGCGCCTTCTACGTCATGGACCACGTGGAGGGCCGCACCCTGCACGATGCCACCCTGCCCGGCATGACGCCGGCGGAACGGGGCGCCCTTTACGCCTCGATGAACGAAACCATCGCCGCCCTGCACGGCATCGATCCGGCCGCGGTGGGCCTGGGCGACTTCGGCCGTCCCGGCCACTACCTGGCGCGGCAGGTTGCGCGCTGGACGAAGCAGTACCGGGCCAGCGAGACCACGCCGATCGCCGCCATGGACGCGCTGATCGACTGGCTGGCGCACCACATCCCGCCGCACGAGGCGACCGCCATCGTCCACGGCGACTTCCGGCTCGATAACCTTCTTCTCCATCCGACCGAACCGCGGGTGGTGGCCGTGCTGGACTGGGAGTTGTCCACGCTCGGCCATCCGCTGGCGGATTTCGCCTGTCACGTGATGGCCTGGCGGCTCGCGCCCGACCTGTTCCGCGGCGTCGCCGGCGCCGACCTCGCGGCGCTCGGCATACCGGACGAGGCGGCCTATGTGGCGGCGTATTGCCGCCGCACCGGACAGCCCGCGCCGCCGGATTGGGACGCCTACATGGTGTTTGCCATGTTTCGCATCGCCGCCATCATGCAGGGCGTCATGAAGCGGGCGCTGGACGGCACCGCGGCGAGCCGGGAGGCGCTCGATGTCGGCGCGCGGGCGCGGCCCGTCGCCGAACTGGCATGGGAACTGGCGCGGCGGCTGGGGGGCGGGACAGGACGGTTGGAAATCAGGGGGAGTGGCACATGAGCGACATTTTCATCGTGGCCGGTGTCCGCACCGCCGTCGGCGCTTTCGGCGGCGCGCTGAAGGACATTTCGCCCAGCGTCCTGATCGCCGCCGTCGCGCGCGAGGCGGTGCGGCGCGCGGGCGTGGCTTCCGAGGAGGTCGGGCTGGCCGTGGTCGGCCAGGTCATCCCCACCGAGCCGCGCGACATGTACATTTCGCGCGTCGCCGTCATTGAAGGCGGGCTCAGGCAGGAAACGCCGGCGCTGACGGTGAACCGGCTGTGCGGCAGCGGCTTGCAGGCGATCCTGACGGCCGCCAACGCCATCCGCGCCGGCGAGGCGGAGGTGGCGCTGGCCGGCGGGGTGGAGAGCATGAGCCGCGCGCCCTATCACGTGCCGGCAGCGCGCTGGGGCCAGAAGATGGGCGACACCGCGGTGATCGACACCATGCTCGGCGCGCTGAACGATCCGTTCCATCGCATCCACATGGGCATCACGGCGGAAAACCTCGCGGCCAGCCACGGCATTTCGCGCGAGCGGCAGGACGCGCTGGCGCTCGAGAGCCACCGCCGCGCGAGTGCCGCGATCCGCGCGGGGCGGTTTGCGGATCAGATTCTTGGCATCGAGGTGAAGACGCGGAAAGGCACCGTGGTATTCGACACCGACGAGCACGTGCGCCACGACGCGACGATGGAAAACCTCGCGGCGTTGCGGCCGGCGTTTCTGAAAGACGGCACGGTGACGGCCGGCAATTCCAGCGGCGTCAACGACGGCGCCGCCGCGGTGGTGCTGGCGAGCGGCGCGGCGGTGCGCCGGCTGGGCCTGACGCCGCTGGCCCGCCTGGTGGCGGCGGGCCATGCCGGCGTCGATCCGGCCCGGATGGGCATCGGCCCGGTGCCGGCCACCCGGCAGGCATTGGCGCGGGCGGGGCTGGGCGTGGGCGATCTCGATGTGATCGAGGCCAACGAGGCGTTTGCCGCGCAGGCCTGCGCGGTGGCGCAGGACCTCGGCTTCGATCCGGCGCGGGTGAACCCGAACGGGTCGGGCATTTCGCTCGGGCATCCGGTGGGCGCGACCGGCGCGATCATCACGGTGAAGGCGATCCATGAGCTGCAACGTTGCGCGGCGCGATATGCGCTGGTGACCATGTGCATCGGCGGCGGGCAGGGTATCGCGGCGGTGCTGGAGCGGGTGTAGGCTCGCTATCCGGAATTCGAGGGATAGACAATGAGCGGCACAGCACCGACCGCAACACCCGAGCGCATCATGCAGTTCGCCTGGGCCTTCGCCCTGCCGCTGGTGATCGAGGCGGCGGTGCGCCATCGGGTTTTCGACGTTCTGGCAAACCAGACGTTGACGCTCGACGCATTGGCGCAGGCGACCGGCGCCTCCCGCCGCGGCCTGGCCGCGATCGTCGGGGTTCTGGCGGGCGTCGGGCTGCTGGCCCGCGACGAGGCCGGGCGTTACGCGCTCACCCCCGAAAGCGAGGCGTTCCTGGTCAGCCACCAGCCCGGTTACGTCGGCGGCCTCTTCCGCCACATGAGCGAGCAGTTGCTGCCGAACTGGATGCACCTCACCGACATCGTGGGCGGCGGCAAGCCGGCCCGCGCGGGCAACACCGCCGGCGAGGGCGCGGCGTTTTTCGCTGAATTCGTCGAGGACATCTTTCCGTTGAGCTATCCGTCGGCGTGCGCGCTGGCTGGTGCGCTCGACCTTGCCGCGTCGGGCGGGCCGGTCTCCGTGCTCGACCTGGGGGCGGGCTCGGGGGTGTGGGGCATCGCGCTGGCGCAGGCCTCGCCGCACGTGACGGTGCATGCGGTGGACTGGCCGGAGGTGCTGCCGGTGACGCGACGGGTGGCCGAGCGGTTCGGGATTGGCGATCGGTTGACCACGGTCTCGGGCGATTTTTTCGACGCCGATTTCGGCAGTGGGCATCAGGTGGCGGTGCTCGGCCAGATTCTGCACAGCGAAGGGGTGGACCGCTCGCGCGCGCTGCTGGCGCGCACCCACGCGGCGTTGGCGCCGGGGGGCACGATCGCGATCGCCGAATTCCTGGTGGATGCGGATCGGCGGGGTCCGCTGCGCGGCCTGATCTTCGCGGTCAACATGCTGGTCAACACCGAGGCCGGCGGCACCTATTCGTTCGAGGAGATCGCGGGCTGGCTGACCGGGGCGGGGTTCACCAACCCGCGGCTGTTGCCGGTGCCGGGTCCGTCGCCGTTGATCCTGGCGACGCGAAGCTGAGGCGGGGCTTGTCTGATCGAATGACGACAGTGCCGGCGATGCAGGCGGACCTTGCCCGCATGGTGGCGTGCGACACCAGCTTTCCGCCCGGCGCCGGATATGCCGCCTTCGCGGGCCTGATGGAGGAACTGCTCGAACCCCTTGGTTTCGTCTTTCGCCGGGTCAGCGTGCCGGAGGCGTTGTGGCGCGCGCCGGGGGCGGCGGGGGAACGGGTCAACCTGATCGCCTCACGCGCCGCCGCCGACCCGGCGCTCCCGGTGGTCAGCCTCTATTTCCACGTCGATACCGTGCCGCCCGGCGATGGCTGGACGCGGCCGCCGCTGGCGCTGACGGCGGAGGGAAATCGGCTGTACGGCCGTGGCACGAACGACATGAAGGGCACCATCGCCGCCGTGCTCGGTGCACTGCGGGCGCTGGCGGGCCAGGGCTGGCCGCTCGCCTTCGAGCCGGTGCTGCTGTTCTGCACCGACGAGGAGGGCGGGCTGTATCCGGGCGTCCGCTATCTCGCCGAACAGGGTTTTGTCCGCGGGCACCTGCTGAGCTTCAACGGCGGCGCCGTGCCGCGGATCTGGGCAGGGTGCTTCGGCAGCTTTGACCTGCTGGTGCGCGTGCAGGGCCGCGCCGCGCATTCCGGCGAACCCGCCGGCGGGGTGAACGCCATCGAGGCCGCGCTGCCGCTGCTGAACGCGCTGGCGGCGCTGAAGCAGCGGGTGCAGGCGCGCGCCTCCGCGCTGCCGCCGCCGCCGCACTACAAGGGTCGGCCGCTCACCGCGCTGCTGACCATCGCCGCGGCGCACGGCGGACAGAAGGGCTCGGCGCTGCCCGGGCGGTTCGACATCCTGCTCAACCGCCGCTACGCGCCGGAGGAAAGTTTCGAGACAGCGCGCGCGGAAATCGAGGCCGTGGTGCAGGCGCACGCCGTCGGCACGCTGGGCGTGCAGACCGAACTGCTGGGCCATCTGTCACCCGTCGCCGACCCCACCGGCCGCCACTGGCCGCGCTGGCAGGCGGCGCTGGCGGAGGGGTTCGGCTGGGCACCGGAAAGTTTCCGGGCCTGGGGCGCTTCCTCCTCCTCCGACATGGGCTGGGTGCAGGCGGCGGGCATCCGGGAGATCCTGCTCGGCGGGCTTGGCCGGCCCGACAATGCCGGGCACGCCGCCGACGAATACACCACCACGGACGACCTGCTGGCGTTGGCACGCAGCGTGCTTCTCTATCTGGCAGCGGATTTCCCGCCGCGATAGGCTGAGCGGAACAAGGAGGCTCCCCATGACCCGTCTGCACCTCGACCGGCGCGGCTTTCTGGCTGGCGCGGCCTTGTTGTCCACGGCACCGGGAGCCCGGGCGCAAGGCACCCCGCGCCGCGGCGGCACGCTGCGCATATCGGTGGACCAGGCGGCCGGCGTGCTGAACCCGCTGCTGACGCGGGTGAACCCCGAATATCTGGTGGCGGAACTGCTGTATTCCGGCCTGACGCGGCTGCGGCCCGACATGACCGCCGAGCCCGACCTGGCCGAGAACTGGTCGAGCAACGCCGAACTGACGGAATGGACGTTCCATCTCCGTGACGGGCTGACGTTTCACGACGGCACGCCCTGCACGGCGAAGGACGTCGCCGCCACGTTCACCGCGATCCTCGACCCGAAGACCGCCTCCGCGGCCCGCACCAATATCGGCCCGGTGGCCGAGGTGCGCGCGACCGACGGTCGCACCGCCGTCTTCCACCTGCGCGGCGCCTTCGCCGATCTTCCGGTGGCGCTCGCCTACACCAACGCGAAAATCATCCCGGCCGCCCTCGCCCAGGGCGACATGACGCCGCTCGCGCGCACCGCCAATGGCACGGGTCCGTTCAGGCTGGTCTCCTACGAACCGGAGCGGCTGATCGTGGTGGCGCGCAACGAGGCGTTCTACGACCGCGCCCGCCCGCACGTCGATCGGGTCGAAGTCGTGGTCTATCCCGATCCGACCGCCGAGGCTTCCGCGCTGATCTCCGGCGACACCGACCTGATGGCCTCCGCCCAGCCCTCGGAGTTTGCCCGCCTGTCCTCGGCTTCCGGTGTGACGGCGTTGCGCGTGCCGTCCGGGCAGTTCCTCAACGTGAACATGGCCTGCGACCTGAAACCCTTCGACGACGGGCGGGTCCGCGAGGCCCTGGCGCTGACGGTGGACCGCGAGGCAATGGTGGGCTTCGTGGCCGAGGGCTACGGCACCCCGGGCAACGACACGCCGCTAAGCCCCGCCTATCATTTCTACCAGCAGATGCCGCTCAGGCCGCGCGACATCGCGGGCGCCAAACGGCTGCTCGCCGAGGCCGGATACCCGAACGGGCTCGACGTGACGCTGGTGGCCTCCGACACCCCGGGCACGCGCACCCAGCTCGGCGTCGCCATGCGGGAGATGGCGAAGGATGCGGGCTTCCGCATCCAGGTGCAGACCATGCCGCACGCGACCTATCTCGACCAGGTCTGGAAGAAGGGCAATTTCTACGTCGGCTTCTACAACATGCAGGCGACCGCCGACGCGATCTTCTCGCTGCTCTACACCTCGAATGCGGCCTGGCCGGAGACGCGCTGGAAGAACGCGGAGTTCGACCAGGCGATCGAGCTGGCCCGGCTGACCACCGACGAGGCGCGGCGGCGCGCGCTCTACGGCCAGGCGCAGGCGATCATCCACGATGGCGTGCCCTCCGTCATTCCGGTGTTCTTCGATCTGCTGGCGGCGCAGCGTCCCTACGTGCAGGGCTATCGCCTGCATCCGCGCGGCGCGGTGTTCCAGCTCGATCTGGTTTCACTGGGCGACGGAGCGCCGCGCCGGAGCTAGGCGGTGTCGGCACGCTGGCTGCTGCGGCGGGCGCTGCTTGTCGTCTATACGTTGCTGGTGGTCTCGCTGCTGGTGTTCGGCATCACCCAGGTGCTGCCGGCGGATGCCGCCGTTACCCTGCTCGGGGAGAACGCGACGCCAGCGGCGCTGGCGGCGGTGCGGACACGGCTGGGGCTGAACGATCCGGTTTGGTGGCAATACTGGCACTGGCTTTCCGCTGTGCTGGTGGGCGATTTTGGCACGTCCATGCGAACGGGCCAAGCGGTCGGACCCGTCATGCTGGTGGCGCTGTCCCGTTCCCTGTTGCTGGCGGCTTGCTCCATCACGCTGATGTTGGTGGTGGCGGTGCCGCTCGGCATCGTTGCGGCGCTGCGGCGCGGCCGGTTGGCCGACGTACTGGCCGGGCTGGTCTCCTATCTTGGTGTGTCGGTGCCGGAGTTCGTCACCGCGACCGTGGTTCTCGTCGTCTTCGCCGACCAGTTGCACTGGCTGCCGGCCACTGGATACGTGCCGCTGACCGAGAATTTCGGCTCGGGCCTGTTCCACCTGATCGCCCCGGTGCTGACCATTTCGCTTGTGCTGGTGGCGCATGTTTCGCGCATGGTGCGCTCGGAAACGGTCGACGTGCTGGCCAGCGACTATGTGCGCGCGGCGTGGCTGAAGGGGTTGCCGCCACGCGTGGTGCTGCTGCGCCACGTGCTGCGCAACGCGCTGCTGCCGGTGGTGACCATCGTCGCGCTGGACGTCGGCTATCTGCTCGGCGGCATCATCGTGGTGGAGGAGATTTTCGCCGTGCCCGGCATCGGGCGGCAATTGCTGGTGGCCATCGAGGCCCGTGACCTGCCGGCCATGCAGGCGGGTGCGCTGATCATGGCGGCCACCTACGCGGTGGCGAATTTCCTCGCCGACCTCGCCTACGCCGGGCTCGACCGGCGCATCCGCTATGACTGAGCTGTTGTTCCGGCTTCTGCGCACGAAGCAGGGGGCGGTCGGCGCGGCGATTCTTCTTGTCGTAACGCTGGTCTGCGTGGCTGGCCCCTACGTGGCGCCATACGATCCCGAGAAACTCGATTTCCTCGGACGTTTTGCCGCGCCCGGCGCGCGCCATTGGCTGGGCGGCGACCAGCTCGGCCGCGACGTGCTGTCGCGCCTGCTGACCGGCGCGCGCACCACCGTGCCGGCGGCCCTGGCGGCGACGCTGCTGGGCACGCTGGCCGGCGCGCTGGTCGGCACGCTCTCGGCCTATCTCGGCGGACGCTGGGACGAGGCGATCATGCGCACGGTGGACGCCGTCATGGCGCTGCCCGGCTTGCTGCTGGCGCTGCTGGTGGCCAGCACCTTGAGCAAGGGCGGGCTCGGCGCGGCGGCGGCGATCGCGGTGGCGTTCGCGCCCGGCATGGCGCGCGTCACCCGCAGCGTGGCGCTGACCGTGCGGCGGCAGGAATACGTGGCCGCGGCGATCGCGCGCGGCGAGTCCGGCGCGCGCATCGTGTTGCGGGAGATGCTGCCCAACGTCGCGGCGCCGGTGGTGGTGGAGGTCACCATCCGCGTCGCCTTCGCGGTCATGCTGTTTGCCACGCTGAGCTTTTTGGGACTCGGCGCGCAGCCGCCGGCGCCGGAATGGGGACTGATGGTCAGCGAGGGGCGGCGCTTCCTGCACCAGGCCCCATGGCTCGTCATCGCTCCAGGCGTCGCCATCGCGCTCACCGCCATCGGATTCAACCTGCTCGGCGACGGACTGCGGGACGCGATGAACCCGCGCGACGAGCGATGACCGCCACCGCGCCCCTGCTGGAAGTGACCGGCTATACAGTGGATTACGCGACCCGTGCCGGCGATTTCCGCGCGCTGGAGGACGTGTCGCTGCGCGTGGCGCCCGGCGAGGTGCTGGGGGTGGTGGGCGAATCCGGTTCCGGCAAGACCACGCTGGCCCACGCCATCATGCGCCACCTCGCCGGCAATGCGCGCGAGCGGGCCGGCGCCATCCTGCTCGACGGACAGGATCTGATGCGCCTCAATCAGCAGGAATTGCTGGCGGTTCGCGGGCGGCGGATCGGCATGATCTTCCAGGACCCCGCGACATCGCTGAACCCGACGCTGACTCTCGGGCGGCAATTGACGGAAGTGCTGGAGCGCCACCGCGGCCTCGCGCCGCGCGCGGCGTGGCAGGCCGGCCTCGACTGGTTGAAACGCGTCGAACTGCGCGAGCCCGAAGCGCTGATGCGCCGCTATCCGCACGAGGTGTCGGGCGGCGAGAAGCAGCGCGTAGTGATCGCGACCGCCTTCGCGCCGCACCCCGAGTTGATTCTGTTCGACGAGCCGACGACGGCGCTCGATGTCATCACCGGCGCGCGCATCCTGCAACTGTTCAGCCGGCTGCGGCGGGAAACCGGTGTCGCCGGGCTGTACATCTCGCACGACCTCGCCATCGTTTCTCGCGTCGCCGACCGCGTGGCGGTGATGCAGCGCGGACGCATCGTCGAGGAGGAGCCGGCCGCGACAATCTTCCACGCGCCGCGGCACGCCTACACGAACGCCCTGGTGGCAGCGGTGCCGCGGCCGGAGCGCCGGCTGGTTTTCGACACGCCGGCGGCAGCGAGCCTGCTGGCGGCGGAGCAACTCTCGGTGCGTTACGGGCGGCCCGGCCTGTTCGGCCGGCGGGAAACGCTGGGCGCGCACGATGTCAACCTCGACGTGCGGGCCGGCGAGATTCTCGGCATCGTCGGCGAGTCCGGGTCCGGCAAGTCCACCGTCGCCCGCGCGCTCACCGGACTGGCGCCGTATTCCGGACGGATCCGGCTCGACGCGCAGCCGGTTGGCCGCATGGGCCGCACCTATCGCCGGTCCGTGCAGATCGTCTTCCAGCATCCCGACTCCTCGCTGAACCCGCGCCAGCGCGTGGACGAAATCCTCAGCCGTCCGCTGCGTTTGTTCGGTGGCTCGGTGGCGGAAATCCCGGCGCTGCTGGAACAGGTGCAACTGCCCGCCGCCTATGCGCGGCGTTGGCCGCACCAGTTGTCGGGCGGCGAGAAGCAGCGCGTTGCCATCGCGCGCGCCTTCGCCGCGCGGCCGCGGCTGGTGATCTGCGACGAGATCACCGCCGCGCTCGACGTGTCGGTGCAGGCCGCGGTGATCGAGCTGTTGCTGGCGTTGCGGCGGCGCCACGGCACCGCCTATCTGTTCATCACCCACGACCTCAACCTGGTGCGCCAGATCGCCCATCGCCTGGCGGTGATGCGCGGCGGCGAAGTGGTGGACCTGCTGCCCGTCGAGGCACTGGGCAGCGGGTGCGAGCACGACTATACGCGCGCCCTGATGGAAGCCTCCCCAACCCCTGCCGGACGAGGAACCGCATGACGCCCCAGGACCTGCTGACCCGCATCGATGAGCCGGCCTGCCTCGATTTTCTCGCTGCCATGGCGCGGCACAAAAGCTACAGCCAGACGCCGGGCGAACGCGTGCTCGCCGAATTCATGGCGGCCCGGATGGGCGCGCTCGGACTGGAGGCCGAACTCACGCCCGTCGAGGGCGAACGCGTCAACGCCATCGGCCGGCTGCGCGGCACCGGCGGGGGCGCCAGCCTGCTGTTCAACGGCCATATCGACACCAACCCGGTGAGCGAAGGCTGGACCGTCGATCCCTGGGGCGGCAAGGTCGACGATCGCTTCATCTACGGCATCGGCGTGTCCAACATGAAGGCGGGCGACGCCGCCTATTTCTGTGCCTTGCGCACGCTGGTCCAGGCCGGCGTGAAGCTGAAGGGCGACGTCATCCTCACCTATGTCGTCGGCGAACTGCAGGGCGGCGTGGGGACGCTGGCGCTGATCCGCCAGGGCCTGCGCGCCGACTGGTTCGTCAACGCCGAGCCGACCGATCTGGCGGCGATGACCATGCACGCCGCGGCGTTCACCTTCGTCATCGAGCTGGTCGGGGTGACCCGCCATCTGTCCAAGCGCGAGGAGGCGGTGGACGCCATCGCCGCGGCTTGCGACCTGATCCCCCGCCTGAACGCCATGACTTTTTCCGGCGCGCCCTCGCCGGAGCACGCCGGCATCAACCGGGTGCATGTCGGCGTGGTGCACGGCGCGCTGGGGCGGGAACTGCACGAATGGCGGCCGCCGCAGGTCGCCGATTACGTGCGCATCAAGGGATCGGGCCGCTACGCGCCGGGCCAGACCGAGGCGGGCGCGCTGGCGGACCTGCGCGCCCAGCTCGATGCGCTGGAGGCGCGCTTCCCGGGCCTGCACGCGACGCTCACGCCCGAACACCAGATCGGTCGCCCGGCGATGCCGAGCTTCGAGGTGGCGAAGTCCAGCCGCATCGTGCAGGTCGTCAACCGCGCCTATCGCGCCGTGCGCGGGGCCGATCAGCCGACCGGGGCGATCACGCCGCCCGGCTATTACGGCACCGACGCGGCGCATCTCTATCGCGAGGCCGGCATGCAGGGCGTGGTCTGCGGACCGGGCGGGCGCTACAACACGATGCCCGACGAGCGCGTGGACGTGGCCGACTATCTCGACATGGTGCGCATCTACCTGCTGACCATGCTGGAGATCTGCGAGGCGGCGTAGGGCCGCTCAGCGCCCCGCCAGGATCGCCATCGCACCGCGCACGGCGTCGCGGAA
>CAYWOW010000098.1:0-6589 GCA_964459005.1 uncultured Acetobacteraceae bacterium
CAGAAATGGGGGCTCGGCTTCCTGCTCAACACCAGGCCCGGGCCGAACGGCCGCAGCGCGGGCAGCCTGGCCTGGGGCGGGCTGTGCAACTCGTATTTCTGGCTCGACCCGGAGCGCGGCGTGGCGGGCTGCCTGATGACGCAGGTGCTGCCGTTCGCCGACGCGGCGGTGCTGGACCTGTTCGGCGCGGTGGAGCGGGCGGCCTATGCCGGACTGTGACGGGACCTTGAAGAAGCGCACGTTCGATCCGGCCGCCACCGGGCCGCTGACCGGCGTGACGGTGCTGGACTTCTCCCGCCTGATGGCAGGCAATATGCTGAGCCTGCAACTCGCGGATTTCGGCGCCGAGGTCGTCAAGGTCGAGGCGCCCGGCCGGGGCGACACCTTGCGCGACTGGCGGGCGGCCGGCGTCTCCGCCCACTGGAAGGTCTACGCCCGCAACAAGAAAAGCATCACCCTGAATTTGAAGTCGCCCGATGCACCCGGCGTCATCCTCGACCTGGTTGGCCATTTCGATGTCATGATCGAGAGCTTTCGCTACCGCTATCTTGAGAAGCTGGGCGTCGGTCCGGAGCGTCTGCTGGCAGCCAATCCCCGGCTTGTGGTGGTGCGCATTTCCGGTTTCGGGCAGAGCGGACCCTATGCGAAGCGGCCCGGATTCGGCACCCTGGTGGAGGCGATGTCGGGGTTCGCCTCGCGCAATGGATTTGCCGACCGGGAACCGGTGCTGCCGCCGCTGGCGCTGGCCGACATGATCGCGGGCCTGTCCGGTGCCATGGCCACCCTCGCGGCCGTGCGCGAGGTCGAAATGCGCGGCGGGGTGGGCCAGGTGATCGATCTCAGCCTGCTCGACCCGATGGTCTCCGTGCTCGGGCCGGAAGCGCTGATCCACCAACTCACCGGGAAAACCCGGCGCCGGGTGGGCAGCGCGTCGGAATCCTCGTCGCCGAGAAACGTCTATGCGACCAGCGATGGCGGGTGGCTGGCGATATCCGCCTCGACGCAGAGCATGGCCGAGCGGCTGTTTCACGTCATCGGGCGGGACGATCTCAACAGCAATCCCGACTTCCGCACCAACGCGGACCGGGTCAAGCGGCGCGCCGAAGTCGATGCCATCGTCGGCGGCTGGATCGCGCAGCGCACGCTGGCGGAGAACTGCGCTTTCTTCGAGGAACAGGGCGTCACCGCGGGGCCGGTTTACGACATCGCGCAGTTCATGGCGGACCCGCATGTCCGGGAGCGCGGCATTATCGTCGCGACCCCCGATGCAGAGTTTGGCGAAGTGCCGACGCATGATGTGGTGCCGCGGCTGAGCGGAACACCGGGTTCGTTCCGCACACCGGCGCCGGCGATCGGACAGCATAACGACGAGGTCTATGGCCGCATCGGCTATTCGGCCGAGCGCCTCGCCGCGCTGCGGGCGGATCGAACCATCTGATGACAGGACAACGAACCGATGAAACTGCATGAGGAAAAGGACCTGCCGCTGTGGCGGTCCCAGATCATCGTTCCCGTCAATGTCGAGAAGTTCGTCGCGAAGGCGCATACGCGGGGCGCCGACGCCATCATCCTCGACCTTGAGGACAGCGTCACGCCGCCGGAAAAGGCAGCCGCGCGCGGCATGGTCGCCGACGCGGCCCGCCGAAGTTCCGCCGGGGGCGCCGACATCCTGGTGCGCATCAACCGGCCCCTGGAGCTCGCTGTGCGCGACATCGAGACCGTCGTGTCGCCGGCGGTCATGGGGTTGGTGCTGACGAAGGTCGACAGCGAAGCCCATGTCCGCCTGCTCGCTGAATTGCTCGACACCGTCGAGGCGGAAAAGGGATTGCCGCGTGGCCACACAAAGTTCGTCGTGTTGATCGAGACGGCGGAGGCGTTCCTGCGGGTTCGCGAAATTGCCGGCGCACACCCGCGCGTGGTGGCGATTTCGCTGGCGAGCGAGGATTTCACCCTGTCCACCAACTCCCAGCCCGATCCGGATGTGTTGCTCTATCCCAAGCAGCACGTCCTGATCGCCGCCTGCGCCGCCGGGGTTCTGCCGCTCGGGGTGATCGGATCGATTGCCAATTATCGCGACGAGGAGGGCTACCGGGACGCGATCAAGCGGTCGCGGCGGTTCGGCTTCCAGGGCGCTTCGTGCATCCATCCAGCGATCGTGCCGCTGCTGAACGACGGTTTTGCTCCCGCGGCGGAGGAGATCGTGATGGCGGAGAAGGTCGTCGCCGCCTTCGAAAAAGCCAAGGGGGAGGGGCGCGGCTCGGCCAGCGTGGAGGGCAAGATGATCGACATCCCGATCGTGCTCCGCGCCGAGCGGGTGCTGCGTCTCGCCGAGCGCATCAAGGCGCGCGCGATGCCTATTGCAGGAAGCCGATAGAAATCCAGGGCACGGCTGCGACGATGAGGAGAGCGGCGACCAGCGTTGCCATGTAGGACCAGATCGGTCCGAACGCGTCGTCGCTGGAAACTTTTCCGATCAGGCAGCTCTGGTAGAAGCCCACCCCGAAGGGCGGCGAAAACAGCCCGATGCCCATCGCCAGGATAGCGACGATGGCGTACTGCACGAGGTGGATGCCCAGTGCCTGCGCGGCCGGAAACAGCAACGGCCCGAACAGCACCATCGCGGGCAGGCCTTCGAGCACGCTGCCCAGAACGATGAACAGGGCGATCGAGACGATCAGGAAGCCGGCGCGGCCACCGGGCAACCCGATCATCATGTCGGTCAGGGTCTGCGCGAATCCGGCCTGGGTGAGCGCCCAGCCCATCGTGCTGGCGGTACCGATGATGAACAGGATGGCACCGGAGAGCGCCGCCGTTTCGATCAACAAGGGCAGCAGTCTGCGTATGTCGAAGCAACGGTACACGGTAATGCCGATCAGGATCGAATAGACGACGCCGACGGTTGCCACCTCGGTCGCCGTCGTGATGCCGGCGAGCACCGCATAGCGGATCAGGAAGGGCAGGATTAGCGCCGGCACAGCGACCACGAACAGCCGGCCCACCTCGCGCGCATTTGGATGCGACGCCTGCGGACGATCGTGGCGGGTGCGGAAGAAGACCAGCACCGCCAGCCCCGCGGCCGCGATGCCGGCGGGCAACAGGCCGCCGGTGAACAGGGCGGCGATGGAAACGCCGGTGACGGCGCCGACGATGATCAGCACCAGACTGGGCGGTATCGTCTCCGACATCGCCGCGGATGCGGCCAACTGCGCCACCAGCTCGCCGCCAGCCACGCCCCGGCGCTTCATCTCGGGCAGCAGCACCGGCGCCACCGCCGCCTGATCGGCGGCCTTGGAGCCGGATATGCCGGAGATCAGATACATCGCCACGATCAGCACGTAGGAGAGGCCGCCGCGACGGTGACCGACCAGGCCGGCAAGAAAGTTGACCATGGCGGCGGCGATGCCGGTCATTTCCAGCAACAGGCCGAGGACCACGAACATCGGCACCGCCAGCAACTGGATCGACGACATGCCCTGGTCCATCTGGGTGATGATGACCGAGAGCGGAATGGTGGTGGTGAAGTGGATGTAGCCGAAGGTCGCGGTGGCGAAGCTGAAGGCGATCGGCACGCCGGAAAAAATGCAGATGCTGACGATGCCGACGAAAAAGATCAGCAGATCGACATTGCCCAGGTCGTCGAATTGCGCCTCCAGGCTGCCGAGACCGAGAACGATGACGATCCCGAATGCCAGCACCAGAGCCAGGTCCACCCAGTTGGCCTGCCCGAGCAACTGCCGCAGCGCCACGTAAAGCATGAGCGCCAGTGCGGCAAGTTGGCCAATGACCTGCCACGAGCCGGGGACCTGGAGCACCGGCGTCATGAACGCCTGCTCCTCGGCCGCGTAGGACAGGCCGGGCACGATCAGGCCGAGGGAGACCACGACGACCAGCAGCGCCCCGAAGCAGGCGGCCAGACGCTGCACCCTCGGCCCGAAACGGGCCACGATGACCGTCATGCGCATGTGTTCGCCCCGGCGCAGCGCGATGACCGCGCCGAGGCTGACCAGCCACAGGAACAACACGCCGGCGAGTTCGTCGCTCCAGACCAGCGGATCGTTGAGCAGGTAGCGCCAGATCACGCCGGCGAACAGGATGGCGACCTCGGCGACGACGAAGACCGCTGCCAGGCCCTGGGAGATCCAGTCCACGGCCGCGTCGAGGACCCGGAACACCTTGCTCATGACAGTCGGGGAAGTCAGGCGAGCGGTCCGGTGACGCTTTCGAGCGCGGCCCACAGCGGAGCCCCGAACTTGCCCTGCCAGGTCTTGTAGAAGCCCGATTTCGTCAGCACCGCCTGGAAGGCGGACAGGTCCGGCCTGGCGAACTGCATGCCCTGGCGCGTCAGCACTTCCTCGAGCGAAGCGTCCTCCTTCTGGTTGGCGGCCCGTTCCTCCAGCGCCTGCGCGTCGAACGTATCGCCGATGATCTTGCGTTGATCGGCCGGCAGTCCGGCCCAGAACGGCCCGTTCACCAGCATCCAGTAGCCGACCCACATGTGGTTGGTCAGCGAGCAGTATTTCTGCACCTGGTCGAGCTTCATGGTCTCGATGTTGGCGAGCGGATTCTCCTGGCCGTCCACGACATGGGTCTGCAACGCGGTGTAAAGCTCGGCAGCGTTGATCGTCACCGGCGAGGCGCCGAGCGACTGGAACAGCGCCAGCGAGATCGGGCTGGGCGGCACGCGCATCTTGAAGCCGTGCAGGTCTTCCGGCGTGTTGATCTGCTTCGTGCTGGTGGTGATCTCGCGGAAGCCCTCGTCCCAGATGCGGCGCATCGGATGCAGGCCGGCCTTTTCGATGTCGGCGCAGACGAGTTCGCCGACCTTGCCGTCCAGCGCCTGCCAGGCCATCTCCGCCGTCTTGAAGGCAAAGCCGATGTTGTCGATGGCGGCACTCGGCACCAGGGTGGCGAAAATATTGTCGCCGACGCCCATCATCTGCATCGCGCCGGAACGCAAGTTGGACATCATGTGGGTGTCGTCGCCAAGCTGGTTGTTGGCGAAGATCTGGACATCGACCTCGCCGTTGGTGGCATCCTTGATCTTCTTCCCCGCCGCGACGGCGCCGAGCGTGATCGGGTGGTCCAACGGAATATCGAGCCCCAGGTGGATCACCGTCGCGCGCGCGGCGATGACGGGAGGGGCCGCGAGAGCGCCCGCGGCAGCCGCGGCACCGAACAGAAACTGCTTGCGTGTGATTGACATTTTCTTGGCCTTTCCTCCGTTTCGTGAACGCATGTTGGACGTGACATGCGCCGGTTGCAATCGTGCTGTCCCGCCGTGGTCCCTGTTCGTTCGCGCGTGGGTCAGCCGGCGCCCAGGCGCGAGCGTATTTCGGCCTCGTGCTCGCCCAGCTCGGGCGCCGGGCGGCGCAAGGCACCGGGCGTGCGCGACAGGCGCGGCACCACCGCATGCATCGGCACGCTGCCCAGCTCCTTGTCCTCCATTTCCACCAGCACGCCGCGGCCGCGGACGTGCGGATCGGCCTCGAAGCCGGCGGCGTCATAGACCGGACCGACCGTCGTCTCCGCCGCCTCGAAAAAGCGCAGGTTCTCCGCCAGCGTGCGCGCGCCGATAAAAGCACCGACCACTTCGTCCACTTCCTCGACATGCTCGAGGCGGTCGGCGTTGGTGCGAAAGTGCGGATCGTCGATCAGGTCGGCCCGCCCGATCGCCTTGAACAGCCGCTCCGTCATCGCCTGCGTCGAGGCGGACAAGGCGACCCAGCCGCCGTCGGCGGTGGCGTAGACATTGCGCGGCGCGGTGATCGAGGCGCGATTGCCCGAACGCGGCGGGATGCGGCCGGTGATCCGCCACGCCGCCGCTTCCGGGCCGAGGGTGGAATGCAGGGGCTCCAGCAGCGACAGGTCGATGACCTGGCCGGCCCCGCCCGGGCGCTCCGCCTCGCGCAGCGCGACCATGACGGCGAAGGCGCCCTGGATGCCGGCGACCATGTCGGCCAGGGCGAAATTGGGCAGGGCCGGCGGTTTGTCCGCGAAGCCGTTCATGGCGGCGAATCCGCTCATCGCCTCCACCAGGCTGCCGAAACCCGGCCGGTGCGCGTAGGGGCCGGTCTGACCGAAGCCGGAGACGCGCACGAAGACCAGCCCCGGGTTGAGCAGCGCCACCTGCTCCGGCCCGAAGCCGGCCGCTTCCATGCTGCCGGGGCGGAAACTCTCGACCAGCACCTGCGCGGTCGGGATCAGGCGCGCCAGCAGCGCCTTGCCGTCCTCCGTGCGCAGATCGAGGCGGACGCTTTTCTTGTTGCGGCCGTAGACTTTCCAGTAGGCGGCGACGCCGTCCTCGCGCCAGGCGCGCAGCGGATCGCCCTTGCCGGGCTCCAGCTTGATGACCTCGGCGCCGAAATCGGCGAGTTGCAGCGTCAGCATGTTGCCCGCGACGAGGCGGGACAGGTCGAGCACGCGCACCCCGTCGAGCGGGCAGCGCTGATCGGGGCGGAACGGCCGGGGCGTCGGCTTCGTCATCTCAGCGATCCTGCTTTCTGGCGAGGACACGCCGCGCCTTTTCATACACCGGGTAGTCGACCATGGCGCCATCGACGGAAACCGCCGCGGCCCCCGCCGCCTCGGC
>CAYWOW010000098.1:6689-8569 GCA_964459005.1 uncultured Acetobacteraceae bacterium
GGTAGTCGACCATGGCGCCATCGACGGAAACCGCCGCGGCCCCCGCCGCCTCGGCAGCCTCGAAAGCGGCGACGACCGCGCGGGCGCGTAGAAGGTCCGCCTCGCTCGGCGTGAACACGGCGTTCACCACTTCGAGCTGGGCCGGGTGGATGCAGCACTTGCCGCTGAAGCCCATGGCGCGGGCGCGCATGGCCGAGGTCCGCAGGCCCCCGGGGTCGCGGATGTCCACGAACACCGTGTCCATCGGCCCCTGCAAACCGGCCTGGCGCGACGCCAGGGCCAGCATGAAGCGGGCATGCGCCATCGCGCCGGCCTCGTCGGCGATGTCGATGTCCATGTCGAGCGCGAGGTCGACCGCGCCGAACGCCAGCCGCCGCAGGCGCGGCGAGGCCTCGGCGATGCCGGCGGCGGCGGCCAGGCCGCGCGCGGTCTCCACGATCGGCATGATCTCGATGCCCCCCACCGGCCGGCCGGCCTTCGCCTCCAACTGCGCGAGCAGCCAGTCCACCATCGCCAGTTCCGCGGCGGATTCGGCCTTGGGCAGCACGATCCCGTCGATCTCGGCGGCAGCCGCGGCCTGGAGGTCGTCGAAACAATACGGCGTCGTGGTTGCGTTGACCCGAAGAAAAACCAAAGTATCCCGGCGCGATTTCAGGAGTTGCGCCGCGGTCAGGCGCGCCTGCGGCTTTTCCGCCACCGCCACCGCGTCCTCCAGATCGAGGATCACGCCGTCGGCGGCACTGGCGAACGCCTTCTCCGCCTTGTGCGGGCTGGTGGCGGGCACGAACAGCAGGGAACGCGGTGCATGACACCGATCCGGAGAGGTTTCGGGCATGGCGGGCGTGCTTTCAGTACAAGTCGGATCAACCGACGTTTTCCATCCGGTCGGCATAGCCCCGGCAGGGTCGGCCAAATCGGCTGCCCGGTCAACGCCGTTGATGGGTCAGAGTATCTGGCTGAGGAATTCCCGGGTGCGTGGGTCCTGCGGATGGCCGAAAAAAGCCGCGGGTGTCGCGTGCTCGACGATCACCCCGCCCTCGGTGAAATAGACGTGGTTCGACACCTCGCGGGCGAAGGCCATCTCATGGGTGACGACGAGGCAGGTCATGCCCTCGCGGGCGAGGCCCTGGATGGTGAACAGCACTTCCTTCTTGGTTTCCGGATCGAGCGCCGCGGTCACCTCGTCGAACAGCATGATGTCGGGCTGCATCGCCAGCGACCGCGCGATCGCCACGCGCTGTTGCTGCCCGCCCGACAACTCGCCGGGATAGGCGTCCTCCTTGCCGGCCAGCCGGACCTTCTTCAACAAAGCATGGGCGCGCGCCTCGACCTCGGCCCTGTCCTGCTTCAGCACGGTGATGGGCGCCATCATGATGTTCTGCAACGCCGTCTTGTGCGGGAACAGATTGTAGCTCTGGAACACGATGCCGACCTTGCGGCGCAGCGCCAGCTTGTTGAGCTTGGGGTCGTTGACCTCGATGCCCTCGACCTTGATGGAGCCGCGATCGATCGGCACCAGCGCATTGATGCAACGGATCAGCGTCGACTTGCCGGAACCGGACGGACCGACGATGCAGATCGTCTCGCCCTTGGCGACGTCGAGCGAGATGCCGTTGAGCACCGTGATCAGGCCGAACGACTTGGTGACGTCGCGCAACGAGACGATGGTCTCGCCGCGGCTCGCGGTGGGGACAGGATCGGTCGTCATCGCCATCAATCCTTCACCTGGTATTTCCGCTCGAGCCGTTCGGTCCACTTACCGATCGGATAGGCATAGAGAAAGAAGCAGACGAGAGCGAAGGAATAGAGCGGTGCCAGCAGTTCTGGCCGCGACCCTTCGGCGGCGTGCACCTGCGAGGTCAAGGTCAGCATCTCGTTGA
>CAYWOW010000098.1:8669-10472 GCA_964459005.1 uncultured Acetobacteraceae bacterium
GGCCGCGACCCTTCGGCGGCGTGCACCTGCGAGGTCAAGGTCAGCATCTCGTTGACGCCGACCACCGAGGCGTTGACCGTGGACATGGCGATCAGCGAATAGAGGTTCATCCACGGCGGCAGCATGCGCTTGATGCATTGCGGCAGGATGATCTGCATCATCGCCTGACCGCGGGTGAAGCCAAGGCTCTCCGAACTTTCCCACTGACCCGTCGGCACCGACTGCACCGCGCCGCGCACGATCTCGGCCACATTGGCCATCGCCGGCAGGGCGAAGCCGATCACCGACTTCACCCAGTCCGGAAACGGCACCCGCACGCCGAACACGTGGAACTCGAACGGCAGCAGCATGACGCACATGAACAGCAGCACGAGCCAGGGCGCGTTGCGGAAGAACTGGATGACGAGGCCGGCGACCCAGGCGAGCGGACGCAGCGGCGACAGTTGCATGATGCCGAGCGGCACGCCGGCGGCGGTGCCGACGGCCATCGACAGCACCGATATCACCAGGTTGAACAGGAAACCCCAGAGCAGCAGCGGGGCCCAGCGCACCAGGATGGTGAAGACCGAATCATGGCCGCTGCCGGTCACCGCCGCCAGCGCGGTCGAGCCGACGAACACCCCGGCGGCGACGAACAGCGCGGCGCGACAGGTGTGGCGGCAGTCGCGCACCGCGCCGGCGGAGGCGCCGATGAACGGCGAAATGGCGAACGCATCGCGGAAGCGCAGCATCAATGACCCCCAAGCTGGCCGTAGCCGGGAATCTGCAATGCGCGTTCCAGCCAGTTCAGACCGGCCACCAGCAGCGCCACCAGGCCGATATAGACCAGCAGCAGGTAGATCATCATTTCCGGCACGTTGCTGGCGTCCGACCAGATTTCCCTGGAGACGTACATCAGTTCGGGCACCGCGATGGCGTAGGCGAGATTGGTGGTCTTGACGAGATTGACCAGGTTGTTGCCGAGCGCCGGCAGGGCGTTGCGCAGCGCCAGCGGCAGCACGATGCTCCAGTAGACCTGAGCGCGCGTGTAGCCGAGGCTGTCGGCCGCCTCGATCATCGCGTGCGGCACCGCCTCGGCGCCGGAGCGGAAGATCTCGATGTTGAAGGCGCCGGCGAACAGCGACAGCGACAGGATCGCCCATTCGATATTGGAAACCAGCGGCACCATCGCGCCGGAAGCGGGGTCGTATACGCGCGGCAACAGGAAGCCGAGGCCGAAATAGAAGAAATAGATCTGCACCAGCGGCGGCGTGTTGCGGAAAAGGCTGATGAAACTGTCGATACCATAGCGAATAAGTAACGATTTCGCCCCCTTGAGCCAGGCGCCGATGACGCCGATGACGATGCTCAGCGCCATCGTCACGAACGAGAGTTCGATCGTCAGCCAGAACCCCCGGATCATGCGGGCGCGGTCGAAAGGATCGTAGATGAAAATCAGGTTGATCCCGGTGCGCTCGTAAAATTCACGGAACCAATCGTAGATCAGCTGCATCGGGCGGCCTCCCTCGATGCGCGACCGGCCTGCCGGGGCCGGCCGGTCGCGCATGGCGTCAGGTGGGCTGCGATAACGCCTCGCCGGATCACGGCACTGAGGTCATTCGCCGGCGGTCACTTGTTCATGTACTGCTCATGCATGCGCGCCGCGTACGCGGTGGGCGGCACGCCCCATTTCTTCTCCAGGTCCACGATGCGCCCGCTCTTCATCCATTGCACCGTGAGGTCGTCCATCACCTTCTGGAGCCCGGCCTCGCCCAGCTTCACCGCCATCGCCCACGGCGCTTCCATGATCCCGGGCAGCGGCAT
>CAYWOW010000099.1:0-10356 GCA_964459005.1 uncultured Acetobacteraceae bacterium
TGTGCGCCATAGTCGAACGGGCTGGCCACCGTCACCCGGATCGCCGGTGAGGGCAGGTGGCTCGCGCCCACCCTTGCCTCCGCCGCCGCCCACTCCGCCGCCGGCTCGCCGGCCTCGGCGTCGCGCAGCGTGGCCGAGGTCACCAGCATCCCCTGGCGCGGGGCTATCCGCGCTGCTGCGACAGCCGCATCGTGCAGGGATTAGCCACAAGCGACCTGACGGGGCGAGTGATACCCTCACGGCCGCGTCGAAAGGAACCAAGCCATGAACCGCTCCATCCTGATCACCGGGGCGTCCGGCAGCATCGGCGGCAAGCTCGCCGCCCATTTCAGGCAGAGCAGTTGCCCGGACTTGCGCCTGCTCAGCCGCAGCACGCGCGGCGATCCAGGGGTGATCGTGGCAGATCTTTCCTGCTGGGATGATCGCTGGGTGGAGCATTTCGCTGGGGTTGATACGGTGATCCACATGGCCGCCGATCCGTCTTCGCGAGCGTCCTGGGAGTCGGTGCAGCGCCTTAACATCGACCTGACGCTGAACGTGCTGGAAGCGGCGCGGCAGCATCATGTCCGGCGCGTGGTGTTTGGCAGCTCCAATTGGGTGATGACCGGCTACCGGTTCACAACGGAGCGCCTCACGACCGACCTTCCGCCCTGGCCGATCAACCCGTACGGCCATTCCAAGCTGTTCGGCGAACGCGCGGGACGCAGTTTGGCTGCGCGCACCGGCATCTCGTTCATCGCGTTTCGGATCGGCTGGTGCCAGCGCGAGCCGGGCAACCGGCCCGGACCGCACATGGCGCAAGGCACCTGGGGCCAGCAGATGTGGTTAAGCGACCGCGACCTGTGTCAGGCGATGGAGCGCGCGGTGGTGGTGGATGACGTTCCCTTCGCCGTGCTGAACCTGATGTCGGACAACCCCGGCATGCGGTGGGACATCGAGACGACACGCAAGACGATCGGCTACCAACCGCGGGATGGACACACGGCGGTCGTCGACGAACAGATGCGCAGGAACGAGGAAGCGGTACAGCGCACGCGTGTGCTGGCGCGGGAACTCGAACAGTTCGCTATGGTGCAGGGCTGGTAAGACAATAGCCCACCCCGAGGCAGGACGGGGCGCGGCTGATCGTCATTTTACCGCGCCCACCGTGACACTGGCCATGAACTTGTCGCGATAGCGCAGAAAAACCAGCAACAGCGGAATCGTGGCCGCCACGCAGCCGGCCATGATGGTGCCGTAGATCGGCAGGAAACCGATGGTCGGGTCCACCAGTTGCGGCAGCGCCACCATGATTGGCTTCACCGCGTCGCGCGTGGCCACCATGGTCGGCCACAGATAGGCGTTCCATGTCGACAGGAAGTGCAGGATGGCGTACGCGCCCAGCACCGGCGAGGAAACCGGCACGATGACCCGCCAGAACATCGTGAACAGCCCGGCACCGTCGATGCGTGCGGCGTCGATCAGCTCGTCCGGGATCGACAGCATGTACTGGCGCATCAGGAACAGGCCGAGCACCGGGGTGATGGTTGGCAGCACCTGCACCGCCAGCGTGTCGATCAGGCCAAGCCGCGAGAACAGGATGAACTGACCTGGATAGACCACCTCCGGCGGCACCATCATTGTGGCGAGCAGCAGCGCGAACACCAGCCCGCTGCCGCGGAACCGTAGCTTGGCAAAGGCAAAGGCCGCGGCCGCGCAGAGCACCACCGCGAACGCCGTGCTGCCGGCCGCGACCAGTACCGCGTTGGCGAGGTTGCGCAGCAGCCAGCGGTGCGGGTCGGCCAGGTCGGCGAAGCTGGCCAGCGTCCAGACCCGCGGCAGCCCGCCCGGGTTGCTCACGATCTCGTCGTTCGACTTGAAGGCGTTCAGCAGCATCTGCACCAGCGGGTAGCAGAACACCAGTGCCGCCAGTCCCGCCGTCGCGTTCAGCGCCACCCGCGGCCACGCCCGCCTGTCCCGCGTCATGCCGCCGCCCTCTCGCGCATCACCCGGAACATCGCGAAGGTCAGCACCGCGATCAGCACGAACAGCAACCAGCCCGTCGCCGCCGCGGCGCCGAACTGGCCACTGTGCATCTGCTCGACCACCAGGTTGAGCAGCGGTGCGGCGCTCGCCGGCGCCAGCGTGCCGGCCTTGCCGAGCAGCACGTTCGGCTCGTTGAACAGGCGCAGGGTGACGATCGCGTCCACCAGCACCGCGAACAGCATGGTGGGGCGCAGCAGCGGCAGGGTGATCCGCACGAGCCGCTGCCAGCCCGTCGCCCCGTCGATGGCGGCGGCCTCGTCCACCTCCGGTGGGATGGTGGTGAGCCCGGCCAGGAAGACGATGAACCAGTAGCCGGTGCCGCGCCAGATCAGCACGAACACCACCGTCCAGCGCGACAGCGCCGGGTCGGTGAGCCAGGGCGTATCGAAGCCGAGCACCCGGTCCACCAGGCCGTAGTGGGTGCCGAAGATGTTCTGGAACAGCAGCGCTGTCGCCACGCTGGCCAGCATCTGCGGCAGGAACACGAGGGTCTTGAAGCTCCGCGTCCAGCCGATGGCCTGGCGCTGCACCAGCACGGCCAGCAGCAGTGCCAGCGCCATCATCGGCACGGCATGGGCGACCCAATAGAACAGCGTGTTCCCTAGCATCTCCCAGAACGCGTCGTAGCCGAGCACGAAGCGGTAGTTGTCGAGCCCCACCCAGCGGGCCACGCCGAACCCGCGATAGCGGGTGAAGCTCAGCCAGAACGCGTAGCCCGCCGGCCCCAGGAACAGCCCGGCGAAAGCCAGCAGGAACGGCGCCACGAACAGCCAGGGCTGCAGCGCGCGCGCGCGGCGGCGGAGGCGCATCGGCTCAGGTCTTATACGGGTTGCCGATCTGCGCCGTCATGCTTGCGGCCATGGCCTGCAACGTCTGCTCGCGCGTCTTGCTGCCACCGATGTAGGCCTCGGTCTCGCGCCGCATGATGTCGAGCTCGGCCAACGCCGCCGGATCGTACGGGAAAACGTTGAACTGGTCAAACGAGTCGAGGATCGGGCGAAGGAAGTCGCGGCCGAAGTAGTTGTTCGGCATCACCGTCCATTGCGCGTCGGTCAAGCCGGCCGGACGGGTCATGCTGGCGTTGCGGTCCAGCATCTCCTGCTGGGCGCTGCGCAGCACCGTCGGGTTGCCCGTGCGTTCCCATTCGTCCACCGAGCCGCTGGCGGTGAGGAACATGCGCGAGGCGAACTCGAAGGCGGCCTCCTTGTTGCGCGACTGCTCCGGAATCGTCATGACGCCGCCTCCCGCCTCGCTGCCGCGGCGGTTGAACTCCGGCCACAGGGTGATACCCCAGCGGCCGCCTTGCTCGGGCGCGAACTTGGGCAGGAAGTCGGTCATCCAGTTGGAAATCGGCGAACCGCAGATCGAGCTGTCGGCAAACGCGGGTTGCCAGGCCGGCGAGAAATCGTCGGTGTCGAAGGCGATGCCAGAGCCGCGCCAGGTCTTCAGCCAGTCGATCAGGGTCGCGAAATGCGCATCCGCGAGGATGCGGAACTTGCCGTCGCGGTCGGCCACACGCGTCTCCGGCCAGTTCGACAGGATCATGAAATACCAGTAGTGGATCGGTGTGCGACCGATGTTCATGATGTATGACTTCGGGTGCTTCTCGTGGAACCGCCGGCCCGCCACCATGTAGTCGTCGAACGTGCGCACGGCGGCTGGGTCGATACCGGCCTGCTCGAACAGGTCCTTGCGGTAGAACCAGACTTTTCCCTTCATCTGGTAGGGAATGGCGATGGTCGTCCCGTTGTAGGCGGCGAGCTGGCGGGCGCCGTCGACGAGGTCGCCGGCGTACGGCTTCATCATGCCGCCAAGGTCGCCGAGCACCCCGGCCTCGGCGAATTCCGGCATGCCGATATAGTTCATCTGCACCATGTCGGGGACGTTGTTGCCGCTCGCCAGCGCGAGGCGAAAGGCCTGGTAGACCTCGCCGTCCTGCTTGCCCGGCGAAACGACATCGACCTCGATGCGCGCGGCGACATCGGGGAACAAGCGCTTGAAGGCGTCGACGCGGCGCTGGAAGCGTTCAGTGCCGCCCCAGGTCCAGACCGTGATCTTTGTCGCCTTCTGGGCGTGCGCCACCGCCGGCAGCGCGGCGGACACCGCCGCTGCCCGCAGCAGGGTCCGTCGGCTGAAGCGGCGCGCCGCGATGGCGGTGCGATCGGTTTTCATGGTGTGTTCCCTCATTGTCTTGTTGCAGGACAGTCTGACGCACCGGCGGGGCCGGCACAGCGGCAAGCGGCCACACCGATGATCAGTTCGGCGGCCCGCTCTCCGATCATCACCGCGGCCGCGTTGGTGTTGCCGGACACCAGCGTCGGCATCACCGAGGCGTCGGCGACGCGCAAGCCATCCAGTCCCCGCACGCGCAGTCCGGCATCGACCACCGCGTCCTCGTCCGTGCCCATGCGGCAACTGCCGACCTGGTGGAACTGGGTGAAGCCGGTGGCGCGGGCATGCGCCAGCAGGGCGACGTCATCTGCGGCGGCCGTGCCGGGCGCGACCTCCTCCGGACGGAAGCGGCGCAGCGCGGGCTGGCTCAGGATCTCGCGCCCCAGCCGCAGCGCGGCGACGACGACGCGCTGGTCGGCTTCGGCCACCAGGTAGTTCGCCCGCATTCCCGGCGGTTCCGCCGGGTTCGCCGAGCGCAGCCAGACCGCGCCGCGGCTCTGCGGATGCATCTGCGAAACCGTCAGCGTGCAGCCCGCGAAATCGTGGAACACGCCAGAGCTGGGACCGCTGAGCGGCTGGAAGTGCAGTTGCACGTCGGGGCGATCGAGCGCCGGGTCGGTGCGCACGAAACCGCCGGCCATCAGCGTGCTGTTGGCCAGCGGCCCCCTGGCGGCGAGCAGAAAGCGCAATCCCTCGCGCGCCATCCGCCAGGCACTGCGGCGGATCTCGTTGATCGTCTCCACGCCCGCGACGCGGCAGGCCAGCTTCACCTGCAAATGGTCCTGCAGATTCCGGCCGACTCCGGGCAGGTCGTGCAGCACCGGAACCCCGGCCGCGCGCAGCGCCGCCGCCGGGCCGATGCCGGACAGCATCAGGAGGTGCGGCGAGCGCATCGCCCCGGCCGCGACGATTGTTTCGGCCGCGTGGAAGATGCGTTCGGCGCCGGCGTGATGCACCCGCACACCCGTCGCCCGCTGCCCCTCCAGCAGCACGCCGGTCGCCCGTGCGCCGGTCAGCACGGTGAGGTTGGCCCGCCCGCGCGCCGCGCGCAGATAGGTGGCGGCCGTGCTGCCGCGCCGGCGCCCGCGCGCGGTAAGCTGGTAGGTGCCCGCACCCTCCTGCGTCGCGCCGTTGAAGTCGTCGTTGCGCGGCAGCCCCCATTGCATCGCCGCCGCAATGAAGGCGTCCGACAGCTCATGGTGCTCGGAGATGTCGCTAACCGGCAGCGGTCCACCGGTGCCGTGGAAGGCGTCGGCGCCGCGCGCCTGGTCCTCGGCGCGGCGGAAACAGGGCAACACGTCCGCCCAGCCCCAGCCGGCACAGCCCATGTCGCGCCACCCGTCGAAATCCCAGGGCTGGCCGCGGATATAGACCATGCCGTTGATCGCCGACGAGCCGCCGAGCACGCGCCCGCCCGGCCAGACCATCGTGCGCCCGTCGAGGCCCGGCTCTGGCCCGGCCGCGAAATTCCAGGAGAGGACCGGATGATACATCAGCCGGTAGTATCCGCCGGGCGCATGGATCCACGGGCTGCGGTCGCGCGGCCCGGCCTCCAGCAACAGCACGCGGCGCGCCGGATCGGCGCTCAGCCGGCTGGCCAGCACGCAGCCCGCCGAGCCCGCGCCGACGATGATGACATCGAACGAGCCATCGGACATCAGTTGGCCAAAGCTCCCTTGGTCAGGCCGCTCACCAGGAACGGCTCCAGCAGCACAAACAGAATCATCACCGGCAGCAGCGAGACGGTGCCGGCGGCCATCAGTCCGGGCCAGTCCACCTCGTGCTCGCCGACGAAGGACTGCATGCCGACGGTCAGCATGTAGTGGGCGTCGCTGCGCATCAGCGTGCGAGCGAAGATGAACTCCGACCAGCTGACGATAAGCAGGTAGATCGTGCAGGCCGACAGGCCCGGCAGGGTCAGCGGCAGGATCACCCAGCGCAGCGCCTGCAAATGCGAGCAGCCGTCGATCATGGCGGCCTGTTCGATCTCGCGCGGCACCCGGTCGAAGAACCCCTTCATCAGCCAGGTCGCCAGCGGCACACCGATGGTCATGTGCGCCAGCACCAGGCTGAGGTAGGAGTCCAGCATACCGAACAAGTTGAACGTGATGTAGAGCGGAATGATGATCAGCGTCGCGGGGATCAGCTTGGTGAACAACAGCAGCGCGCCCAGAATCTGCTGCGGACGGAAATTCCAGCGCGATAGGCTATAGCCGGCGAAAGTGGCGACGGTCAGGCTACACACCGTGGCCGCCAGGCCCACGCCCAGGCTGTTGGCGATCCACGTCAGCAGCGGATGGATGGAAAAGACGGTGCGGAAGGCGGCGAGCGAAGCCACGGCGAAATGCGGCACCAGCGGCGGCGAGGTGGACAGCACCAGCTCGGTCGGCATGATCGCCGTCATGCCCATCCAGTAGATCGGGAACAGCACGACCACGCCGCAGGCGATGGTGGCCAGCCACCAGGGCAGGACGCGCCAGCGCGGGGGAAGGATGCTAGAGGCTTTCATGGCGGATCACCCGGAGCGCGAGCAGCGAGGCCAGCAGAGCCGCCAGCACCATCAGCAGGCCGGCAGAAGCCGCCGAACCCATGCGGAAATACTGGAACCCTTCGTTGTAGACGAACAGGGCCACCGTCTCGGTAAGCCGCGACGGCCCGCCCCGCGTGGTGGTGTAGATGATGTCCACGTCGCGGAACACCGCGAGCGAGCTGACCATCACCGCGAGCGTGGCCGGTCCACGGATGCCGGGCCAGGTGACATGGCGGAATTCGCGCCACGCGCTCGCGCCGTCGATCCGCGCCGCTTCGTACAATTCGCTCGGAATCGACTGCAGCGCGGCCAGGATGATTAGCGTGATCAGCGGATAGGACTTCCACATCGCGGGCAGCGTGACCGCCACCAGCGCGGTGTCGCGGTCCACGTACCAGGGTGGGCCGGCGATGCCGAAGGCACGCAGCCCGGCGTTCACCACGCCGAAGGAGCCGTCCAGCATCCACAGGAAGATGATGCTGGCGACCACCCCCGGCACCGCCCAGGGAATCAGCAGCAGGGTGCGCAGGATGCGCCGCCCCGGCATGCGGCGGTTGAGCAGCAGCGCGGTGCCCAACCCGATCGCGAAGGCCATGCCGATGACGATGCCGACATAGAGCAAGGACACCCAGACGCTGTGCCAGAACGCCGGATCGGTGGCGACGGTGATGTAGTTGCGCAGGCCGAGCGGCAGCGTGCCGATGCGCGCGAAGTTCATGATCCGCCCCTCGCGCAGGCTGATGTCGGCGACGCGCACCAGCGGGTAGCCGATCAGCCCTGCCACGACGAACGCGGCGGGCAGCAGGAACGCATAGGCAAGCACGCGTTCCTGCCGCACCATGCTGCCCGGTCGCCGCGTGCGTCCGGACGGTTGCGGCATGCTGCCTTGCCTCATGTCAGCGCAGCGGGATGGCGCGGGCGAGTTCGGTCTGCGTCTGCTCGCAGATCTGCGCCACCGGATCGCTGGTGGTCAGGACGCGCACGGCGGTGCGCATCAGGATCTGTACGAACTCGTTCACGTTGGCCTGGATCGGTTGCAGCAAGGGGATATAGGACACCGCATCCTTGACGCCCGCCGCGACGACGGCGAGTTGCGGCGCGGCGGCGGTTTCCTCCGCGCTCAACGCCCCGGGCAGCCCGGGCGGCGAGGAGGTCAGCACGAAGTAGCGCCGCTGCCACTCGGGCTGCATCGCGAGCCTGATGAACTGCCACGCCAGTTCCTTGCGTTCCGCCGATATGCCGGCGGGGACATGCAGACTGTTGGCGGCTCCGCCGGTGCGCGGCTGAAACGGCACCGCCATCATCTTCAGCGACGGCCGCACCGCGTCTGGCGCGTTCTTCAGCAGCGCATAGACCCACGGTCCGTCCAGCGTGAACGCTGCCTTGCCGGACAGGAAGGTCTGGCGCTGCATGGTCTGCACGTTGCCGAGCGGCGCATTGCCGCCGACCACCCGGCGATAGGTCTCCAACGCGGCGACGACGGCCGGATCGGTGAAGCTGTAGTTGCCGCCGCGGAAAGCGTCCGCGCCCTGCCAGAGGATGAAGCTGAGGAACTCGCTCAGGATGGTCGGGTATTCGGCGGTCACCGAGGCGAGGCCGTAAATGCCCTTGTCCTTCTGCGTCACCTTCGGCACCGCGGCGATGAACTCGGCGAAATCCTTCGGCGGCGACACCCCGGCATCAGCGAGCAGGCGCTCGTTGTAGAACAGCATGTTGCCGTAGCCCATCACCAGCATGCCGAGGGTGTGGCCGTCCCAATGGTAGAGAGATTGCAGGCTCGACCAGCCCGCCGGCATCGGGTCCTTGCTCAGCCAGCCGTCCAGCGGTTCCAGCCAGCCCTGGGAGGCGAAGCTGCCGAAGTTGTTGCCCGACAGTTCGACGATGTCGGGCGGCGTGTTGGAGGCGAAGCGGACCGTCATCTCATTGGAGAAGTTGGGGTAGGCGATCTGCTGCAAGGTGATGGTCACGCCGGGATGGGCCTGCTGGTAAGCGGCAATGAGTTCCTTCCACCACTGGCTGAAGCCGGGTTCCTCGGCCTGCCAGGTCGGAAAGCTGAGCGTGGTCGCGGCGGCGGCCGGACGGTTCCTGGAGGCGAGCAACAACCCCCCGGCACCGAGGGTGAAGGCACGACGTTGCATGCGCATGGTTTCCTCCCACTTGGGTTTTCGTCGAAGGACATGGCCCGGTTGGTCAGCGTAGCGGGATGGTACGGGCGAGTTCGGCTTGCGTTTGCTCGCAAATCTGCGCAACAGGGTCGCTGGTGGTGAGAATGCGGACGGCGGTGCGCATCAGGATTTGTACGAACTCGTTCACGTCGGCCTGGATGGGTTGCAGCATAGGGATGTAGGGCACCGCCCCCTTCACACCTTCCGCGACGGCCGCGAGCTGCGGTGCAGCGGCAACATCCTCCGTGGTCAGCGTGCCGGGCAAGCCGGGCGGCGCGGAGGTGAGCACGAAATAGCGGCGCTGCCACTCGGGCTGCATGGCCAGCTTGATGAACTGCCACACCAGGTCCTTACGGTCGGCGGTAATGCCCGAGGGGATGTGCAGGCTGTTGGCGGCCCCGCCGGTGTGCGGCAGGAATGGCGGCGCCATCATCTTCAGCGACGGCCGTACCGCGTCCGGCGCGGTCTTCAGCAGCGTATAAGACCACGGACCGTCCAGCATGAATGCGCCCCTGCCGCTGAGGAATACCTCGTGCTGCATGGTCTGCACGTTGCCGAGCGGCGCATTGCCGCCGACCACGCGGCGGTAGGTATCGAGCGCCGCGACCACCGCCGGATCGGTGAAGGTGTAGTGGCCGCCGCGGAACGCGCCCGCGCCCTGCCAAAGAACGAAGCTGAGCATCTCGATCAGAATGGTGGGGTACTCGGCGGTAACCGCAGCCAGGCCATAGATCCCCTTGTCCTTCGCAGTAATCTTCGTCACCGCGGCGGCGAACTCGGCAAAATTCTTCGGCGGCGACACGCCGGCATCGGCAAGCAGGCGTTCGTTGTAGAACAGCATGTTGCCGTAACCCATCACCAGCACGCCGAGGGTGTGGCCGTCCCATTGATAGAACGACTGCAGGCTCGACCACCCCGCCGGTATCGGGTCGCGCTTCAGTCGTTCGTCCAGCGGCTCCAGCCAGCCCTGGGAGGCGAAGCTGCCAAAATTGTTGCCGGACAGCTCGACAATGTCGGGCGGCGTGTTGGAGGCGAAGCGGACCGTCATCTCATTGGCGAAGTTGGGATAGGCGATCTGCTGCAGTGCGATGGTCACGCCGGGATGGGCGTGCTCATAGGCGGCGATGAGTTCCTTCCACCACTGGCTGAAGCCGGGTTCCTGGGCCTGCCAGGTCGGAAAGCTCAACGTGGTGTCGGCGGCGGCCGGGCGGGTCTGGGAGGCAAGCAGCAGCCCCCCTGCCCCGAGGGTAAAAGCACGACGTTGCATGCGCATGGTTTCCTCCCGCTTGGGGTTTCGTTGCGGCACGTGGCCCGGTTGGAGCGGCGTTACGAGTTGCGCTTCTCCCAGCCGGCGCTGAACAAATTCATGAAGTTGCGCTCGCTGTAGGGATGTTTGCCGATCTCGGCCTCGTTCACGCTGACCCCGTGACCGGGCAGCTCGCTCGGCGCCAGGCAGCCGTCCTT
>CAYWOW010000100.1:0-10326 GCA_964459005.1 uncultured Acetobacteraceae bacterium
CCTGCTGGTGGACGATTCCATGATCGCGATCGAGAGCATGGTCAGCCGCCTGGAGGTGGGTGATGACAAGAAACAGGCCGCCCTGTTCTCCTACAATTCTACCGCCATGCCGCGGCTCACCGGCACGCTGGTCACCATTTGCGGCTTCGTGCCGGTCGGATTCGCGCGCAGTGATTCCGGCGAGTACGTGTTTTCCCTGTTCGTTGTCGTGGCCCTGGCGTTGTTGGCTTCCTGGATGGTCTCGGGCGTCGCTGCGCCGGTCGCCGCCCAGCTGCTGCTGCGCCAGCCGAAGAATCCGCATGGCGAGACGCCTGGTGCGCCGATGCGCCTGTTCCGGCGCTGCCTGCTGGCGGCGATGCGCGCCAGATGGATCACCATCGCGGTCACGGTTGTCCTGTTCGGGTCGGCGCTGTACGGGACCCGCTTCGTCCCCGAGCAGTTCTTCCCAGCGTCAGACCGGCCAGAGCTGCTGGTGGATCTGAAGCTGCAGGACAATGCCTCCATTCTGGCCACCCGCGACGTGTCATCGGAGTTCGACAAGATCGTCGGCGCCGATCCGGATGTCGTACGCTTCTCCACCTATGTCGGGCAGGGGGCCATCCGCTTCTATCTGCCGCTCGACGTCGCGCTGCCAAATGACTCCTTTGCCCAATCAGTAGTGGTCACCAAGGGATTGAAGGAGCGCGACCAGGTGCGGGCGCGCTTGGAGCAGACGCTGGCGGAACGCTTCCCTGGGGTCGTCGCCCGCGTCTATCCGCTTGAGCTTGGCCCGCCCGTCGGCTGGCCGGTGAAATACCGCGTGAGTGGGCCGGATCTGTCGCGCGTGCACACGATCGCGCAGCAGGTTGCGGAGCGCCTGGGGGCAGAGTCGCGGCTCCGCCACGTCAATTTCGACTGGATCGAGCCGGCACGCTCCATGCGCATCCACATCGACCAGGACCAGGCACGGCAGCTAGGTCTCAGCTCGCAGGACGTGGCGCTGGCGCTGAACGGCGTGGTCAGCGGCACCACGGTCACCCAGGTGCGGGACAGCATCTACCTCATCGATGTGGTGGTGCGCGCCGAGCGGGCTGAGCGCACTTCTCTCGAATCGATTCGCTCGCTGCAGATTCCCCTACCGAACGGGAAGGTCGTGCCACTCCGGCAGATCGCCTCGTTCCAGTACACGCAGGAATATCCGATCGTCTGGCGCCGGGACCGCGTCCCGACGCTCACGGTGCAGGCCGACGTGGTGCCGGGCGTGCAGCCGGCGACGGTTGTGCAAGACGTGCAGCCCGCCATCGACAAGCTTACGGCGGCGCTGCCGTCGGGGTACCGGATCGCGATTGGCGGGTCCGTGGAGGAGAGTGCCAAAGGCAAGGCATCCGTCCTGGCGGTCGTGCCGACAATGATGCTGTTGGTGCTGACCATCCTGATGTTCCAGTTGCAAAGCGTCCAGCGCGTCCTGTTGGTGCTGAGCGTGGCGCCGCTCGGGCTGATCGGGGTGGTCGCGGCGCTCTTGGTATCCCAGAAGCCACTTGGCTTCGTCGCCATCCTTGGCGTGCTCGCGCTGACCGGCATGATCGCGCGCAACGCGGTCATCCTGATCGACCAGGTCGAAACGGAGATCAGGGAGGGGCAGCATCCATGGGACGCCGTCGTGATCGCCGCGATGCACCGGACCCGCCCGATCCTGCTCACCGCCACGGCGACGGTGCTCGCGATGATCCCGATCGCGCCGACCGTCTTCTGGGGCCCCATGGCGTTCGCGATCATCGGCGGTCTCGCCGGAGCGACCGTGCTGACGCTCATCTTCCTGCCAGCTCTCTATGTTGCCTGGTTCCGCATTCAGCCGCCAACGGGTGGGGGTCAGGTGCCGGCAGGAAATGCCGGCGATGGCAGCCGTCCCCGCGCCACCGATGACAACACCGCGCCGCATGCTGAACAGCCTCCGCGGATCGGGACGCAACCCGGTCGAACCGTATCATGATTGCCGGGAGAGGTGACTGTGATCGACCGCTCGAAAGAGCTTCCGGCCTGGAAAAGGGCCTCGTTCCTGGCATTGCCGCCGAACATTCCATCGTCCATGGGGGCGCGGGGATTTCCGCGCCATGGGGGCCGAACTGGCCATCACCTGTCCCAAGGGCAGGCATGCTCGCGGAAAAACGGCATAGGTGGATGGCCGGTACCACATTCTGGGGTGACGTCTTCAGCAACAAGGATCGAACGCCGTGGTTTCCGGGGATCTGATACGCAAGCTTCTGTTCCGGAGTCCTTATGCGTGGCGCAGATTGATGGTGGTCACTTGGGGTCTTGCTCCGCCGGTGATCTGCGCCTGGTGGGCTCAATCGTCAGGCCGATGGGACCTGTTCGAGAGGTCCGGCTCAATAACCACCGCGATCGGGCTGATCGTGGCATCGCGGCGCTATCTCAAATATGGCATTTCCGAGCTCGCTTTGTTGCGACTGAATGCCGACGCCGACCCCGACATTGTCGAAGTTACGAAGGATGTTGTCTCAGCCAAGCATGGTTTGGCGCTGTCGGCGTGCGGAACGATCATTTGGGGATGGGGCACTTATCTGGGCTGGTGGTGTTTCGCTTCCGTCGCCATTTGGGCAGTTTTCGCGGCTCGCGATGCGCGGCGGACGATGTTCGCCGAATGAGTGTGTGGATCGGTTTGCCACCGGGACCCCCGTCGCGCCGCTATCAGACCGGCCGTATTGAAACCATCTCCGTCCCCACCGATCCCACCTCCACAACCAGTGCCACGCCGCCTGCGGCAAAGGTTTCATCCTCCGCTTCGAGCAGTTTCTCGCCATCCACGAAGGCAGTCACGCGGGAGCCCTCGACCTCCAGCCTCACCGCATAGGCACGGTCCGGCACCCAGGCGAAAGCGCAGCCACAAAGCGTGGTTTCCGCCCCGCACACCCGCACCAGCCGCGCCCGCTGTCCGGCCGCGCCTTCGCCGACGGCATCGAACAGCACCGCCAGATAGCGCCGCCGCCCCTGCACCCGCGCCCCTAGCCCCCAGACCTGCGCCAGATACGGCTTCAGCGACGCTTCCACGGCGTAATCGTGCCATTCCCGCGTGCCGGTGATGATCATGCCGCGCCCTTCGCCCTGGGTGACCCGGAACGCCTCCCAGCGTGTCTGGAACTGGCTGGCGTCATCGACCCAGGCATGGCGCCACATCTCGCCGCCCGTTTCGGGCCGGCGGAACACCGCATCCGGCGCGCCGTGCCAACTCACCGCCCCGAGCAGCACGGTGCCCGCCCCGGTGCCGACGAGTTCCAGCCCCACCTCGTAAACCGGACACCCGTCCGTCGGCGGAACGCGCCAGCGCAGCACCGTTGACTCGCCTGCCGCGAGCACCTCTTCCGGCCCCGGGATCTGCTCGACGCGATCCGCCGCGCCGAAAATGTTGATGTAGCCTCGCACGATGATGTCCGCCGGGTTTCCCGCCGCGGCGGCCACCGATATCTCCACCTCCTGGCCCGGATAGAGCGTCGGCGCGCACATCAGTTTGTAACTGCGCATGCCGAACACTTCCTGGTCGAAGAAGGTCCGCGTGCAGACCCGTGCCACCCGCCCCGGAGCCAGGCCATGATAGCGGATTGCCAACACCCGGCCGTTGCCGTGTGGCACGTTCTCCAGGACGGCCGGCGCGACCACGCTGGGATCGCCCGGCTCGTTGCGGAATCCCTGGAAGCTGCCGGGGAATTCGAAAGCGAAGCGAGCCCCATCCCTGGCGGGCGCCGGCGGCGCGGCGCCCGCCAGCCGATAACCGGCTTGCACCAGCGCACGGGCCTCGATCACCGCGTCGCTGATGGCCCCGCCGCCATCCGCCGAGGAGAGATACATTCGGTCCGCCACCGGCCCGCGCCAGTCCGGCCCGGCATCGATACCGGCCAGACCGTCCTTGATGCCGAACAGGCAGCCCACGTTGCCGGCGTTGCAGTCGGTATCCCAGCCCGCGGTGCAGGAAATCGATATCGCTTCGCTGAAATCACGGGCGTACAGCATGGTCAGGATGATCAACGCGTGGTTCGGCACGATATGGCAGTTGCCCGGATACTTGTCGTAGCCGTACTGGCCGGCGATGCGGGCGAAGGTGTTGCGCCAGTCCCGGGCGTTGTCGGCGGCGTGCCAGTTGCGCACGTCCTCGACCAGACGGCGGATCGCGCTGTCCGCCGGCACGTAGCCGAGGCCGGTGTCCAGCAGGCGCTGCACGTCGGATTCCACGAAGGCCTGCGCCTGCATCGCCGCCAACAGCATGGCGGCCTGCACCGATGCCCCGTCGTGGCTCACGCTGCCGGCCTGCCGCGCAAGGTGGGCCGCCAGCTCGGGATCGCCCGGGCTCACCATGGCCCAGCCGTCGATGAAGATCTGGGCGCCGATCTGTTCGGCCACCGTGCGGCCGTTGAGGCCGATCGAACCGCTGCGCGGCGCCGGCACGCCTGCTTTCAGCCGCAGATAGGCGGTGTGCTCGGTGGAATTGCCGAGACCGCCCCACCACAGCACGGAACGCTCCTCGACGATGTAGTTCAGCCACGCCTCGCCGACCTGGGCGGCGGTGAGATCGCGCGGCCAGCCGTTGTCCGCCAGCGCGCGCGGAAAGATGAAGGTGCCGGCGACATCGTCGTCGGTCACCACCAGTTGCGTGGAGCGCAGGGTCACGTCGCGCCGGTCGTTCACGTAATAGCGGATGGTGCCGAGCTCGCGCATGATCCGCTCATGGGTCCAGCCCTCGAACGGCCGGCCCGCATAGACGCCGATGAGCTTGCCGAGGACTCCTGCGTAGACGCGCTCCGCATAATCCGGGTTGATGATGGCCATGGTGGTTTCCTCCGGGTTGCTCGCGCGCGCTTCAGACCGAGCCGCGTTCGATGATCTCATAGGCCAGGCAGCGCACCTGTCCTGGTCCTGTCATGCCGCCGGGCGCCAGGCGGGCGACCAGCATCTCCGCTCCGGCGGCACCCAGCGCCTGCTCGTGCTGGCGGACCGTGGTGAGCCCGGGCATGACCAGCGCGGCGGCCGCGATGTCGTCGAAGCCGGCCACCGCCACATCGGTCGGGATCGCCAGCCCAACATTGCGCAGTTCCGTCATGGCGCCGATCGCCAGCAGGTCGTTGGCACCGAACACGGCAGTGGGGCGCAACCGGCGGCGCAACAGGCGCGCGGTGCAGCGCTGTCCGGCGGCGGCGCTGAAGTCGGGATCGCGCAGCACGTCCGGCCGCAATCCCGCCGCCCGCATGGCCGCGGTGTAGCCGGCCACGCGCTGATCCCCGGGCCCCAGCGCGCCGGCGATCAGCGCGATCCGCCGGTGCCCGCGCGCCAGCAGCAGGCCGGTCAAGGCCGCCGCCGCCGCGCCGTTGTCGATGCACACGCTGTCGATCGGCAGCGCCCCGCCCGGTTTGGCCCGGTTCTCCAGCCGCACCACGGCGATGCCAAGCCGGCTGAGCGCGGCCAGGTCGGTCGCGCTCAGATGGAAGAACGTACCCACCACCCCGTCCGCCCGCCCCTGGCGCAGCCAGGCCAGCGCCTTTCGTTCACCGGCCTCGGTGCCGTCGGTGTCGGTGATCATCACGTCGTAGCCGGCGGGGCCGGCGACCTGCTGCACGCCGCGCACGAAGCCCGGATAGAAGGGGTTGGTGATGTCGGGGATCACGCAGGCCAGGGTCATGCTGCGTGCGTTGCGCAGCCCCTGGGCAAGGCGGTTTGGCGCGTAGCCGAGCGTGGCGGCGGCCCGCTGCACCCGGGCACGCGTCGCCGCCGGCACCGCCGGCGCGTCGGGGCGGTGCAGCACGATGGAGACCGTTGCCTGCGACACGCCGGCGGCCAGCGCCACGTCCTTCTGGGTGGGGCGGCGGCCGGCCGGGGGGGAGCGCGCGGCGGTCATGCGGCGCGGCGCCGGTGGCGAAGGTCGCGATTGACGAGCGTCAACATGGTCAGATATACGTATTACAAATAGGCCCTCGCCGACAAGCCGGCAATCGTGACCGGCTCGGGGCGACTCTGGAAGGGAACATTCCAATGCGTCTTTCACGTCGCCAGCTGGTTGCCGCCGTTCCCGCCGCCGCGCTCGCCGGCGCCCGGCCCGCCCGCGCCCAGGACGGGCGGACGGTGATCACCTATTGGTATGGTGCCGCCAATGCGGCTGGACAGGCGGCGTTGCAGCACGACCTTGTCGAGGCGTTCAATGCGTCGCAAAGCCAGTGGCGCCTGGTCATGGAAGTCAAGGGCGGGGCGATCAACAACCTGCTGCGCGTCGCCTTGCTCGCCGGCAACGGGCCGGACATCGTGCAAACCAACGGACCCTCCTATCTGACTCCGATAGCGACCGCCGGCCAGGTCCTGGCGCTGGACGATCTGGCACAGAAGTACGGCTGGAAGGATGCCTTCCTGCCGGCACTGCTCAACACCGACGTGTTCGGCGGCAAGCTCTACGCCCTGCCGCGCGATTACGAGTCCATGCACCTGTTCTACAACAAGGCGATGTTCGCCGAGAATGGCTGGAAGCTGCCGACCAACCGCGCCGAGATGGAAGCGGTGGCCGAGGCGGCGCTCGCCAAGGGCATCGTTCCCTTCGGCAACGGCAACGCCGACTGGAAGGGCGTGAACGAGTGGCTGCTGACGGTGTTCATCAACAACGTCGCCGGCCCCGACACCGTCCGCCGCGCCCTGACCGGCGAGCTGCCGTGGACGGCGGCGCCGTTTGTCGAGGCGATCGACCTCTCCAAGTCCTGGTACCAGAAGGGCTATTTCGGCAAGAACTACTTCTCGCTGGCCGGCGAGCAGGCTTTCATGCAGGCGGTCAACGGCAAGGCCGCGATGGTGATGAGCGGCAGTTGGGCCTTCGGCTACATCGGCGCCGGCATGAACAAGCCGGACACGGTGATGGACGTGGTGCCGGTGCCCACGCTGGGTAGCGCCTTCACCGGCGGACTCTATCAACTGGGCTGCGGCGCCACCATGTCGATCGCCAGGAACTCGCCGAATGTCGAGGGCGTGGTTGCGATGTTCAACTTCATCCAGACCGAAGGCTTCTACCAGGCCATGAACCGGGACTGGCCGGGCAAGTGGACCATTCCGGTGAAGAATCTGTCGCCGGCCATGCTGAAGGGCATCGGCTACCCGCTGTTCGAGAAGGCGATCGCCGACATGCACGACGCCTTCGAGAGCGGCAAATACGGCTTCACCACCTGGACCTTCTGGCCCGGCGCAACCGAGACGTATCTGATCGACGGCATCGAGCAGGTCTGGCTGAACCGCGCCACGACCGCGGACTATCTGACCAAGATGAACAGCATGTTCCAGCAGGAAATGAAGGAAGGCAAGGTGCCGCCGATCCCGCCGCGGACCGCCTGACCCGCGTCATGTGGCTGCTCGTCCTGCCGGCGTTGGCAATCAACGTTGCCATCATCCTGATCCCGGCGCTGCTGACGTTCCTCGCCGCGTTTTCCGCCTGGGATGGGATCGGTACCCCGTCCTGGGCGGGACTGGCTAATTTCCTCGCCCTCATCGACGACCCGATCTTCTGGTCGTCGCTGACCAACAACCTGATCTGGACGGCGATCTTCCTCACCGTGCCGGTGCTCATCGCACTCGTCATGGCGGCGCTGATGCTGGCCTTCCCCGCCGCGCGCACGCCGCTGCAGGTGATCTACTTCATGCCTCGCATCTTCGCCGCCGCCATCACCGGGCGGGTGTTCCAGGGCATGATCTACTCGCCCGCCACCGGCATTCTGGGCTGGCTGAACGCGCACGGTTTCGCGCTCGCCGACCCGCTCGCCGACCCGGACCGCTCGCTGTTCGCGGTGGCGGGCGTCGATATCTGGCACTGGTGGGGTTTCCTGGCCGTGGTGTTCCTCGCCGCCATGCGCCAGGTGAGCGTCGATCAGATCGAGGCAGCGCGCGTCGACGGGGCCGGTTTCACCGCCTTGCTGCGCCACGTGCTGCTGCCCGGCATCAGGCCGACGCTCACGCTCATGCTGATCCTCACGGTGATCTGGTCGTTCACGGTATTCGACTTCATCTACATCATCACCCGCGGCGGTCCGGCTTACGGCAGTGAGGTGCTGTCCACGCTTGCCTATCGCCATGCCTTTTTCGAGAACGATGTCGGCCAGGCCGCGGCGGCGGCGATCGTCATGAGCCTGTTCGGCCTGTGCGCCACCTTCGCCTATCTGCGTATCCAGAGTCGGGAAGAAGGCGCGTGAACATCATCCCGTCGCGCGGCGGGCGGACGATCGCACTCGCCGTACTCGGCATCGGCGTGTTCGAGGCGTTGCTGCCGATCGCGCTGATGCTGCTGAACGCGTTCAAGACCGCGGGCGAGATCACTGAAAGTCCGCTGGCGGCGCCGCTGCACTGGCGCTGGGAGAATTTCGCCCACGCCTGGCAGCACGCCGACCTCGCCAGCAGCCTGCTGCACAGCGCCGAGGTCGCGGCCTGCACCATCATCCTGGTGTGCCTCACGGCCACCCCGTGTGCCTATGTGCTGGCGCGCCGGCGTATCCGCCATTGGCGGCCGCTGAGTTTCTATTTCATGGCCAGCGTGACGGTGCCGGTGCAGCTCTATCTGTTCCCGCTGTATTTCGCCTTTGCCAAGCTCGGCCTGGTGAACTCGGTGCCTGCGGTGGCGGTGATCTACACGGCGATGTATTCGCCGTTTTCCATCTTCCTGCTGCGCACCTATGTGCTTGCCATCCCCGAGGCGCTCGAGGAGGCGGCCGCCATCGACGGCGCGACCCCCTGGCAGATCTACACGCGCGTCATCCTGCCGCTGGTGCGCCCAGGGCTGCTGACGGTGGCGATCATCGTCGGCCTCTATGCCTGGAACGAATTCGTCATCGCCGTGACTTTCCTGCAGAACACCGACACGGTCACCGCGATGGTGAAGTTCTATACGCTGACTGGGCAGTACAGCAGCGACTGGGGCGAGATGATGGCGGCCGCCACGATCATCGTGCTGCCCGTGGTGGCGGTGTTCATCGTCCTGCAGCGCCGCTTCATCGACGGCATGGCCAGCGGCGCCGTGAAGGCCTGAGGCACGCTATAGCCCCAACGCGGCGCGGGCCGCGGCAACCCCAGCCATCCGCTCGGCGTCGTCGCGCAGGATCGCACTGGCAGCTCCGGCGAATGCGTCTGCCTCGGCGGCGAGATCGGTTCGGTTGGCTTCATCCAGCAGCGCGCGTTCGGATGGAGCCAGTACGGCCGTGCCGTGCAGGGCGCCCAGGATGGCGCCCGACATGCAGCCGATGCTGTCGGTGTCGCGACCGGAGTTCACGCCGTCCTCGACGGTGGGACGGAAGTCGCCGCCGTGCAGCAGCGCGTAGCCGAGTGCCAGCGGCAATTCCTCGATGCTGCGCAGACGGGATGGGCGGTAATCCTCGGTCGGGCGGCCGGCCTTCTCCGCGCGGCGGTCGATGTCGTCGCCCATACTGGAGTAGCGCGCGATGACGCGGTGGAATTCGGCGGTTACCGCATCGTGCGGGTGTCCCCGCAGGGCACGCGCGGCGGTGGCGATGTCGGCGATGGCCATGCGGGTGCCGTCCTTGGCCAGTGCGAGCGCCGCTTCGACCACGCCTTCGATGTGCGCCGCCGGCGCGAGCGCCGCCGCCACGCAGGCCGCCATGACCCCGGCGGCTTCCAGGCCGTAGCTTGCCTGGTGACCACTGGCGAAGGTGACGGCCTCATCATAGGCCGCCCGAGGATCGGCGGCATTCACCACACCGACCGGCGCGATGTACATGGCGGCCCCGCAGTTCACCATGTTGCCGATGCCACCCTCGCGCGGTTCGCAGGAGGCGAGCTGGTGGCGCATGAAAATCCATTTCTCCGGATAGAACAGGCGCTCCAGCAGCATGGTTTCGCGCTGCATCTCCGGAATCCAGCGCGGCGTCCAGGCTATCTGGCGCACCATGCCGCCGGCCATGTCCCAGGCGTCCAGATGGCGCGCGGTCTCCCGGTACAGCGCCATCAGGCAGAGCATCATCAGCGTGTCGTCGGTGAAGATGCCATGGCCGCGCACGCGCCCGAGCCTCGCGGGGACGGGGTCGTTCGCCTTGTGCCAGGGGATGTCGAGCGAGGCGACGCGACCGAATCGACGTGCGATCTCGGCGGCGGTGAGTTTCTCCACCGGCGCGCCGAGCGCATCGCCGAAAGCCTGGCCGTAGAGCATGCCGCGCACGCGGTCGTTCAGCGTCATGGTGATGCTTCCTCTGCCGACACCGCCAAGAGTAGTCGCCTCACGCGTCGCTGAACAAGGGCCTGTCCCGTGCTCCCGGTTCGCGCTGCGCGATCAGCCCTCCGCCGCCCTCTCCTGGCACCGCGGCATGTGCTAGA
>CAYWOW010000101.1:0-3615 GCA_964459005.1 uncultured Acetobacteraceae bacterium
CCTGCGCATCACCGACCGCAAGAAGGACATGATCGTGCTGTCCGGCGGCGAGAACGTCTCGCCGGCACGCATCGAGGGCATGCTGATCGCCGAAGGCGCGATCGCGCAGGCCGTCGTGCTGGGCGAGGGACGCTCAAGCCTGACGGCACTGGTGGTGCCCGCCGAAGGCTACGACGAGATGGCGGCGGCGGCAGCGGTGAGCAATGTCAACAAACGCCTGTCGGTGACCGAACGCATCCGCCGTCACGCCGTGGTGGCGCCGTTCACCATCGACAACGGCATGCTCACGGCCACCCAGAAAATCCGCCGGCACATCGTCACCCAGGAACACGCCGACCTGCTGATCAAGCTGGGCGCCTGAGGAAGCAAGGCGGAGCGCCCGCCTTGCTTCCTCAGCCGTCCCGCAGGCGCGCCAGTCGCACGGCGGTATGGCCACGGCTGGTGCGCAGGCTGGGCATCACCAGCAGGCAGTTGTCGTAGGCGGTGCGGATTTCGGCGGTGCCGTCCAGCGCGATCAGGGTGTTGCGCCGGGCCACCACCTCGCCCCCGTGCCAGGGCTGGACGAAGGCGAAGCCGGAGGTGGCGGCGGTCACCGTCGTGGTCACCTCGGCCACGCGCGGGGTGCGGGCGGGCGATGGCGGGGCGGGCAGGGCGGGGTGGCCGGTCGCCATCCCAGTGTGGCGGAGCAGGCCGGCGATGCAGGCGAGCACGCTGTCCACCGTCCCGGTCAGCCAGTGCTGGCCCGCCTCCACCAGGATGGCGACGGGCCGGGTGGCCGGATCGGTGAACCGCGGGTGGTCGATGATGCGCCGTCCGCTGACATGGCCGGCGTCGGTCACCACCAGGTCGGGCAGCCCGACTGCCTGAGCCAGTATCTTGCCCTTGGCGGCAGGCCCGCACAGGATCAGCGGGTCCGACGGCCACAGCATGGAGTGCACGTCGAGCAGCACGTCGGCGCTTTCCACCAGCGCCCGGATTTCGCGGGCCCGCGCCAGTTCGACCGAACGCAGCGTGCCGTCGAGCACCGAGGCATCCCAGATCCGGTTCATGTCCTCGTCGACGAAGCGGCTGGTGGTGGGCTGGTCGGGATCGAAGCGGGCGAAGGCGGCGAGGTTGACGAAGCCGAAGGTCAGCCGGCCCCGCAGCGGCCGGAGCCCGGCCGCGAGCAGCCGGTCGAGCGCGATCGCCCCGGCGATCTCGTTGCCATGCGTCAGCGCCAGTACCACGACGTGCGGCCCCGGCGCCGGCCCGGCGAGGCTGGTGAAGCCGGGAATGCCGGTGTTGCCGGCCAGCCAGCGCGTGATATCGGGCGCGCGCAATTGCACCTCGAAGCGCGGCAGCGGCTGGGTTGCCGAGTCCCTGTTGGCGCTCATGCCGGACCTCGCGCGGTCCGGCGGCCGCCGACTCGGCGACTATCTTGGTCCTGCATGCGGGACAGTCTATACGCGCCGGGGCAACCGGCAAACGGAGGGGACCATGCCGTCCCGCGCCCCGCGTATCGCTGTCCTCGGCCTGCATCTGGAGGCCAACGCCTTCGCCCCGCCGACCCTGCGGGAAGATTTCGACCATCAGTGCTGGGAGGAGGGCGAGCGGATATCGGAACTCGCGCGCCTGGTCAGCCACCTGCCCTCGGAACTGCCGGGATTCTATGCCCGCATGGACGCCACCGGACCCTGGGAGCCGGTGCCGGTGGTGGTCATCGGCGCGCCACCGGGCGGACCGATCGCGCAGGACGTTTTCCTCGACTTCCTCGACCGGGTGCGGCGCGGGCTCGCTGCGGCGCTGCCGCTCGACGGCGTCTATGTCGCCAGCCACGGCGCGTCATCGGCGACCGGCGACGAGGACAGCGACGGCACCCTGCTCGAACTGGTGCGGCGGATTGTCGGGCCGGCGGTGCCGGTGATCGTCACGCACGACCTCCATTGCAATGTCTCGGAGCGGCTGATCGCGGCGACGGACGCGCTGATCGCCTATCGCACCAATCCGCATGTCGATGCGCGCGAGCGTGCCGCCGAGGCGGCCGACCTGATGCGCCGGATGCTGGCGGGGCTGCGCACGGCCAAGGCGTTCGTCCGCTTGCCGATCGCGCCGCCCTCGGTGACCCTGTTGACCGCCGAAGGGCCCTATGCCGACCTGATCGCGCTCGGCCAGACGCTGACCGGGGGGGATGTGCTGAACGTGTCGGTGACCGGCGGGTTCATCTTCGGCGACCTGCCAAAATGCGGCATGACGGTGAACGTCACCACCACGGGCGACCAGGCGCTGGCCGACGGCGTGGCGGCGCGCATCGCGCGCGCGGCCTGGGCGGACCGTGACCGCTATTTCCGCGCCCTGACGCCGCTGGCCGAGGCGGTGGAAATCGCGCGCCGGGCCGGGGCGGGCGAGACCGCTCCCGTCATCCTGGCCGACGTCGCCGACAACCCGGGCGGCGGCGGGCGCGGCAACACCGCCTGGCTGCTGGCCGCGCTGCACGAGGCGGCGATCCCGGGCGTGGTGCTCGGCGTGTTCGTCGATCCCGCCCTGGCCGCGGAGGCGCACGCGCTGGGCGAGGGCCAGCGGATGCGGGCGGTCTTCAACCGCGTCGAGGACAGCTTCGCAAAACGTTTCGCGGCGGACGCGGTGGTGGAGAAGCTGACCGAAGGCGGCGACGTGGGCCGTCGCGGCACCCTCGCGGGCAAGCGGTTCACCCTCGGACCCTCGGCGTTGCTGCGCCTGGAAGGCAGCGGCTTGCGCGTGGTGGTGGGCAGCCTGCGCCGCCAGCTCGCCGAGCCGCGCATGCTGGAGATGCACGGCATCGACATCGCGCGGGTTCCGGTGGTGGTGGTGAAAAGCCGCGGCCACTTCCGCGCTGGGTTCGACGAGTTCGTGCCGGCCGAGCGGACCTACGAGGTGGACACGCCCGGCCTGACCAGTCCGGTGCTCGGCAATTTCGCCTGGAAGCGGCTGCCCCGGCCGATCTGGCCGCTCGACGCCGAGACCACCTGGACACCGCCGGGCGGCGCATGACCACCTGGATTTTCCGTCGCCTCATCCAGGCGATTTTCGTCGTGCTCGCCATGACGGTGATCGTCTTCGTCGGCGTGCATGTCATCGGCGATCCGATCGAGATGCTGATCTCGCCGGAGGCCGACGCGGTCGAGCGCGCCCGGGCCATCGCCTCGCTCGGGCTCGATAAGCCGCTGTGGCAGCAATACGCCTATTTCCTGTGGGGCGCGCTGCACTTCGACCTTGGCCGCAGCTTCGTCTTCAACGAGCCGGCGCTGCAACTGATCGCCCAGCGGCTGCCCGCCACCATGGAACTGGCGGTCACCGCGGTACTGATGTCGGTGCTGATCGGCATTCCGCTCGGCCTCTATGCGGGATTGCGGCCGGACTCGTTTTCAGGCCGCAGCATCATGGCGGGGTCCATCCTCGGTTTCTCGCTGCCGACCTTCTGGGTCGGGCTGATGCTGATCATGGTCTTCGCGGTGCAACTCGGCTGGCTGCCCAGCACCGGGCGCGGGCAGACGCGCGAGCTGTTCGGCATCGAGTGGTCGTTTCTTACCCGTGATGGACTGGCCCACCTGGTCATGCCGGCGTTCAATCTCGCGCTCGGCAACATCGCCCTGGTGCTGC
>CAYWOW010000101.1:3715-6253 GCA_964459005.1 uncultured Acetobacteraceae bacterium
CACCTGGTCATGCCGGCGTTCAATCTCGCGCTCGGCAACATCGCCCTGGTGCTGCGCCTGACCCGCGCCGGGGTGCGCGAGAACCTGTCGATGGATTATGTGAAGTTCGCCCGCGCCAAGGGACTTTCGCCGGCGCGCGTGGTGTTCGTGCACGTGCTCAAGAACATCCTGATTCCGATCGTCACCGTGGTCGGGCTGGAATTCGGCAGCGTCATCGCCTTCGCGGTGGTGACCGAGAGCGTCTTCGCCTGGCCCGGCATGGGCAAGCTCATCATCGATTCCATCAACGTGCTGGACCGGCCGGTCATCGTTGCGTACCTCATGATGATCGTCTTCCTGTTCATCTTCATCAATCTGGCGGTCGATCTGCTCTACACCGTGCTGGATCCGCGGGTGCGCCTGGAGAGCCGGGAATGAGCGGGGCCGCACCGGCGCGGGAAGAATCGCCGTTCCGCCTGATCTGCCGCGAGTTTTCGGCGAGTCCGCTGGCCGTCGGCGGGCTGGCGGTGTGCGCGCTGATCGTGCTGGCGGCGCTGCTGGCGCCGTGGATCTCGCCGCAGAATCCGTACGACCTGGCCCAGCTCGACATCATGGACGGCCGCCTGCCGCCCGGGGCGAAAAGCGCGGATGGGCTGACCTATTGGCTCGGCACCGACGACCAGGGCCGCGACATGTTGTCGGGCATCATCTACGGCCTTCGCATCAGCCTCATCGTCGGCGTCGGTTCGGCGGCGGTCGCGTTCGTGGTCGGCGCGACGCTCGGGCTGACCGCCGCGTATCTCGGCGGCAAGACCGAAACCCTCATCATGCGGCTGGTCGATCTGCAACTGTCGTTTCCCGCCATCCTGGTGGCGCTGATGATCCTGGCCTTCCTGGGCAAGGGCGTCGGCAACGTCATGCTGGCGCTGGTCATCGTGGGCTGGGGCGGCTACGCCCGCACCGCTCGCGCGGCCGCGCTGGTGGAACGGCGGCGCGAATACATCGAGGCCGCCGAGTGTCTGGCCCTGCCGCGCTGGCGGCTGATCTTCCGCCACCTGCTGCCCAACTGCCTGCCGCCGCTGATCGTCATCGGCACCATCCAGGTGGCGCGCGCGATCACGCTGGAGGCGACGCTGTCCTTCCTCGGCCTCGGCGTGCCGATCACCGAGCCCTCGCTCGGCCTGCTGATCGCCAACGGCTACCAGTACATGCTGTCCGGCAAGTACTGGATCAGCTTCTACCCCGGCATCGCGCTGCTGGTGACCGTGGTCGCCATCAACCTGGTCGGCGACCAGTTGCGCGACGTGCTCAACCCGCGGCTGAAGCGATGACCGCGCCGACGCTGGAGGTCGACGACCTGCGCACCTGGTTTCACACCCGCGCCGGCGTCATCAAGGCGGTGGACGGCGTGTCGTTCAGCGTGGCGCGCGGCCGCGTGCTGGGGCTGGTCGGCGAGTCGGGCTGCGGCAAGACGGTCACCGGCTTTTCCATCATCGGCCTGGTCGATCCGCCCGGCCGGATCGCGGGCGGAAGAATCCGTTTCCGGGGTCGCGACATCACCGATCTGCCCGAGCCGGAGTTGCGCGCGCTCAGGGGCAACCGCATCGCCATGATCTTCCAGGACCCGATGATGACGCTCAATCCGGTCCTGCGCATCGACACCCAGATGATCGAGACGGTGCTGGCGCACGCCAGGGTTTCCCGCGCGGAGGCCCGTGGGCGCGCGCGGGATGCCTTGGGGATGGTCGGCATTCCCAGCCCCGACGAGCGGCTGGCGGCCTATCCGCACCAGTTTTCCGGCGGCATGCGCCAGCGCGTGACCATCGCCATCGCGCTGCTGCACCGTCCCGACCTGATCATCGCCGACGAGCCGACCACCGCGCTCGACGTCACCATCCAGGCGCAGATCCTGGCCGAGGTGCAGAAACTCGCCCGCGAGCACGGCACCGCGCTGATCTGGATCACCCACGACCTTTCCGTGGTCGCGGGGCTGGCCGACGACATCGCGGTGATGTACGCGGGTCGCATCGTCGAGACCGGCGGCGTCGATGCGGTGCTCGACCATCCCATGCATCCCTACACCGCCGGGCTGATCGGCAGCGTGCCCAGCCGCAATAAGCGCGGCGACAGGCTGCGCCAGATCCCCGGCATGACGCCCTCGCTGCTCAATCTGCCCGCCGGTTGTGCCTTCCGCACCCGCTGCCCGCGGGCGAGCGAGGCCTGCGGGACGGAACCCGCCATCACCCATCCCGTGCCCGATCGCGCGCTGCGCTGCTTTCACCCGCAGTTGGATGTGGCGGCATGAGCGCGGCCCCACCGGTCATCGAGTTGCGCGGCGTTTCCAAGCGCTTCGGCAGGACATTCGACATCGCCGCCCGGCTGGCGCGGCGGGCGCGAGTTGCGTTTGGCGGCACCGTCAGGAACGACGTGGTGCGCGCCGTCGATAACGTCGACATGGTGGTGCGCAACGGCGAGGTGGTCGGGCTGGTCGGCGAATCGGGCTGCGGCAAATCGACGCTCGGCCGCATGGTCGCCGGCATCCTGCCGCCGAGCGCGGGG
>CAYWOW010000101.1:6353-10101 GCA_964459005.1 uncultured Acetobacteraceae bacterium
CGGCAAATCGACGCTCGGCCGCATGGTCGCCGGCATCCTGCCGCCGAGCGCGGGGGCCGTGCTGTTCAAGGGCCAAGACCTCACCACTCTGGATGCACACGCGGCGCGCGCCGCCAAGCTCAAGGTCCAGATGATTTTTCAGGACCCTTACGCCAGCCTCAATCCGCGCATGAAGGTGGCCGAGATCGTCGGCGAGGCGCCGCGCGTGCACGGCATGATCCCGCCCGGCCAGTTCGATGCCTATGTCGATGCGCAGTTGCGCCGCGCCGGACTCGACCCGGCCTTCAAGCGGCGCTACCCGCATCAGTTCAGCGGCGGCCAGCGGCAACGCATCGGCATCGCCCGCGCGCTCGCCGTGCAGCCCGAATTCCTGGTCTGCGACGAGGCGGTGGCGGCGCTGGACGTCTCGATCCAGGCGCAGATCCTGAACCTGTTCATGGACCTGCGCGCCGAGCTCGACCTCACCTACCTGTTCATCAGCCACGACCTCGGCGTGGTCGAGCATTTGTCCGACCGCGTCGTCATCATGTACCTCGGCCGCATCGTCGAGGAGGCGCCGACCGAGGAAATTTTTGCCCGCGCCAACCACCCCTACACCCAGGCGCTGCTGGCCGAGATTCCCCGCATCGATGCGCGCCGCCGGCAGTTCACCGCCATCACGGGCGAAATTCCGAGCCCGCTGGACCCGCCGCCGGGCTGCCATTTCCATCCGCGCTGTCCGCACGCCATGGCGCGCTGCCGGGAAATTGCCCCGGTGCTCCGGCCGATCGGCGCGGGTCACCGCAGCGCGTGTCATCTCAACGAGGGCTGAGACGGATTTCTTCCGGCACCGCCGCGATGCCGCGCGCCCGCAACCAGGCCGACACCCGGGGATCGGCGCTCAGCACGCAGAACGGGATCGCCACCAGCAATCCCCCCGCAAAGGGCAGTGCCCATAGCACCGCGCCCCAGGACGAACTGGCGAAGCCGGAAAACACCGCCACGCCGAAAACCGTGTGCGGCCAGAACATCCGCGCCGCCTCGCCCCAGCCCACCCCACGGACAAAACGGTTCTGCGGCAACCAGGCGGGGCGCGCGCCCAGCGCCAGGCGGATCATGGCGAGCGTCTTGTGCACCTGCGACAGCGCGTCCAGCAGCAAGGTGAAGATGAACTCGGCCGCGGCCCCGATCAGAAACCGCGCCGCCCCGCCGTAGCGCGCGCGCAGGTCGCGGGACAGCAGCACCTCGGCGTAGCCCAAAAACTTCGGGCTGTAGATCGCCAGCGTCCAGGCCAACGCCAGGGCGAGCAGCGGCCCCCGCCCGACCGCCTGCCCGCCGCCGGTCGCCACCGACAGCGCGGCCAGCGCCAGCATCGCCGCGTAGAGCGGCGCGCCGGTGAACAGCAGGATGGCCTGCACCAACTGCCACCGCCCCATCGCCCGCAGACCGGGCAGCGCCAGCAGGTGGCGGTATTGCAGGTTGCCCGCCAGCCAGCGCGCGTCGCGGTGCAGGAATTCGGGCAACGCCGGCGGATTGGCCTCGGTCGAGCCTTCCTCCTCCGCCCACAGCGAGACCCCCCAGCCCGCTGCCCGCAGCCGCGCCGCTTCCACCTGGTCGTGCGACAGGATGGCGGCGCCGTCCGGCAGCGGTTCGAGCCGGCAGTGTTCTCTGAAGGGAGCGATCCGCAGGATGGCGTTGTGGCCCCAGTACGGCCCCGCGTCGCCCTGCCAGAACGCCTGACCGGTGGCCCAGATCCGCATGCCGGCGCGCATGCCGAACTGGAACATGCGAGGGAAGGCCGAATCGGCGGGCCGGCCGACGGTCAGGTGCTGCACGATGCCCATGCGCGGGGCGGCCTGCAGGATCCGCACCAGCAGCAGCACCGCGGCGGCCGACATTTCTGAATCGGCGTCCAGCATGACGGCGAAGTCGAACCCCTCGGCGTGGTGGTCGAGGAACTCCATCACGTTGCCCGCCTTGAAGCCGGCGTTGTCGCGCCGCCGCCGGTAGCGGACGGGGTGCGGGAAGGCCGCCAGCGCCGCTTCCTCGGCCGCCGCCAGCGCCTGGTCGGACGTGTCGGAGAGAATGAAGGGGGAAAACCGGTCGGCCACGCCCGCCGCCGCCAACCCGTCCAGCAGGCGTGCGAGCGGCGGCAGCACGTCGTCCATGGTCTCGTTGCGGACGGTCACGGCCAGCGCGGTGCGCGCGGCGATCGGGGCGTGGTCGATGTCGCCCGCCACCGGCAGCACCGCGCGCGCCGGGCGAGCTGCCAGCACGCGGATGAAAAATCCGGGGACGGCGTTGCCGACGCACACCCCAAGCCACGGCGCCACGCCGAGGAAGCACAGCAGGATCAGGATTTTCACCGGCGTCCAGCCGCCCATCGCCAGCACGGCGGCCAGCAGCACCGTCAGGCCGATGGCGGTGGCGGCGAGCTGCAGGAAGAAGCAGAGGCGGGGCAGAATCATCGTGGGACGGTCCATGGGCGGGGACTTGATATGCGACCGAACGGCGTCGCCGTCACGGCGCATCCGCGCTACAGAGCGAGCATGCGCAATGATACGGTCGCCGTCGTGCTGCCGCCGCGGGAGGGTTTCGCGCCCGGCCGCACCGGCGCCATCGGCTTGCTGGCACACGCCGCGGCGGCGACCGATCGGTTCGCCGCAGTGGTGCTCGGCGTGCCGCAGGCCGCCCCGTTCGATGATGTGACCTTCCGGCCGGTCCGCCTCTCCTGGCTGCCGCTGGGGCGCAACCGCCGCTATGCCGGCGGCGTCGCGGCGGCACTGCGCCGGTTGGCCCCGGCGCTGATCGAGGTGCACAACCGCCTCGACCTGGCTTTGTTCCTGGCCCGCCGCTTTCCGGCCGTCCCGGTCTGGGCGTTCCTCAACAACGACCCGCAGGGAATGCGCGGCGGCGCCTCGCCGGCCGAGCGGGCACGAATGCTGGCGGCGCTGGCGCGGATCGGCACCTCGTCGGCTTGGCTGCGCGGGCGGCTGCTGGAGGGGGTGGCGGCGCCGGCGCGTCCGCCAGTGGTGGTGCCGAACTGGGTCGACCTGGCGCTGGTGCCGGCGTCCCCGGCCGAGCGGGAGCGCGTGATCCTGTTCGCTGGCCGGATCGTCGGCGACAAGGGGGCCGACACTTTCGTGCGTGCCTGCGCCCTTGCGCTGCCCGATCTGGAGGGCTGGCGGGCGGAGATGATCGGCGCCGACCGGTTCCGGCCGGACAGTCCGGACACCGGCTTCATCCTTGCGCTGCGCCCCGAGGCGGCGCGGGCCAGCGTCGCCATGCTGGGCTACCGGCCGCATGACGAGGTACTGGCGGCGATGGCCCGCGCCGCGATCGTGGTGGTGCCCTCGCGCTGGCCGGAGCCGTTTGGCCTGACCGCGCTGGAGGCGATGGCGGCCGGGGCGGCGCTGCTGGTCTCGCCGCGCGGCGGGCTTGGCGAGTTCACCGCGGGCGCGGCCGTCACGATCGATCCGGACGATCCGGAGAACCTCGCCGCCGCCCTGCGCGCGGTCGCCGGCGATGCCGCCCGGCGCGCGGCGCTGGGCGAGGCCGGGCGGGCGCGGGCGCGGGATTACGACGTGAGCCGCGGGATAGCCCGGCTCGACGCGCTGCGCAGCGAAATCCTGGCCGCATGGCCGGCGGGGCAGGGCGGCCCTATATAATCGACCCCAACGGCAGATTCGGAGCGAATGACCATGGCGGATGCAGTGCTGGAACAGGTGCCTGTCACGGTGCTGACCGGCTATCTCGGCGCCGGCAAGAC
>CAYWOW010000102.1:0-10099 GCA_964459005.1 uncultured Acetobacteraceae bacterium
TCGCGAATACCGTCTTCTGGGCCATGCCGGCGGCACGACTTACCGGTACGGCCGCAGCGACCGGATTCGCAATGATCAATTCCGTCGGCAACCTCGGCGGTTTCTGTGGTCCGTATTTCACGGGCTGGGTCCGCAGCATCACGCCGGACTTCTCCTGGGCCCTGGTGCTTCTCGGGGCTTTCCTGGGGGTCGCCGCCATCATTGTGCTGATCCTCGGCAGAGGCACGCCGGCGAGGCCCCGCGCGGCCACGGCCTGATGCCAACCCTTTGCTCGTAGGGATCACGTCGATGATTCCCACGCATGGCCGGACGCATACGACGTCTCCCATCCCCCGGCCGACATGTCGGACAGAACCGGCGTGCCGTTCCGCGCCGCACTCACGCTGCCGGAATGCGCCAGGCCAACAGACTCGTGACAACAAGGCGAGAGCAGCACTCCATGAACAACGACAATGACACGTTGGTCGCCGCCGACGATCTGACTGCCTACTGCGTGACTATGCTCGAGAAGCTCGGGGTCCCTTCCGACGAAGCGTTGCTGATCACCGATCAGTTGGTCGAAGCCGACCTCAGCGGCGTTCATTCGCACGGCGTCGTCCGGTTTCCGATCTATGTCCGCCGGCTCGAAGTGGGGATCTTCAATGCTCGCCCGCATATCACCGTCGTTCGCCAGACCCGCACGACGGCGGTGATGGATGGCGACAACGGCATGGGCCAGCTCGTCTGCCGACGGGCGATGGAGTTGGCCATCGCGAAGGGAGCGGAGGGCGATCCGGCCTGGGTGGCGGTGCGTAACAGCAACCACAACGGCGCCGAAGGCTATTTCGCCCAGATGGCGCTCGCGCACGACATGATCGGGTTCTGCTTCACGGTCGGCGGCATCAACCACGTCGCCCCCTGGGGCGGCGCCGAGGCCATGCTGGGCAACAATCCCTTTGCCGTTGCATTCCCGGCTGGCGAGGAACTGCCGGTGATCCTCGACATGGCCTGCAGCCCGGCCGCGCGCGGCAAGGTGAACGTTGCGGCCGCGCGCGGCGAGCCGATTCCCCAGGGCTGGTGCACCGACTCCGAGGGTCGTCCGACCACCGATCCGTACGAGGCGCTCAAGGGCTTCGTGCTGCCGATCGCCGGAGCCAAGGGCTATGCCTTGACCACGACGATCGGGATGCTCAGCACCATGCTGTCTGGCGGGGCCTTCGGGCGCGACGTCACCCATCTCTACGACGATTTCGAGCGCCCGCAGAACATCGGCCACTTGGTCGGTGTTCTGCCGATCGCCGCGTTCGTCGAGGTCGACGAATTCAAGCACCGGATGGACAAGGGCATTCGCGACATCAAGGGGGTCAGGAGGAGGCCGGACGTGGCCGAGATCTTCTTGCCCGGGGAGCGCGAACAACGACTGCTCATCGAGCGACGGAAATCGGGAATCCCGCTGGCCGGGGGCACGATCAACGAGCTGCAGGCGGTCGGTGCCGAATATGGCGTATCGCTGCGGCTGGCCGCAGACGCCCGTCAGGGGGCATGACTGCCCAAGGCGGGATCGCTGCGCTCGGTCGGTAAGACGCTGAATGGGCGCGGGCATCCACTCCGTGCCAGCGTCCACACCAGCCTCCTCGGATTGTGGAGAGCAGACATGAGTGTGAATACGCACCGAACCAGGGCTCTTCCGCACTTTTGGTGCAGGGGGTCTTGTACTCGGGCGGTGAATCGGTGAGAGAGGATGACCTCGCAACCCTCACCTGGTTGGTCATCCTTGCAGACCCTGCTTGCGCTCGTTCCGAGCGATCTGGTTGTCCGTCGCGTCGAGCCTGATGTTCACCGCGTCGTCATCGCTGCCGAGCCCCGTGGCCGAACGGCGGTGTGTCCTGTCTGCCAACATCCGCCGCACCAGGTACACAGTCGATACCGGCGCAGGCTGGCCGATCTGCCGTGGCAGGGACGCGCCGTGATCATCACGGTCGTTGCACGCCGCTTCCGCTGCGCCGCCAACGACTGCCCGCGCAAAGTGTTCACCGAGCCCATGCCCAGCGTTGCCGCGTCACGTGCGCGCCGGACGTCGCGACTGGCCGAGATCCAGCGCCACGTGGGGCTGGCGTTGGGCGGTGCTGCCGGCGCGCGGTTGACGCAGCGCCTTGGCTTGCCGGTGAGCGGATCGACGCTGCTGAGGCTGGTGCGCGGCGGCATGCGGGGATGCCCCGGACCGCAGCCGCGCGTCATTGGCATTGACGATTGGGCTTGGCGGCGTGGTCATCGCTACGGCTCCATCGTCTGCGACCTGGAGCGCCGGCGGATCGTCGACCTTCTGCCCGATCGCACCGCCGCCACGGTGGAGGATTGGCTGTCGCTACACCCCGGCATCGCAGTGGTCGCGCGCGATCGTGGCGGTGCCTATGGGCCGGCAGGCTCACGCGCCTGCCCGGGGGCCCTCCAGGTGGCCGATCGCTGGCATCTGTTTGAAAACGCCAGCGCGGCGATGCTGGAAGCGGTGCGCAAGTCGATACCCAACATCCGCGCCGCCCTGGGCGTTACCACGATCGACCCCAGCCATCCGACCGCCGCCGAGCGACGCCAGCACGACACCTTCCTCCGCCGGCAAGCCAACAACGCCGTTATCCGCCGCCTCGCTGAGCTCAGAACGCCGATCAAGGCGATCGTCCGGCACACCGGCCGCAGCCGCAAGTTGGTGCGGGCCGTGCTCCGCGGTGGCGATACCGATGGGTTCCGCGTCAGGATGAGCACGCTGGCCCCCTTCCTGGCGCGACTGGACGCCGAGTGGAACAATGGCTGTCGCAACGGTGCCGAACTCTGGCGCCGTCTCAGGGACGCTGGGTTCACCGGCGCACCGCGCGTCGTCAGCGAGTGGGCAACACGTCGGCGGCGCGCCGGAAGCGTCGGCGTCAGGCTGCCGTCCGCACGGACCATCGCTCGGCTCCTCACCAGCCAACACGACCGGATGTCGCGGGCCGATGCGGTCCTGGCTGCCACCGTGGAGCGGGCCGTGCCGGCACTTGCGGTGGCCCGCGATCTCGTCGAGCGCTTCCACGCCATGCTCCGTTCCAGGTCCAGCGCAGCCCTCGATGCTTGGCTCCGCGACGCCGCCGGCGGCCTGCTCGGCGGGTTCGCGAACGGCATCGCCGAGGACCGTCAGGCGGTCGCAGCGGCGATCACCGAGCCCTGGTCCAACGGCCAAACCGAGGGACAGATCACCAAGCTCAAGCTCGTCAAGCGCCAGATGTATGGCCGCGCCAGCCTCGATCTCCTCCGCGCTCGCCTCTGCACCGCGTGAATCCATCAACCCACTGCACCAAAAGTGCGGAAGAGCCCCAATTGTGCGCTGAGCGACACACATGAGTCTCAGCCAGCGTTGGACGCCGATCCACAATGAATCCGATAGCGGCGCCTGACAACGTACTGTTCGAGATCAACGCGGGTGAGCTCAGGCGTCTTCTCTCCTCTGGATTTCGGATCCTGGCCGCCGGACAAGTGCACGATACCCAGGCCGCCGAGGAGTAGTAGATAGATCGTCATCGGGGCGCCGGTCTACGCCGCTTTCATCGCAATCGCGTCGATCTCCACTCTGGCATCGATCATCAGCTCCGCACGAACGGTCGAGCGAGCCGGGAAGTCTTGGCCGAAGAAGTCGCGGTACACCCCGTTCATGCTTGGGAAGTCTCCAGTCTCCTTCAAGAACACCGTCGTCTTCACCACATCCGCACGGGTGAAGCCAGCGTCCTTGAGCAGACGGTCAATCTTGCCGAGGACGAGCCGCGTCTGCGCGACGATGCCGTCCGGTACAAGTCCCTGCGTGTCCGTGGGCACCTGGCCCGAGATGAACAGAAAATTGCCAATTCCGACCGCGGGTGAAAGCGGGGTTGCTGTGACGTCGCCATAGGTACGCTTCATCGTTGATTGCTCCAGGTTGGACGGGAATCGCGGGAGAGTCAGCCGCCCGGCAGGCTGCGCAACACCAGATCGGGCACCACGCTGGTGATGGATGGGAACAGCAGCAGGATGGCGATGTCGGCGAACACCGCCAGGACGAACGGCACGACCTCCCGCGCCACAGTTTCAAGCTTCTCGCCGGAAATCGAGCAGGAAATGTACAGGCAGAGCCCGACCGGCGGCATCAGCAGCCCCGCGGCAGAGTTCAGCATGACGATGATGCCGAAATAGACTGGGTCGACGTGCATCTGTGCCAGCAACGGCAGGAAAACGGGCACGATCGCGACGACCGTGCTGGCGCCCTCCAGAAAGACGTGCAGCACCACCAGGAACAGATTGATCAGCACCAGGATCGCCAGCCGGCTGCTGGCGATCTGCGGCAGCAGTTCGGCGACAAATTGCGGTCCCTGATGGATGATTAGCACCCAACTGAAGGCGATGGCGTTGCAGGCGATGAAGATAACGCGGCTCATCGACACCGTCGCTGCGCCGATGATCGCCGGCAGGTCGCGGAATGACAGATCGCGATAGCCCAGGAGCCCGATCGCCGCGGCGTAAACCGCGGCGATCACCCCGGCCTCGGTTGGTGTGAACAGCCCGCTCAAGATGCCACCCAGGATGATCACCGGCGTGAACAGCGCCAGAACTGCTGCACGGAACCGGGCGGCCAGTTCGGCGACACTCTGCCGGGGCTCGCGCGGAAAGTCCCGGCGCCGGGCGACCGCGTAGGTGACAAGCGAGAAGGTGAACGCGACCAGAAAGCCCGGCAGAAAACTGGCCAGGAACAGGCGCGCGACCGAGACATTCGCCACCCAGGCATAGAGGATCATCGTGATGCTGGGTGGGAACAGCATGCCGAGCGAGCCGGCCGCCGCCTGCAGCGCCGTCGCGAAGCCACGCGTGTAGCCACGCTGGACCATGCCGGGGATCATGATCGAGCCGATCGCCGCAGTGTCGGACACCGCGGAGCCTGAGATGTCGGCGAAGAAAACGCTGGCGACGATATCGGCCAGGCCCAGCCCGCCGCGTGCCCAGCCGACCAGGCCGCTAGCGAACCCGACCAGCCGGCGTGAGATGCCGCCTTGCGACATCAGGGTGCCGGTGAGGATGAACAACGGGATCGACAGCAGGACGAAGTTGTTCAGGCCGTCGAACAGGCGGATGACGTAGTTGATCATGGTGGCGGGATCAGCGAAGCCGAGCGCCCCCAGGGTGACCACCCCGAGCACCACCGCCACCGGCACGCCGATCACGAACAGACAGAGTGCCGCAGCCACCAGAAAAGCGTAGATATCGAAGCTTGCGAGGCCGTACAGCGCCCCGCCAAGCAGCCCGGCCGTCAGCACCACGAGCAGGGACTGAAAGGATGGACGCCCACGCGCCGCCAGCGCAGCAAGCTGGAACACCGTCATCAGCCCGCCGCCGACTCCGAGCGCAAGATAGGCCCAGGTCATCGGCATTTCGAGCGCCAGCGAAGGCTGCGTCGCCAACAGGGCGATGCGAAACCCATAGACCGTGAGCAGGCCGAAATAGATCAGGCAGATGATCTCTCCGGCCAACTCCAACGGCCGCGCGACCACGGGCGACAGCCGCTCCAGCAGCACGGTGATGCGCGGATGCGCCCTGCGCGCCACGCCCACGCTGGCACCCAGCAACACCCACCAGACGAACAGGAAGTTTGCCAGCTCCTCAAACCCTGGCGGCACCTGCTCGCCCAGGAAGCGCAGCACAACCTCGGCAAGAATGATCATGACGACGACGACGCCGATCAGACTGGCGATCGCGCTGACCGCCGCAGCCAGCATGGCAAGACCATCGAACCGGGCGCACGCCGTGACGGCGGCGAGCGCGAGACGCAACTCAGGCGCCTCGCTCGGCAATGATCTGGTCGGCCAGTGCCTTGATCGCCGGCGGCGCAGCTTCGATCACACCGCGCGTCGCGGTGCGGAACCCCGCAAGGTCGGATGGCTCGTTGATAACCATGCCGTGCTGGCGCAGGAAGTCGAGCGAGGTCGCCTCGTCCTGCTCCAGGAAGGTCCGCCCGCTCGCTGTCGCAACAGCGCCGGCGGCATCGATTGCCTGACGAATCTCGGCTGGCTGGCGATCGTAGATCGCCTTGTTCATAACGGCCACCGCGAACGATGCTATGTGACGGGTCAGCGAGAAATATTTCTGTACTTCGTAGTATTTCTGCACCCGCACCGTCGTCGGTGGGTTCTCTTCTCCGTCTACCACGCCCTGTTGCAGCGCAGTATACAGTTCACCGAAGTCGATCGATTGCACCGATACTCCGAGTGCCTGGAATGTGGCGACGAAGATCTTGCCGGGCGGGACACGCAGTTTGAGACCGTGACAATCCGATATCGTATTGATAGGGCGTCGGCTGTTGGTGACGCTGCGCATGCCGATATCGATCCAACCGAGGAAGTGGAATCCTGCCGGTTCGCAGGCGGCCCGCATCTTGGCGCCGACCGGACCGTCCTGGACCGCATGTGCGGCGGCCATGTCCTTGAACAGGAAGGGCAGGTCGACGACACCCAGCTCCGGCACGTATTGTTCCAGCACGGGACCATTGACAGTGATGTCGAGCGTGCCGAGACGGACCGCCTGTGCAAGTGCCGGATCTTGGCCAAGCTGAGCGTTGGGGAAGATTTCGACCTTCACGGCCGGCACGCGCGCCGCGACCGCGGCGGCGAATTCGGTCGCCCAGCGATTGCCCTGCCATTCCTGCGAGCCGGAATGCCCGAGCTTCAGCGTCACCGCGGTCGCGCTGCGCCCGATGGCGGGCAGTGCCAGCGTGCCCATCGCCAGCGCTCCTGCCCCGCTCAGCACTGCGCGGCGGCCAGGTAGGATGGATTCGTTCCAAAGCGCAGTGACATGTCTCACGTCAGGTCTCCTTGGCTTGCGGGACGGGGGCTTGGCACGGCGGCGCGGCTTCTGCGCACACGCCACCGTGTTTCTGGCTCAGGCAGCACGCGGTGTCGCGTCGGAGCGAAGCTGGCGCGGGCACACACCGCGCGCCTCTGCCCCTCCCATCGACTCCGGGATCAGCATCCCGGTCGCTCCGGCGATCGTCCACCACAGGTGATCGGCATTGCGGACGATCACGCATTCCGTGCTCATGCCGACAAACTCGCCCTCGCGCGAGTGCGCCAGTGCGATGTGGGCGATCTCTTCGGGCAGGCCGACCGCGAGACAGACGTGCACGCCATAGACCGAGTGCCGCAGCGAAGGCCGACCGGCCCGCGATGGGTCGTCACGCCAGCGCTTCAGGTTCACCGGGTCGAACTCCCAGGCCTTGCCGCAGTCGTGGCAGAGCGCGCCAGACAAGACGATGTCGCGATTAATCTCGACCTCGGGGAAGCTTGCCACGAAGCTATCGGTCAGCGCCATGGCGAACTGCGCGACGCCGCGCAGATGGTCAGCCTGGCTGCCGCGGCGCAGCGTGGCGAGGCCCGGGTTGCCCTCGCCAGGGATCTCACTGACCCGTTGGAACGACGATTCGGCGAGTGCATAGGCCCAGGCCTCGATCGACTTCGCGCGCAACTCCTGATCGGCGATGTCCATCATCTCGGGCAGATCCTCGACGACGAGCGCACGCAACGCGTCGGTCACCGGCTTCTGCAGCTTTCCGGCGGCATAATTCATGAGCGTTTTCTCCTGGTGCTTCGGGTGTCTGGTATCGATCCATGACACCTCATGGTAAGCGTAGCGGCGGCGCGACGAGAGATTCCAATCGATTTATCGGCCATTTCTGATAGAGAACTCTGATCGATGCTCCGAAATCTGGCACAGATCGAGGCGTACTACTGGGTGGCGCGGCTAGGCAGCTTCCACGCCGCGGCGACGCACCTTGGCCTGAGCCAGCCAGCCGTCTCCGCGCGCATCAAGGAATTGGAGCGCACCCTGGGCGTGCCGGTCTTCACGCGCATCGGTCGCATGGTTCAGTTGACGGCACAAGGGGTGGCAATTCGCGACTGCGCTGAACGGCTGCTCCTGCTGGCCGGCGACCTGGAGGCAAGCATTGGCGGCCGGCGCCGGCTGGGTGGCCTGCTGCGGTTCGGCGTGCCTGACAGCTTCGCGCTGCTTTGTCTCGGTGGATTCATGAAGACGCTCGAGGCGCAGCAGCCCGATCTTCGGATCGCGGTGACCGTTGATAATAGTCGCGCGCTGACCCTGCGGCTGGAAGACGGTTTGCTGGATCTGGCGGTGCTCGCCCAACCACAAACCGTCAAGGATTTCCGGGTCGAACCGCTCGGCGTGCAGCGGCTGGTATGGGTGGCGGCATCGACAATGCGGCTGCCGCGGCGCACGCTCGGGCCAAAGGAGCTGGTGGATCGGCAGATCGTCACCAACCCGGCACCGTCGACCAGCTTCAGTGTGCTGATGGACTGGTTCGGCGCGGCCGGGTTGACGCCACGGCATGTCAGCACGTGCAACAGCGTCGCGGTGATCGCCTGCGTCGTGGCCTCGGGTGCGTGGATCAGCCCGCTGCCGGCGTGCATCATTGAGGAGCAAGTGCAGAATGGGGCACTCAAGCTTGTGCCAACACAACCGCCGCTGCCGGGCCAGCATATGTTTGCCGCCTATCCGAAGGCGCCGGCGAGCCAGGCGTTACCGGAGGTGATCGACGTGATCCGTCGGACGATCTCGCGCACGCGGTTCGTGGAGGCGGATATTTGAAGCAACGCCGCTTCGAAGACACATCGCCGCGCTTATTCGAGTGCTACCTCCCCCTGATTTCCGCTCGGAACCGTCGGGACGGTCGGGACATGGCGGATTTGCTGGGTTTGCGGGCGTCCCGACCTTGCGGCGGGGACTCGGGACAGGTCGGGACGCCTCCCCGTCAACCCGGACCGAGGCACCGCGAGACGGCGCAAAAAACGGCGGGCCGTAACCCGCCGCTCATCTGGTGCGCCCGAAGGCACTTGTTAACGGAAGGCCTGTGGATCGGCGCCGAACTTTGTGCGCTGAGCGGCACCAATCATATTGCCCGGCAACATCGCCCCAGGTTGGCGTCCTGTCGGCGCCCCGGTGCGCCTTGACAGCCTGGTTCGTGGCGGCTGCCGCGCTCTACCGCTTCGTCAGCCACCGTTTGGCGATTCGGCAGGCAACCGTGAAGGCGGGGTCGAAGACATTGCCGATATCGTAGCGAACGACCTGACCCATCAAATGGCTGGCAGCGCGGGATTCCAACCCGTAGTCCTCACCGAGCCAGCACAGCATCTCGGTCGTGGCGTGCTGTAGCGCCTGATCAAGCGGCCGGGCATTGCCGACCGTGAAGATATCCTCGGCAGTCTCGCCGCGCGGCCATGTGATCGTCCGCTTCAGGACATGGAACGTCACCTCCATCTCGAAGGAGGTCTCGATGCCGGTGCCGACGATCTCGCCGTCGCCCTGGCAGGCATGACCGTCGCCGAGATAGAAGAGTCCGCCTGGCACCGATACCGGGAACCAGACGGTCGTCCCCGGTGCGAACCGGCGATAGTCCATGTTGCCGCCGTTTTGCGCGCTGGTCGCGGTGGACAGCGCCTGCCCGCGCGCCGGCGCGACGCCGAAGCAGCCGATCATCGGCTGCAGCGGCGGAGCGAAAGCCTCCAGGCCCTTCGGCGGCTCGCGCAACCGCGCGGTCCCGGCAATGACGTCGATGTCCCACACGGCACGTTCATTCGGCGGCCGATCGGGGATCGCAGCCGGGTCCAACACCGTGAAGGCCAGGGGCGAATAGGTCCAGCCGGTCGCCCGGGTCGGCATCAGTCGGTCGATGCGGACGGCAAGCGTGTCGCCCGGCTCGGCGCCTTCGACGAAGAAAGGCCCCGTCATCGGATTGGGCCGTTCGCCGACGGCAACCTCGCGGGCGTCAAGACCGGACGCGTCGATCGTATCAGTCACCACCGTGTCGCCATCGGCAATCCGAAGGCACGGCTCGGCGGTGCCGATAACGTTGAAATATCGGGTCGGGTGAAAACGGTGCGTGGCCATCGGGGTCCTCAAGAAATCTCTTTGGCGAGAGTCGTGCCCTCTGAGCCACTCCCGTCACGGCTCAGCGTAGAGCGTGATCGACCCTATCGGAATCGGGCAAGGGCGTGAGTCACGCGCTCGCATTCAACCCGTCGCGAAGTCGATCTGGCGGTAGGCGATGCGGCCGTCGAGCACC
>CAYWOW010000103.1:0-10079 GCA_964459005.1 uncultured Acetobacteraceae bacterium
GACCAAGGGATTATGATTCCCCTGCTCTACCGCTGAGCTACGCCGCCATCCCACCGCGGAGGGGCGGGGACATACCGCTTCCCTCCCGCCGCCGTCAATCGCCATGCGGGCGGGGCGGGCAGATGAAGCCGCCGCCCAGCACCCGCGTGCCCCCGTAGAACACACAGGCCTGCCCGGGCGCCGCCAGCGCCGGGGCATCCAGATGCACCTCGGCCCCCTCCACCGTCGGCACCACCTCCGCCGCGTGCAGCGAATCGCGCCCCCGCAGCTTCACCGCGCAGCGCAGCGTCCGCGCCTCAGTCAGCCAGTTCACCTCGCGCAGCCCGACCAGACACGCCCCGCCGCCGGCCGGTCCCACCACCACGCGCCGCCGCGCGCCGTCCAGCGCCACCACCACCCGGCGCGCCTCGCCGGCCTGCGCCGCCGCGCCCAGGCGCTTCGCCTGCCCCACCGTGTAGCGCGCGATGCCGTCGTGGCGGCCGACCACCTCGCCGGCCTCGGTGACGATCTCGCCCGGCTCGGCCGCCTCCGGGCGCAGCCGCGCCACCACGTCGCCGTAGTTGCCCTGCGGCACGAAACAAATGTCCTGGCTGTCCGGCTTGCGCGCCACCGGCAGGCCCAGCCGCCCCGCCTCCGCCCGCACCGCCGCCTTGTCCGGCATGCCGCCGAGCGGGAACAGCGTGCGCGCCAACTGCGCCCGCGTAGTGGCGAACAGGAACCAGCTTTGGTCGCGCGCCGGATCGGTGGCGCGGTGCAGCTCGGCGCCCTCCGGCCCGTCCAGCCGGCGCACGTAATGGCCGGTCGCCAGGCGCTCGGCCCCCAGATCGTTGGCCAGCGCCACCAGATCGTTGAATTTCACGGTCTGGTTGCAGCGGATGCAGGGCACCGGGGTTTCGCCGCGGGCATAGGAATCGGCGAAATCGGCGATCACCGCGTCATGGAAACGCGCCTCGGCATCGATCACGTAGTGCGCGATGCCGAGACGGTCGGCCACCCGGCGCGCGTCGTGGATGTCCTGCCCGGCACAACACGCGCCCTTCCGCCCGGTGGCCGCGCCGTGGTCGTACAGTTGCAGGGTGACGCCGATGACCTCGTGACCGGCCTCGGCCAGCAACCCGGCGACCGTACTGCTGTCCACGCCGCCGGACATGGCGACGAGCACGCGCATCAGCCGAAGGCCCGATCGGCGCTCACCCGTTCATCACGTTGCGGGTGGCCTGCGGCAGGCGCACCACCAGGCCGTCCAACGCCTCGGTCATGACGATCTGACAGCCCAGCCGGGAGGTCTTTTCCAGCCCGAACGCCAGGTCGAGCATGTCTTCTTCGTCCTCGGTCGCCTTCGCCAGCTTGTCCGACCAGGCCGGATCGACGATCACATGGCAGGTCGAACAGGCCAGCGATCCCTCGCAGGCCCCTTCGATGTCCACCCCGTGCTTGTGTGCGATCTCCAGCACGGACAGGCCGAGCGGCGCCTCGACGTCGCGGCGCGTCCCGTCGCGCTCGATGAAGGTCATCCTGGGCATGGCGCGGTCAGGCCTCGATCCGTGTATGTGCCGCGGCCAGGGCCGTGGCCGCGAATTCAATGTCGGCGGGGGACGTAAAGCGTCCGATCCCGATCCGCAAGGTGCGTCCGGCCTCGGCATCCGACAGCCCCAATGCGCGCAGCACATAGGACGGCTCCAGCTCCGCCGAGGAGCAGGCCGAGCCGGTCGACACGCAGAGCTCCGGCACCGCGGCCATCAGCGCCGCGGCGGTCGCGGCCGGGAAAGTGACGTTCAGATTGCCCGCGATGCGCGCGGTGGGGCTGCCGTTCACCACCACCCCCGGCACCAGGTACTGCAGGCGTTCCAGCAGCCGGTCGCGCAGCGCCGCCAGCCGCGGCGCCTCCGCCGCCATGTCCGCCTGCGCCAGGCGGGCGGCCTCGCCCAGCCCGACGATCAGCGGCACCGGCAGCGTGCCGGACCTGAGCCCGTGCTCCTGCCCGCCGCCGGAAAACAACGGCGTCAGCCGCACCCGCGGCCGCCGGCGCACATAGAGCGCGCCGACGCCCTTCGGACCGTAGATCTTGTGGCCGCTGACCGACATCAGGTCGATGCCCATGGCCGCCACATCGAGCGCAATCTTGCCGACACCCTGCGCCGCGTCGGTGTGAAACAGCGCCCCCGCGCGTCTGGCCACCGCCGCCAGCCCGGTCAGGTCCTGCACCACGCCGGTCTCGTTGTTCACCGCCATCACGCTGACCAGCAGCGTCGGCACTTCCAGCGCCTCCGCCAGCACCGCCGGATCGAGCAACCCGTCCGGCCGCACCGGCAGCATCACCGGTTCGAACCCCTCGGCCCGCAGGCTGGCGACCGATTCCAGGACGCATTTGTGCTCGGTCGCCACCGTCACCACCCGCCGGCGCGTCTCGCCCGAGGCGGCGGCGTAGCGGGCGGCGCCCTTGATGGCGATGTTGTTGCTCTCGGTCGCGCCGGAGGTGAACGTCAACTCGCGCGGTTCGGCCCCGATCAGCGCCGCCACCTGTGCCCGCGCCTGTTCCACCGCCGCCTCGGCCTGCCGGCCCATGACGTGCTCGACGCTGTGCGGATTGCCGAACTGCTCGCAGAACCAGGGCAGCATGGCCTGCAACACCCGCGGGTCGCACGGCGTGGTGGCCTGGTTGTCGAGGTAGACCGGACGATTCGGGAGAAGCGGCATGGCAGTGATGTAGCCTCAGGCGGCCCGTCGCGAAAGCCGCGCCGCCATGGCCCGGTAGGCCAGCAGGAAGGCGTCCACCTCCGCCGGCCCGGCGCACCAGGGCAGCGACAGCCGGATCGCCTCGCCCGCCAGGGCGCCGGCGCCCATGGCGTCCAGCACATGGCTGCGGGCAACCTTGCCGGAACTGCACGCCGCCCCGGCCGAAACCTGCACGCCGGCGAGGTCGAGCGCGATCACCTGGGTTTCAGCCCGTACCCCGGGCAGTGCCAGGCAGGTTGTATTGGGCAGGCGCGGCGCCCCGGCGCCCATGACCACCGCGCCGGCGGCAACCGCCCCCTGCTCGGCGGCATCGCGCAGCGCCGCCAGCGCCGCCCCCCCATCCGCCGCGCCCGCGGCGGCGGCAAAGCCGGCGATTGCCGGCAGCGGCGGCGTGCCGCCCCGGCGCCCGCGCTCCTGCCCGCCGCCGGCGATCAACGGCGCCAGCCCGGCCGACAGCGCCGGCGCCACCAGCAGCGCGCCGGCCCCTTGCGGCCCCCCCAGCTTGTGCGACGACAGCGCCATGCTGTCCGCCCCCAGGGCGGCGAAATCGACCGCCACGCGCCCGGCCGCCTGCACCGCGTCGACATGCAACAGGGCGCCGGCCTGCCGGCACAGCCGCCCCGCCTCGGCCACCGGCTGCAACGTGCCGGTCTCGTTGTTGGCCAGCATCAGGCAGACCAGCGCCGGACCGCCCTCGGCGAGCAGGCGCCGCAGCGCCTCGAGGTCGGCAACCCCGGCCCCGTCCACCGCCAGCACGGCGGCGCCACGGGTGGCGCTGCGCACCGCGTCGTGCTCGGTCGCGCCCACGATCAGCCGCCGACCCGCCCCCAGCGCGTGCACCGCCAGCACATCGGCCTCGGTGCCGCCGGAGGTGAACACCAGGTCCGACGGCTGCCCCCCGAAGCGCGCCGCGATGGTCTCCCGCGCCTCCTCCAGCAACCGCCGCGCGCTCCGCCCGGCGGCATGCACCGACGACGGGTTGCCCCCGCCGTCCAGCGCCGCCAGCACCGCCGCGCGCGCCTCGGGGCGCAGCGTCTCGGTCGCGTTGGCGTCGAGATAGGTCATGCCTCCTCCGTCAGAAGCCGCTGGCCGGCCTGCCCGCCCACCTGCCCCCGCACCACCTCGGCCAGGCTGACGGCGGACAGGAACTGCCTGATGTGCTGACCGAGTTCGCGCCACAACTCGTGCGTGCAGCAATGCGTCTGGCCGCCGTCCGGACTCAGCATGCAACCGATGTCGCCGGTGCAGCGGGTGGTGTGGATCGGCTCGTCCACGGCATCGATGATCTCCGCGACCGTCACCTCCGCGGCCGGCCGGCCGAGCCGGTAGCCGCCGCCGGGGCCGCGCACCGACAGCACCAGCCCGGCCCGGCGCAGCCCGCCGAACAGTTGTTCCAGATAGCACAGGCTCAATTGCTGGCTGGCGGCGATCTGCGCCAGGGTGACCGGGCCGCCGCGGCCGGCCTGCTCGTGGCAGCCCAGTTCGACCATCGCCATCACCGCATAGCGGGCCCGGGTGGAAAGCTGCATGGCTCCTACTCCGCCGCGCTCTGCTTCGCGCCCGGGCGCGCCGGGCGGGCCGGCGGCGCCGAGAACTGCGCCACCCGCGCCTCCAGTTCGGTCAGTTCCGCCCGCATCTGCTCGATATCGCGCAGCAGCGGGTCCAGCACGCCCTCCGCCGGGGTGCCGTAGGCGTCGAACGCCGGCGCCGGGTCGTGCGCCGGCTTGCGCTCCACCGACCGGGCCGGAATCCCCACCACCGTGCTGCCCGGCGGCACCGACTCCAGCACCACCGCGTTGGAGCCGACCCGGGCATCGGCGCCGACCGTGATGTTGCCCAACACCTTGGCGCCGGCGCCGATGATGACATTGTTGCCGATGGTCGGATGCCGCTTGCCGTGAGCCAGCGAGGTGCCGCCCAGCGTGACCTGGTGATAGAGGGTGACATCATCGCCGATTTCGGCGGTTTCGCCGATCACCACGCCCATGCCGTGGTCGATCACGAGCCGTCGCCCAATGCGCGCCGCCGGGTGGATCTCGATGCCCGTCAAGAATCGTCCCAGATGGGCAAGCAGCCGTGCGGGCAAATACAAATGCGTCCGCCATATCGCATGGGCGATCCGGTGCCAGATCAGAGCATGCAACCCCGGGTAGCAAAGAAACACGGTCAGCGCAGAGCGGGCCGCCGGATCGCGCTCCTGATAGGCCTTGATGGATTCGCGCAAAAACATGAACCCCATACGACATTTCCGTTATGAAAGTCAGGGCGGACGACTTATAGTCCGGGCCGCTTCGGGTCCACGGACCAGCCTGGAGCGGTACCTGGATGTGTCGGGTCGCACCCCTGCACTGCTCCTGGTGCAGGCAAGCATTCCCGAGTTCATGGGTCAAGAAATTGCGTTTTGCTCGCTTGGGACTCGCTTCCGACGAGGGTTGTGCCTATCTGATGTTGGATGTCGTTGGTCGGGGAGCAATCCTGGGACCGCCAAGTAGTCGGTCGCCATGGGACGACAGTTTGCCCGGTCGGCAGCGGCGGACCGGTTGCTTTACCAAAGTCTTAGCCCGGTCGGTCCCGACCGGCGCGAATAGGAAACGGATTTCGGAACGCCATGCCTGAAGTCATGTTCGCCGGCCCCGATGGTCGGTTGGAGGGTCGTTACCATCATTCAAAGGAGACGGGGGCTCCGCTGGCTCTATTGTTGCACCCGCATCCATTGCACGGCGGCTCGATGAACAACCGCATCACCTATACGACATACCAGGCGTTCCAGCGCCTCGGCTTCTCGGTGATGCGCTTCAACTTCCGTGGCGTCGGACGCAGCCAGGGCCACTACGACGGCGGCATCGGCGAAATCGGCGACGCCGCGGCGGCGCTCGACTGGATGCAGGCGGTTAACCCGAACTCGGGCGGGCTGTGGATCGCCGGCTATTCCTTCGGCGCCTTCATCGGCATGCAGCTGCTCATGCGCCGGCCCGAGATCTCGGGCTGGATCAGCATCGCCCCGCCGGCCAACCACTACGATTTCGGCTTCCTGGCCCCGTGTCCCTGCGGCGGGCTCATGCTGCACGGGGACACCGACGACCTGGTGCCCGAACCCGCCGTGAAGAAACTGGTCGACAAGCTGAATACCCAGAAGGGCGTCAGCGTCGACTACCGCATCCTGGCCGGCGGCGACCACGTGTTCGCCAGGCATGCCGACATCATCGCCGAGCACGTCGAGGACTACGTCCGCAAGACCATGGCGCGCCGCCTGATGGCGCTGGCCGCCGACTGACGGGCGGCCCGGTCAGGGCTCGGTTATCCGTCCGCCCGGCAACGGGCGCGCCACTCCGGTGGTGCCGGGAAAACTGAGCGGCAAGCCGCGCAGCACGCGCACCGCCAGGAACCCGAAGCACTGCGCTTCCAGCGCATCGCCGTCCCAGCCCACGGCCTCCACCGGCGCCACCGCGCCCAGGCGCTCACCCAGCGCGGTCATCAGGCTGGGGTTGTGCCGCCCGCCCCCGCATACCAGCCAGCGCCGCGGCGCCTGGGGCAGCGGGGTGCGCGCCACCGCCTCCGCGGTGAACGCCACCAACGTTGCCGCGCCGTCGGCCGGCGACAGTCCGTCGAGGCCGCTCGCCGCCAGGGTCGCGGCGAAGCTCAGCCGATCCAGTGACTTGGGCATCGGCCGCGCGAAATAAGGATCGCCCAGCAGTTGCGCCAGCACCTCCGCGTCCACCCGGCCCTGCGCCGACAACCCACCGTCCCGGTCGCACTCAAGCTCGCCGTGGCGCTGCGCCCAATCGTCCAGCGGTCCGTTGCCCGGCCCGGTATCGCAGGCCAGCACGGCGCCGTCCGCCCCGATATAGGTGAGGTTGGCCACGCCGCCGATGTTCAGCACCGCCAGCGGCCGGGGCAGCGGCGCCGCCAGCGCGGCGTGGAACACCGGCGCCAGCGGCGCCCCCTCGCCGCCGGCGGCGACGTCCGCACCGCGGAAATCCCACGCCACGCGCACCCCGCTGCCGCGCGCCAGCAGTGCGGCGTCGCCAATCTGCCAGGTCAGCCGCTGGTGCGGCCGATGCAGGATGGTCTGCCCGTGGAAGCCGACGATATCGGCTGGCCGGCCGATCGCCCGCACCGCCTCGAGGTGGCGCGCGGTCAGCCGCGCCGCGACCTCCGCCACCCCCGGATCGTCGCGCGGCAACGACGGCGCGCGGTCCAGCAGATCGCGCAGGTCGGCGCGCAGCGAGGCCTCGTACGGCAGCGTCAACGACGGGCCCAGCCGCCCCACCCGCTCGCCGTCGGTCTCCAGCCACGCCGCGTCCACGCCGTCGAGCGAGGTGCCGCTCATCAGCCCGATGGCGCGCAGCATTTCCATCCGTTTTCCTCCTGTGCTAGCCCGTCGCACCAGCCGAGCAGTCCGGACCCATCACCATGCCCACCGCCGAGTTCTTCCACGAAGCCACCGCGCGCGGCTTCATCCACCAATGCACCGACGCCGACGGCCTGCAAGCCGCGCTGCGGGCCGGCATCGTCCCCGGCTACATCGGCTTCGACTGCACCGCCGACAGCCTGCACGTCGGCAGCCTGGTGCAGATCATGCTGCTGCGCCTGCTGCAACGCCACGGCCACCGACCAGTCGTGCTGATGGGCGGCGGCACCACGCGTATCGGCGATCCGTCGGGCAAGGACGAATCGCGGCAGATGCTGACCGACGAACAGATCGCCGCCAACGCGGCGGGCATCCGCCGCTGCTTCTCCCCGTTCCTGACCTTCGGCGACGGCCCCACTGACGCCATCATGCCGAACAACAACGACTGGCTCGGCGCGCTCGGCTACATCCCGCTGCTGCGCGACGTCGGCGTGCACTTCACGGTCAACCGCATGCTGACCTTCGATTCGGTGAAGTTGCGGCTGGATCGCGAGCAGCCGCTGACCTTCCTCGAATTCAACTACATGATCCTGCAGAGCTACGATTTCCGCGAGCTTTTCCGCCGCCACGGCGTGCTGCTGCAGATGGGCGGAGCGGACCAGTGGGGCAACATCGTCTCCGGCGCCGACCTGGTGCGGCGTACCGAAGGGGCCACCGTGTTCGGTCTGACCACGCCGCTGATCACCACCGCCTCGGGCGCCAAGATGGGCAAGACCGCCCAGGGCGCGGTGTGGCTCACCGCTGACCGGCTGCCGGCGTTCGACTACTGGCAGTTCTGGCGCAACACCGAGGACGCCGACGTCGGCCGCTTCCTGCGCCTGTTTTCCGATCTGCCGCTCGACGAGATCGCCCGCCTGGAAGCGCTCGGCGGGGCGGAGATCAACGAGGCCAAGAAGGTGCTGGCGACCGAGGCGACCGCCTTGCTGCATGGCCGCCCGGCCGCCGAAGCGACCGCCGAGGCGGCACGCCGCACCTTCGAGGAGGGCGCCGCGACGGAGGCGCTGCCCCAGGTGAGCATCCCGGCTGGGGAAGCGGCCGGGGGCGTACCGGTGTTCCGCCTGTTTGTCCTCGCCGGGCTCGCCGCCAGCAATGCCGAGGCGCGCCGCCTGGTGCGCGGCGGCGGCGCGCGGCTCGACGATGTGCCGGTCGCCGACGAGGGCCAGATGGTGACGGAAGCGGCGCTGCGGGCGGGCGTAAAACTGTCCGCCGGGCGCAAGCACCATCGGATGCTGCGGCTTACTCCACTGTGACCGGGATGTTGAACGCCACGCACCAGTTCGCCAGCGGATAGGGTCGGCCGACCAGCTCCGGTATCTCGGCCGAGGCGCGGTGGCCGGTGCGCCGGTCGAACACGTAGTCGTCCTGCGCCTCGGTGGCATCGCTGTCGCGCAGCGCGCCCAGCCCGCCATGGCGGCGATCGGCGTAGCGCAGCGTCGCCGGGCCGCGCGGCGGGCGGCCCAGCGTCACCGCGACCGCATCGGGTCCGGTCAGCGTCACCGCCCGCACCGGTACCCCGCCCTCGGCATCGGTCACGGTGAAGCCGCGGTCGGCCACGTCGATCGCCCGGTGCCCGGCGAACGGCCGCCCCCAGGCCAGCGGCGGCGCCGGCACCGTGAAGCGCGCCAGCACCTGCCGCTCCCGCCGCACGGCGGTAAGCGGGTACAGCGGCCGCCATGCCTCCCCCAGCGTCAGCACGCGATGCATCACCTTGCCGAACTGCGCGCCCAGCCAGCGATAGCCGTTGGCATCCAGGTGCCCGCCCTTGTCGGTGACGGGATAGGCCGGGCCGGCCATGAAGCAGCCGGGCAGGCCGAGCGCCAGGTCGAGCTGCGCCATCGCCACCCCCAATTCGTCGGAGGCATAGGCCCCGCCGGTCTGGTAGGTGAACAACGCCGGCGGCCTTTCCTGCCCGGCGATGCCCTGCGCCAGTTCCGTCACCATGTCGTGGTACAGCCGCACCAGCAGCGTCCGGTAGGTCGCGCGGTCCGCGGTGCCGCCGTTCAGCCCCCAGGCGTTGTTCTCGCCCTGCAGCAGCAGCAGCGCCAGCACCTGGTACTGCCCGCCGCCGGCGGCGGCGGCCCGTTTGCCCAGGCGCACGCAGTCGCGCAGCCGGTTGAACAGCTCGGGCCGCGCACCCCGCGACAACGCCTCCAGCGTGCACCCGCCGACGCCGCAGGCACTGGCCAGCAACCGGGCCGGCGCCATCGCCGCACCGCGCGCCGCCAGCAGCGCGCTGCGATAGGCGCCGACGGCCCCCTCCAGCACAGTCTCGCCCAGGGCCGGGCTGTCCTCGGGCAATCCCGCCACCTGTTCCTTGCTCAACAGCACGCCGGCGGGGTTGTCCTGCACGGTGGCGACGAGCGGATGCAGCGACCGGTCGCCCACCGGCGCAAACGCCGCTTCGCTCTCGCTGGCGGGCCGCACGCTGCGTCCGAGCATGAGCGAGTCGCCGCGCGGGGCCAGCGACAGCGCGGGCCAGCCCTCCCAGCCCGTGGACAGCGACTGTCCATAGGCAATGACATGGTTCAGCCCCGGCATGGGTTGCCCCAGCCGCATGCCGTGCGGTGTCCCGGCCCGCATGCTCAGGCGCCCATCCGGCTCGCCAGGTCCTCGATGTCGGCGGCGACGACCGTCCAATCGCTGTCGGCGGCGAAATCCCGCAGCTGGTGCGGGCCGTACTCGGTGGGTCGCGGGAAGAACGCGGTCTGCAGTCCGCAGCGCCGGGCGGCATGCAGGTCGCCGTTGTGCGCCGCGGCCATCATCACCGCGCCGGGAGCCAGCCCGAGCAGGCGCGCGGCCCCCAGGTAGGTTTCGGGATCGGGTTTGTAGTGCCCGAACAACTCGGTGGCGCACACCATGTCCCAGGGCAATCCGGCGTGCTTCGCCATGTTCACCAGCAGCGCCACGTTGCCGTTGGACAGCGGCGCGATGA
>CAYWOW010000104.1:0-2163 GCA_964459005.1 uncultured Acetobacteraceae bacterium
GGATTCCTAATCCTGGGGCCGTGGGTTCGAATCCCGCCGGGGACGCCAATAAAATCGGCCGTTTACGCAAATCTTCCGCCGCTCGGTCCAATATCCAGGGCTGGACGGCGATATCGACGAGAGAGTAACCGATGTGGCGCCCTCTGCTCGTGGCCCTTATGGGGCTGGCGCTATTGTCCCCCGGTCGCGCGGCCGAACTCGACGGCGTGACGCTTCCGGACTGGCAATACGTGGGTTCAACGGGGCTGGTGCTCAACGGCATCGGGCTGCGGACTTACTCGATTTTCCGGATTCCGATCTACGTCGCCGGGCTCTACCTCGTTCACCTGGAAAGCGACCCGGACAAGATCCTGCACTCGACCGACATGAAGCTGCTGGACATCAGGTTCGTCCATGATGTCAGCCCGGAGATGAGTCGGTCCGCCTGGCGGGAAGGCTTTGAGCAGAACTGCGTGGCCCCCTGCCCGCTTCGTCCGGAGGACGTCGAGCGGTTTCTCGCGGCCGTGCCGGCGCAGTACAAGGGCGATCACTACACAATCCTGTTCACTCCGGCCGGCGCCGAATTCGCGGTGAACGGGCATCCCCTGGCCAGCATCGCAGACCCGGTGTTTGCCGAGGAGATTTTGGCCACATTCATCGGGCCACAGCCACCGACCGCCCGGCTGAAGCGGGAACTGCTCGGCTCGCACTTCGCGACCAGCAGCCAGTAACGGGCTCGGGGAAAAGCCTGTTGGCGCCGCAACGGCTGAACGAAAGGAATCGGAGCCGCCGCGCAACGCAGCCCGCCATTGTCACCCAAGGCGAGGTCGCCGGTGGATCGGCGTCTCACCGGGACCCCGGCCGGCGGCTATCATGCCGAACTTGAGGGGGCGTTGCCGGGTACGACGTTGCGTGGCAGTATCGCCGCAGGTGATCGGCCGGCCAAAGAAGCCGTGCCATCCAAGGAGGAATCATCATGCGTCGTATCGGTCGCCGTGCCGTTCTCGCTGCGCCCGCCGCGTTGCTCGCTGCCAGCCGCGCCGCGCGGGCTCAGGCGGTGAAGCCCCGCCTAACCGTCATCACGCAATGGAGCACCGGCAGCGACGGTGCGGCCATCACCGCGCTCGGCAAGAAATTCGAGGAGCGCGGCGGCACCTGGCAGCACAGCCCGGTGCCCGGCTTCACCACCGACATGATGAACAAGCTGCGCGCCCAGATCATGGCCGGCGATCCGCCGGCGTGCTCGCAGCTCAAGGGCCCCGACATCGCCGCGTGGTCGAAGATCGCGCCGACGGTGAACCTCGATGCGGTGGTCGCCGCCGCGGGCTACGAGAAGGTGGTCGCCCCGGATCTGACCAAGATCCACAAGCCGTTCGGCCACTGGCTGGCGATGCCGCTGCAGGTCTACCGTACCAACACGATGTTCTACTCCAAGCGTGCCATGGACCGCGCCAAGGCGACGAAAGTGCCGACCAATTGGGCCGAATTCAATGAACTGGCCGAAAAGATGAAGGCGGCCGGCATCGCCAGCCCGTTTGCCAATGGCGGGCTGCGCTTCGACGACGGGATGAAGTTCGAAACCAGCCTGGCCGGCATCAACCCGGCGGTTTATCGCGCCGCCGTCATGGAACTGGATGAAAAGGCGCTGCACAGCAAGGAAGTGCGCGACGCTTTCGTGCAGGTGCGCAGGCTGGCGAACTGGCAGGACCCGAACGTCGCCACGCAACACTACAGCGTGTTCCTGCCGCGCTTCATCAGCGGCGACATGGGCATCCTGCTGTCGGGCGGCTGGGCACAGGGCGTGATGCTCAACGCCGGCTACAAGCTGGATGACTTCATCCTCGCGCCGGGCCCGACCGAGAACGGCAAGCCGGTGTTCATCCTGAACGCCGATGCCTTCATCTTCTGGCAGCGCAAGGAAGCCGACCTGCAGGCCGGCCAGATGCTGATGGCCGACCTCGTCATGCAGCCCGCGATCCAGACCATGTACTCGCAGATCACCGGGTCCATCCCCGTGCGCACCGATGCCGACCTCACCGGCCCCGGTTGGTCGGACGGGCAGCGCGAGGCCGCGAAGACGCTGCGCGAGGCGGTCGCCGTCAACCAGGTCGTGATGAGCCTGGGCCACAACATGGCGCAGCCCAACGCCATGACCGCGGCGATGCTCGACGCCATCGGCGAGTA
>CAYWOW010000104.1:2263-10070 GCA_964459005.1 uncultured Acetobacteraceae bacterium
ACATGGCGCAGCCCAACGCCATGACCGCGGCGATGCTCGACGCCATCGGCGAGTATGTGCACGACCGCACTCAGACGCCCGAGCAGGGCGTGGACCGTCTGATCGAAGCCGTCGACAGCGCGCGCTAGTCGACATGCAAGCCACCACCCCACCACGCTCCTCGGTCTGGCGCGTGGTGGGGCGTTTGCCCGAATTGGTGGTGATCTGGGTTCCCTTGCTGCTGTGCGCCGGTCAGGTGGTGGTGTTCACGCTGTGGACCACCGTGGTCTCGTTCACGCCCTCCACCCTGATGCCGGCCACCGGCTGGGTCGGGCTGCGCAACTACCAGGCTATGCTGGCCTCCCGGAACTGGCACATCGCCTTCCACAACCTGCTGATATTCGGCGCCGGCTTCGTGCTGCTGGCGATCGCGGTCGGCCTGCTGCTGGCGGTGCTGCTCGACCAGCGCATCCGCGGCGAGAACGTGCTGCGCACCATCTTTCTCTACCCGATGGCGGTGTCGTTCGTGGTCACCGGAACCGTGTGGAGCTGGCTGCTGAACCCCGGCATCGGCGTGCAGAAACTGGTGCAGGGCCTGGGCTGGAGCGGCTTTCGCTTCGACTGGCTGGTGCGGCCGGACATGGCGATCTACACCATCGTCATCGCCGCGGTGTGGCAGGCCTCCGGCTTCGCCATGGCGCTGTTCACGGCCGGGCTGCGCTCGGTCGAGCCCGACCTCATCAAGGCCGCGCAGATCGACGGCGCGGGTCCATGGCGCACCTACCTGCGCGTCATCCTGCCGACGCTGTGGCCGATCGTCATCGCCGTGCTGGTGATCCTGCTGCAGTTCGCCATCAAGGCCTTCGATCTGGTGCGTGCGCTCACCGACGGCGGGCCCGGAATTTCCACCCAGTTGCCCACGCTGGTCGTCTACGACTTCATGTTCCAGCGCGGGCTGCTCGGCCGCGGCACCGCGGCGGCGGTGCTGATGCTGCTGACCCTGCTGGCGGTGCTGGCGCCGTACGCGGTGTGGAAGCGCGTGCAGAAACGGCGGGCCGCCCGTGCGTGACATCCGTCCATCCTGGGGACGGCGGCTGATCGCCCTGGTGCTGGTGATGTTCGCCGCCCTCTACCTGGTGCCGCTGGCCGTCGTGGTGCTGAACTCGATGCGCAGCGTCCAGGATATCATCCAGACCTCGACCATCGGCTGGCCCCGCGCGCTCGCGCTGGAAAATTTCCCCGAGGCCTGGAGCCATTACTGCATTGCCGAGGTCTGCACCGGCATCCGGCCCTACCTGGTGAACTCGCTGATCATCACCTTGCCCGGCACGGTGATCTCCACACTGCTCGGCGCGGTGGCCGGCTACGCCATTTCGCTCTGGCGCTTCCGCGGCGACGCCTGGATCTTCGGCCTGGTGACGCTGGGCGTGTTCCTGCCCGAACAGATGAAGCTGCTGCCCTGGGCGATCGTGCTGCGCGACGTCGGACTGACCAATACCCTCACCGGGCTGGTGATGATCCACATCGTGCAGGGCATGAGCTTCACCACGCTGTTCTGCCGCAACTACTACGTCGCCATCCCGCAGGACCTGATCAAGGCCGCGCGCATCGACGGCGCCGGCTTCTTCCGGACGTTCTGGCGCATCGTCCTGCCGCTCTCGCCGCCGATCCTGATCGTCACGGTCATCTGGCAATTCACCGGCATCTACAACGAGTTTCTTTACGGCGTCACGTTCACCAACGGCACCCAGCAACCGGTCACGGCGGCCCTGATCTCGCTGACCGCCAACGTGGCGAACGTGCCGCAATACGGCGTCCAAAGCGCCGCCGTGCTGATCGCGGCGGCACCGACGTTGCTGGTCTACCTGCTCGGCGGCCGCTGGTTCGTGCGCGGCCTTACCGCCGGCGCGGTCAAGTAGGGAGTGCCGCCATGAAACAACCCAACCGAAGGCTCACCTGACCATGGCCGCGCTTTCCATCCGTGGCCTGCACAAGCGGTTCGGGCCGGTCGAAGTGCTGCAAGGCATCGACCTGGACATCGAGAGCGGCGAGTTCACCGTGCTGGTGGGCCCGTCGGGTTGCGGCAAGTCGACGCTGCTGAACATCATCGCCGGGTTGGAGCGGCCGAGCAGCGGCACCATCGAGATCGGCGGGCGGGTGGTGAACGAGGTGGCGCCGAAGGACCGCGACATCGCCATGGTGTTCCAGTCCTACGCGCTCTATCCGTCGATGACGGTGCGGCAGAACATCACCTTCGGCATGGAGTGCCGGCGGGTGCCGCGCCACGCGCAGGAGGAGGCGCTGGCGCGCGTGTCCAGGCTGCTGCAGATTGAGCCGCTGTTGAACCGCCGGCCGTCGCAGCTCTCCGGCGGACAGCGCCAGCGCGTGGCGATGGGGCGCGCGCTGGTGCGCGACCCGCTGCTGTTCCTGTTCGACGAGCCGTTGTCGAACCTCGACGCCAAGCTGCGCGTCGAGATGCGCATGGAGATCAAGCAGCTTCACCAGCGCATCCGCTCGACCATCGTCTATGTCACCCATGACCAGATCGAGGCCATGACCATGGCGAGCCGCATCGCCGTCATGCATCTCGGCGCGGTGCAGCAATTCGCCGACCCCGACACGGTTTACAGCCGGCCGGCCAATTTGTTCGTCGCCCGCTTCATGGGCTCGCCGCCGATGAACACGATGCCGGCGCGGCTGCAGACCGTGGATGGCCTGCTGCATGCGGTGATCGGCGAGGGGCGGCCCGATGCGGTGGGGCTGGCGCTGCCGCATCCGCCGGCGGGCGCGCGCCCCGGCGAGGAGGTGGTGCTGGGCATCCGGCCCGAATGCATCGCCGAGGAGAACCGCCGTTTCGGCGACGACCCGCGCGACTCGCTGGTGCTGCAGGCGCCGGTGGAGATGATCGAGCCGACCGGGGCCGAGACGATCGTGCTGTTGCGTCTGGGCGGCGAGCGGGTGCTCGGGCGCATCTCCCCCGATGTAAGACCCGCTGTCGGGGGACCGTGGCGCTTTGCCGTGGACACCCGCAAGATCTGTCTGTTCGACGCGACGACCGGGAACCTGATTCCCTAGAGCATGATCGCTTCTGATAGGCGAAGCGATCATGCTCTAACTCTTTGTTTGAGAGCGTGATTCACGCTTTCCGACGATTCCGCCTCAAACGATCACGCTCTAAGCCGCTTCAGAACGAGCCGCCGTCGACGATCCAGTTCTGCGCCGAGCACATCCGCGAATCGTCGGCCGCCAGCCACAGCACCATGCGGGCGATGTCGGGCGCATGCAGTTGCTGGTTCAGGCACTGCTCCTTCAGCCGGGCGGCCAGGTACTCCGGCGTGTGCCGCACCAGCTGCCGCTCGGTTATGACCTGGCCCGGGATGACGCAGTTGACCCGGATGTTGTCGCCTCCGAGTTCACGGGCGAAGCACCGCGTCAAGCCCTCGATGGCGCCCTTGCTGGTGGTGTACCCCGGCATGCCGCCCCGCATCTTGTGCCAGGAAGCCGAGCCGAAATTCACGATCGAGCCGCCGCCCTGGGCCCGCATCATCGGCGCGATCGCCTGGATGGCGAAGAAGTGGTGCCGCAGGTTCACGGCCAGCTGGTCGTTCCAGAATTCCACCGTCGCGTCCTGCCAGGCCTGATGCCGGGCATGGGCGGCGTTGTTGACCAGCACGGAAAACGGCGCGACGGCGCGGGCCGCCCCGGCGATCGCGGCCTGCAACGCGGGGATGTCGCGCAGGTCGCAATGGACATAGTGCGGCACGGGCTGCCCGGCCGCTTCGAGGCGCGCGCACAGCGCCCGGGCCGGCTCGTCCTGAATATCCACGAAGGCGACGCGGGCGCCCTGGGCGGCGAGGTGCGCGACGATCGCCTCGCCGATGCCGCTCGCTCCCCCCGTGATGAACACGGCCCGTCCGCGCAGGCTTGGATAGATGGCGTCTTCGGCGTTCATGGGACAACCTCCCTGTCCAGTCCGCCATGGCTTAGCTGCGTCCTGTCGCCGGTAACAGACCTTATCCTTGCCCTATCGCACCGCGGTGCCGATGCGGCTGGCGTCGTGGCTCCAGAAGATCACCGCGGCGCGGCCCACCACCAGGTCGCGCGGCACCGGGCCGACCGCCGAGGGCACCCGGCTGTCCAGGCTGTTGTCGAGGTTGTCGCCCATGACGAACAGTTGGTCGGGGCCCAGGGTGGTGGGCGGGGTGTTGTCCAGCATGCCGCCGGCGTCCGTTTTCCGCACCACGTAGCTGCGTCCGTTCGGCAGGGTCAGGCGCCAGCGCCGTGCGTCCCGGCCGGCCGGGCCGAGGTCCTCGCGCGCCACCGCGTGGCCGTCGATCCACAGCTGGCCATCGCGCATTTCGACGGTCTGTCCGGGCAGGGCGACCAGGCGCTTGACATAGTCCGTGGTGCGGTCGCGCGGCAGCAGGAAGACGATGACGTCGCCCGGGGCCAGCGCCGCGAGGGCCTGGGGGGTATCGACGGTGACGAAGCGGTCGCCGACCTCAAGGGTGGGCAGCATGGATTCCGACGGCACGCTGAAGGCGTTCCAGTCGAGGTCGCCGGGCAGCAACTCGAAGCCCGCGGTGATGCCCACCAGCACCACGCCCCAGGTCCAGGTGGAGCGCCACAGGCCCGGCGGCGCGGCGGCGCGGCCGCGGCGGACGGCGACATAGGCGTGCCCCGCGGCGGTCAGGTTCAGCCCCAGCGTGGCGAGCGCGAGCGCCAGGAACAGCGCCAGCGCCGCCGGCGTGAGTGTCGCGGGGTCGCCGGCCTGCTGCTGGACCACGACGGCGACGGAAAGGGCGATCGAGGCGGCGGCGTAGAGGACCGCCGGGCGCCAGCGCCGGGCATAGACCTGGCCGAGCCCGGGGATGAGCAGCGACAGCAGCGCGCCCCACGAGGCGCTGAGCCGGCCCGATGGATCGATCCGCCTCACGCCGGCTTGCGCGCCTCCACGATGCCCGACACCACGTAGTCCTCGACATGGGTGCCGGGCGCCCAGGCGGCGATCATCGCGCGGCTCTCGGGCTTTTCCGTGATCCGGATATCGACGAAGCCGGCCGCCGCGAGCCAGGCTTCGATGCGCGCCGCGGGCGCCGCGCCAAGCGCGCATTTGCACATCAGATCGGGGTCGGCCTGCAATGCGGGCGGCAGTTCCGCGGTGTTGAGCACGTCGGAGACGGCCAGCCGGCCGCCCGGCCTCAGCGCCCGAAAAGCTTCGCGGAACACCTGCGCCTTGTCGGGCGCCAGATTGATCACGCAGTTGGAGATGATGACGTCGGCGGTGGCGTCGGCGACCGGCAGGTGCTCGATCTCGCCGAGGCGGAATTCGACGTTGGCGGCGCCGAGGCGCGCGGCATTGGCGCGGGCGCGGGCCAGCATCTCGTGCGTCATGTCGACGCCGATCACGTGCCCGGTGGGGCCAACCTGGCGGGCGGCGAGGAAGCAGTCGAAGCCGGCGCCGCTGCCCAGGTCGAGCACGGTCTCGCCCGGGCGCATGGCGGCGATGGCCTGCGGGTTGCCGCAGCCCAGGCTCAGATCGGCGCTCTCCGGGGCGGCCTGCGCGTCGGCCTCGCTGTAGCCCATGCTGGTGACGTCGCCGGGGCCGCCACTGTCGCAGCAGGCGGCGGGGCCGCAGCAGCTTCCCTTGCCGGCGGCGGCGATGCCGCCGTAACGGGCGCGCACCAGTTCCTTGATCGTGGTTTCGTCCATGGTTTTCACTCCTGTCCCGCCCGATGCGGGGTTTCGTACCAGTTCTGTGTCGCGGTGGCGAGGCGGACCACCGAGAGCATCACCGGCACCTCCACCAGCACGCCGACCACGGTGGCCAGCGCCGCGCCCGAGTTGAGGCCGAACAGGCTGATGGCGGCGGCGACGGCGAGTTCGAAGAAATTCGAGGCGCCGATCAGGGCGGCCGGCGCGGCGACGCACCAAGCGACCCCGAAGCGGCGGCTCAGCCAGTACGCCAGACCGGCGTTGAAATAGACCTGGATGACGATCGGTACCGCCAGCAACACGATGACCATCGGCTGCGCCAGGATGCGCTCGCCCTGAAAGCCGAACAGCAGCACCAGGGTGGCCAGCAATGCGACCAGGGATACCGGGTGCGAGGCAGCCAGCGTGCGGCGCAGCGCTTCCTGCCCGCCCGCCGCCAGCAGCGCCCGCCGCCAGGCTTGCGCCACCGCCACCGGCACGACGATATAGAGCCCGACCGAAAGCAACAGCGTCGTCCAGGGCACGGAAATCGACGACACGCCGAGCAGCAGGGCGACCAGCGGGGCGAAGGCGAACACCATGATGGTGTCGTTCAGCGCCACCTGGCTGAGGGTGAAGTGCGGCTCGCCGCCGACCAGGTTCGACCACACGAACACCATGGCGGTGCAGGGGGCGGCGGCGAGGAGAATGAGGCCGGCGATGTAGGAGGCGCCCTGCCCGGCCGGCAGCAGCGGGGTGAACAGGTGGCCGATGAACAGCCAGCCCAGCAGCGCCATGGAAAACGGCTTGACCAGCCAGTTGATCCCCACGGTCACGGCGATGCCGCGCCAGTGCGCCCGCACTTCGCCCAGGGCACCGAGGTCGATCTTCAGCAGCATGGGCACGATCATCAGCCAGATCAGCGCGGCGACGGGCAGGTTCACATGCGCCATCTCGGCCGCAGCGATGACGGCGAAGACGCGGGGCAGCGCGTGGCCGAGCAGGATGCCGGCAACCATGCACAGCGCCACCCAAACGGATAGATAGCGTTCGAACGTGCCGAGCGCCGCCGGCCTCGCAACCACGCCGATCGGCGCGGCCTGACCGACACTCATGGCGCGCGCCCGGCGATGCGGTTGCCCGCGGCATCGACGACGGCCTCGCCGTCCTCCTTGGCGAAGGCGCCGCGCTGGTGGTTGGGCAGAATGTCGAGCACCGTCTCGGACGGACGGCATAACCGCACGCCGAGCGGGGTGACGACGATTGGCCGGTTGATGAGGATGGGTTGCGCCAGCATCAGGTCGATCAACTGGTCGTCGGTCCAGGTCGGCGCATCGAGGCCGAGCGCGTCATACGGCGTGCCCTTGCGGCGCAGCAGACCGCGCACCGGGATACCCATGCGGCCGATCAGGTCCACCAGTTCGGACCGTTCCGGCGGCGTCTTCAGGTATTCGACCACGCGCGGCGCCTCGCCGCTGTTGTGGATCAGGGCGAGCACGTTGCGCGAGGTGCCGCAGGCCGGGTTGTGGTAGATGGTGACGGTCACGACACGCTCTCCCCGGTAGCGGATGGGCGGCAGACTCCGCTGGCGGGCACGCCGCGGCCGCAGCAGTTCTCGGTCAGGTAGGCCAGCAACGCGTTCATGACGGCGAAATCGGTGGCATAGATAAGCTGGCGCGAGAGGCGGCGCTGGGTCAGCAGGCCGGCGCGTGTCAGGTGTTGCAGGTGAAAAGTCAGCGAGGAGGGCGGCAGATCGAGCGCCTCGGCGATGGCGCCGGCCGGCAGCCCCTCCGGCCCGCGCTGAACCAGCAGGCGGAACACCGCCAGCCTGGTTTCGTGGGCCAGAGCGCCGAGCGCCGCGATCGCCTGTGCCGGGTCCATCGGCAATCCTCCGATATTTCGTGGAGAATCGAAATACTCTATCGCGGCGATGCCGTCAAGCCCCCCAGGCGCTGGCGGCGCGTCGTGGTTCCGGTCCGACTCAGATGTTGCGAAAGCGGCAGGGAAGCGCGATCCTGCCGGCGGTACACTGCGTCACAGGTATCCGGGACAACCCGGGAAACAACTGTCGGGAGAAATGTCCGTGTCGATGGCAATGTCGCAGCGGGAGGCCATGGATCGTGCCGTCCGCTAC
>CAYWOW010000105.1:0-9720 GCA_964459005.1 uncultured Acetobacteraceae bacterium
ACTTTTAATCTTGGGGCCGTGGGTTCGAGTCCCACCGGGCTCACCAATGCACAGCGACGCCCGACCGGGACCCGCCGTCTGAGGCGCCACAACACTATGATATCTCTATCTTAATTTCGTTCGGAGCGGGGTCCCGGTCGGCGCCGGCCGAGACCGGCGAAAACATTCATTTATGGCGCGGAATCAAAACCGTATCCTGCATTGGCGCCAGCGTCCCATCGGCGCTCCGATTCACGTTGTACAAGGAAATGAAGGACCTGAGCGACTGAATCTCCGCCCAGCACCAGCCGCCAGTGGAAGCTAGAGGAAAAAAAGAATGACAACGGACGCAATAGTGCCGCCCGCCCGACGGAGGACAATGCTCGGACCGCTTTGGCTGCAGGTTCTGATCGGGGCGATCCTCGGGGTCACCGTCGGCCTGCTCTGGCCGCATGCGGCGGCCGATACCGAACCTCTTGCGGCCGGGTTCATCAAAATGATCCGCATGATGCTGGCCCCGGTGATTTTCATTACCGTCGTCGTCGGCATAGCGCGGATGGGCGATCTGAAGGAGGTCGGCCGCGTCGGGATCAAGGCGCTCATTTATTTCGAGGTGCTGTCGACCATCTCGCTGGTCATGGGCGGCGTGGTGGCGGATGTGTTCCGCCCCGGCGCCGGGATGCACATCGATCCGCACACGCTGGACACCGGATCCATCGCCACCTACGCGCATGCGGCGACCCAGATGACCTTGAGCGGTTTCATCATGGGCATCATCCCCTCCAGCATCACGGACGCCTTTGCCCGCAACGACATGCTGCAGGTCATCTTCTTCGGGGTGTTGTTCGGCGTTGTTCTGGCGAAAATGAAGAGTCGTGCGCAAAAGCTGGTCGATGTCCTCGATGAAATGGTGCAGGCCCTGTTCGGCATGGTGCGCGTCGTCATGTATCTCGCGCCGCTCGCGGCATTCGGCGGCATGGCCTTTACCATCGGCAGATATGGCATCGGCAGCGTCGTATCGCTCGGCCAGTTCGTCATCGCGGTTTACGCGACGAGCGCCGTATTCGTGCTGGTGGTGCTGGGATTGGTCGCCTGGATTGCCGGCATCCGGATGTTCGGGCTGCTCGCTTACCTGAAGGAGGAATTGCTGATTGTCTTCAGCACCTCGGCATCGGAAGCCGTGTTGCCCCAGGTCATGCAGAAACTCGAGGAGATCGGCTGCCAACGCCCCGTTGTCGGGCTCGTCATGCCGACCGGAATTACCTTCAATGCCGACGGCACGGCGATCTACCTCTCGCTCGCGGCTTTGTTTATCGCCCAGGCCACTGGGACGGAGCTCAGCATTTCGCAGCAGATCATCATCCTCCTCGTGCTGATGTTGACCTCGAAAGGTTCTGCCGGCGTGGCCGGCGCCGGCTTCGTCACGCTGGCGGCAACTTTGGCGGCCATGGATGTGATCCCGGTCGCCGGCATCGTCCTGATCCTTGGCGTCGACCGGTTCGTCAACCCGCCCCGCGCATTGCTCAACGTGATTGGCAACAGCCTGGGAACAATCGTGGTGGCGCAGTGGGAAAATGCCTTCGACCGCAGCCGCGCCGGACCGATTCTCAGATGAGCGGCCCCGGAGGCCCCGGGCATCGCCGCTCGGGGGCAGCCCTTTCGGCATCAGACGAGTTGTGCGCCGGCGCGAAACGCGCGAGCCTTCGCAGGGATAATCCCGGCACCGCAGGTTTGGCAGCCAGGTCCGGCCGGTAGAAAGGGGAATAAAAATGCATCGTCGCCAACTTCTCGCCACCGCCGCCGCCGCGGCAGTCTCTCCTTTGGGCCTGTCGCGCCCGGCGATCGCCCAGACCGGGGCGCGCACGCTGCGCTTCATCCCCGAGGGCAACCTGCAGAACCCCGACCCGGTCTGGTCCACCACCACGGTCGCCCGCAACTTCGGCTACATGATCTGGGACACGCTCTACGGCGTGAACGAGGCCATGCAGCCGCGCCCGCAGATGGTGGAAGGCCACGACGTGAGCGCCGACGGCCTGACCTGGCGGATGCGCCTGCGCGAGGGGCTCAGCTTCCATGACGGCGCGCCGGTGCGCCCGACCGACTGCATCGCATCGATCACGCGCTGGATGAAGCGCGACGGCTTCGGCCAGCGGCTGGACGCGTCGCTGAACGAGATTCGCGCCATCGACGACCGCAGCTTCGAGTTCCGGCTCAAGCGGCCGTTCCCGCTGCTGGCGGCCGGCCTCGGCAAGCCGACCGCGAACGTGTGTTTCATCATGCCCGAGCGCATGGCGAAGGTGGACCCCTACAAACAGATCGACGAATACACCGGGTCCGGTCCCTATCGGTTCCTGCGCGGTGAGTGGGTGCCCGGCGCCTCCGCCGCCTTCGCCCGCAATGCGGCCTATGTGCCGCGGCAGGAACCGGCGGACTTCGTCGCCGGCGGCAAGTCGGCGAACTTCGATCGCATCGACTGGAAGGTGATTCCCGACGCGTCCACCTGCGCGGCCGCGATGCAGAACGGCGAGGCCGACTGGTGGCAGACGCCCACTCCCGACCTGCTGCCTCTGCTGCGCAAGGCGTCCGGGGTGTCGGTCGATCTGCTGGACACCATCGGCAACCTCGGGGTGATGCGCTGCAACATGCTGCACCCGCCGTTCGACAACGTGAAGTTGCGCCGCGCCATCCTGCCGGCGATCAACCAGTCCGACTTCATGCACGCGGCGATGGGCGACGAGACCGGTCTGTACAAAGTCGACGTCGGTGTGTTCACGCCGGGCTCGCCGCTGGCGAACACCGCGGGGCTCGACGTGCTGACCGGTCCGCGCGATCTCGCCAGGGCGAAGCGCCTGGTGGCGGAGAGCGGGTACCAGGGCGAGCGCGTGGTGTTCATCGCCGCCACCGATTACCCCAACCTGTACGCCTACGGCCAGGTCGGGGCGGACCTGTTGCAGAAGCTCGGAATCAACGTCGATTTCCAGGCGACGGACTGGGGCACCATGATCAACCGGCGCAACAACCGCGAAAGCATCGACAAGGGCGGCTGGAGCGTCTTCTGCACCAACTGGGAGGGCCTCAACCTCGCCGACCCCGGTGCTCACGCGCCGATCGGCGGGCAGGGCGACAAGGGCTGGTTCGGCTGGTATTCCAGCCAGAAGATGGAGGACCTGCGCAGCGCCTGGTTCGACGCGCCGGATCTGGCGGCGCAGAAGAAGGTCGCCGAGCAGATCCAGCTGCTGGTGTGGGAGGACGTGCCGTACTATCCGCTCGGCCAGACCTTCCAGCCGATCGCGCGGCGCACCAACATCAGCGATATCGTGCGCGCGCCATTCCCGCTGTTCTGGAACGTGAAGAAGTCGGTGTGAGGGTTGCTGTCAAGCGACGACTGACCGGGATTCGCGGTCGATTCCGATTCAGGTGATCACGCTCTATTCGTCACTCCGCGTTGGAACGGAATCGCCCTGGGGCAAGGCATGACCCGGCTTGTGCGGCCGCCGGCACCTTGGGTTGGTGCATGTCGATTTCCCGCGTGCCGCAGACCGTGGCACCGGCGATGCTCGCCACCATCTGTGGTCGGTCCTGTTTCTGCTGATCTGCAACGGGCTGCTGCTGATCGTCGGCTGCTTCATGGAGACGATAGCGGCGCTGGTGACTTGTCTCCCATGCATGAGGCTTGGCATCGGAGCTTTGGCGTCCCCAGTGTTTGAAGCCGATGCAAAATGGGGCCGCACTCCATCATCCCGAGAGGAACAGCAACCCGGATTCAGGACGGAGCAAGATGAAATGAGGCTACTTCGCCGGCGATCCGGCCGTTGCAAAAAGGCCCCAATGATGGATATGCTCCCTCCGTGGCGGTCCAATCGGTCGTTTGTCGGGAGAATCCCGGCTCAATCGCGGCAGGTCTTCACAAGGAGAATGTGATGAAACTGGCGATCACCATGGCGCCGGAAGCGTCCGCGCAGGCACCGATCGTGCTGCGGGGCAGCTTTGCCGACCAGTTTCGTCTGGCCGCGCAGATCGGTTACGATGCCGTGGAACTGCATTTTCCCGATCCCGCTGAGCTTGACCTGCGCGACATCCGAGTGGCCTGCGCGGCCAACAAAGTGTCGGTGTCGTCAATCGGCACCGGCCCCGCCTACCTGCGCGACGGACTGTCCCTGACCAGCCGTGACCCGGGCGTGCGGCGTCGGGCATTGGCGCGGCTGCAGGAGTTCATCCGGTGGGCCGGCGAACTGAACAGCGTCGTCATCATCGGACTGCTCAAGGGGGAGGCCAGGGACAGCGAAAGCCGCGACGCCTACGACGATGCCCTGACCAACTCGCTCGCTGCCTGCATGCCGCTGGCCAGGGAGTGCGGCGTGACGGTGGTGCTGGAAGCGATCAACCGTTACGAAAGCGACGTCCTCAATACCATTGCCGAATGCACGCGGTTCATCGACCTTCTCGGCGCCGAGCAACTGAAGCTTCATATCGACACCTTCCACATGAATATCGAGGAAGATCGAATCAGCGCCAACATCGTGCGGGCTGGCAGGCATATCGGTCACGTTCATATCGCCGACAGCAATCGCCGCTATCCGGGATGCGGGCACTACAACTTCGCGGAGACAATTGCCGCCTTGAGGACGGCGGAGTACCGCGGCGTCCTTTCGGTGGAATGCCTGGGGCTGCCGACTCCGGACGAAGCGGCACGCGAGGCCTATCGATTCCTGAGCCAGGCAACGACGTAAAAATTACGCCGAATGGTCAACCAGGCGGCCGTCGTGCCCTGGATCGGGTCAGCATGTTTTTCGCGGTTGTCAGTCTGCCCCTTTGGTCTCGGGTGGTTGTCAACTTCTGTTGGCTGAATACTTCCGGATCGACTTAAGTATTTTGATGCGGTGTCGTTTCCGCCAGCGATCGGCGCGGCGGCGTCGGCAAGCTGCTGGCCACGCGGCGTCGGTCTCCCGGCAAGACGGCAATCACCGACCATTTGGCGGGCCTACCGGTGTCGTTTTGGGGCTAGCATCGTTGCAGAACCCCGCAGAAGTGCTTATCGTGCCGGACGGATGGTCGGACGAGCCGGTCATCTGGGAAATGTCGGCTTCATCCTGCCGGAGGTGTAGGGCTGCGAGCACGACCGACCCGGCGCAAGGCACACACGAATTTCGTGCAGCCGTCGGGAATGCGCGATCGCGGCATCTCCACGGCAAGGAGATCCAGGGACTCCGCGATAACAAGTATTGGGAGAGGCGTCGGTGTCACAAACAATGTCGCAACAGGAAGCCATGGATGGTGCCATCCGCCATCTGGTGAGCAATTACAGCCCCAAGGGTGACCGTGTCGGCTGGCTGATGATGGCCTCCATCGTGGTGGAGTCCTGGGACGTTTACGGCATCGCGTTCGTGCTCATATTCATCCGCGACCAGTTCCATCCCGACCCGCTTTTGCTGGGCCTGGCGGCCGCAGCCACCCAGGCCGGCGCGCTGGCCGGGTCGCTGGTGGGCGGCTGGCTGACCGACAAGGTCGGCCGGCGGGTGATGTTCCTGGCAACCATGATCATGTTCATCGTCGGGGCCCTGGCGCAGGCTTTCGTGACCAGCGTCGCGTGGCTGATCGTCGTCCGTCTCATTCTGGGAGTTCCGCTGGGGAGCGACGTCTCCACCGGCTACACCTACATCATGGAGTTCATGGAAAAGGGCAAGCGCGAAGTCATGGGCAACCGTTGGCTGTTCATGTTCGCGGTGGGTGAGGTGGCGGTGCTCGCGACCGTGGCGGTGTTCTTGATGGCCGGGATGGGGCACGAGTGGATCTGGCGCGTGACGCTGGGACTGGGAGCGGTTCCCGCCGCGATCATCCTGTATTTGCGCAGCGACCTGCCGGAGACGGCGATGTGGCTGATCCGCCAGGGCCGCATCCGCGAGGCCAAGCAGGTGTCGCTGCTGATGTACAATGACAGCCTGGACATGCTGCCGGATGAAGACATTGCCGTGACGAAGCCGCGTCCGACGGCGTTCCTGGCCGACATCAGCAAGGACCCAATCCGCTGGCGCGCCACGATCTTCGGTTGGATTGCCTGCGTTGCCCAGGCCAGTGAGTTCTCGACCTTCGCTTTCTACATTCCGGTGCTGTTCGTCATGGTGGGCGTATCGTCCATCCTGGGTACCGACCTGGTCACCATGGGGCTCTTCTGCATCGCGGGGATCTCCGGCTGGGTGGGGCCGTTGATCACGCCCAGGTTGGGCCAGCGCGGGATCAGCATCGTCGGGTTCGCCATTGTGCTGGCTTCGCTTCTTGCCGCCGCCGGGGCACTCTATACCGGCCACATCTACTTCCTGCCCGTCGCCGCGGCGGCCATGCTTTGGGGGCACTATTGGGCCGGCTCGAACTGCATGACCATCGCGACCATGGTCGCGAAGCCGGAATACCGGGGCACGGCAAGCGGCTTCGCCTACATGTTCGTCAAGCTGGCGGCGTTCATGGCGATCTTTCTGTTCCCGACGCTGTTCGCCGCGATCGGCCAGGCCAACGCCACGCTGTTTGTCGCCATCTTCCCGCTGATCGGGTTGCTGGCCGCGATCTTTGTTCTGCCGGAGGTGTACGGGTTCGAGCACCACTGACCCGGCGTGCTGCCCCGGCGGCCGGGCGCGCGCCGTTGTCGGCGCGGCCCGGCCGTGTTCCATGTCGATTCAAGGGGTACGGCCGTTAAGACCAGCCGTTGCAGCCGCACGATGGAACGCGCGGATAACGAAGCCGGGATCGCCGCCGCCGGCGGTCTCAGCCATCCGTAAGACCCAGGAGTCGGGCGTTGCGGTGGTCGTCGGGACCGGCCGCCATTCCGGCGTCGAAGGCACGGTCGGTCACTTTGATGATATGGCGAGAAATGAACGCTGCCCCTTCACGCGCGCCATCATCGCGGTTCTTCAGGCAGCATTCCCATTCAAGGCATGCCCAACCGGCGTAGCCGTAACGCGCGAGGCGCGAGAATATTCCCTGAAAATCCACCTGGCCGTCGCCGAGGCTACGGAATCGGCCGGGGCGTTCAATCCAGGACTGGTAGCCCCCATAGACGCCGCTGCGCGCCGACGGAATGAATTCCGCGTCCTTCACATGAAAGGCACGAATCCGCGTGTGGTAGCAGTCGATGAAGCCGAGGTAATCCAGGTGCTGTAGCAGGAAATGGCTGGGATCATACAGAATGGTGAGTCGGGGGTGGTTGTCCACCTTCTCGAGCAGCCGCTCGAATGTCACGCCATCGTGCAAATCCTCGCCGGGATGCAGCTCAAAGCAGAGGTCCGCGCCGGCGTCGTCGAAGGCATCCAGGATCGGACGCCACCGTCGCGCCAGTTCGGTGAAACCGGCCTCGACGAGGCCCGCGGGAGTCGGCGGGTAGGGGTAGAAATACGGCCACAACAGAGATCCACTGAACGTCGTATGCCGTGTCAGGCCCAGGCGCTTCGTGGCACGCGCCGCAAGCAACAGTTGTGCGCTGGCCCATTCGCGGCGGGCCGCCGGATGGCCGCGCAACGCCTCCGGGGCGAAGATGTCCACCACATCATCATAGGCTGCGTTGGCCGCCATCAGATGGCCCTGCCGGGCGCTGCTGAGTTCGGTCAGTTGCAGGCCGTGGCGAGCCAAAACGCCGCGAACCTCGTCACAATACGCATCGCTTTCGGCGGCGCGCCCGAGATCGAAGATTGCCGGATTCGTCGTCGGGATCTGCAAGCCACGAAACCCAAGCCCGGAGGCCCAGCCTGCGATGCCGTCCAGCGAGTCGAAGGGCGGCGTCGTCCCGATGAACTGGGCGATATACAAACCCGGCCCTTGCACAGTAGACGGCGTGATCTGCACCTTCGACATCGGACCCACCCACCTGAATTAGTTCAATACGACAACGGACCTGGATCGGATCAACTCGAGGCTGCTCTTATATCCCACCGCCGGTGATCAGCGCCAGCACGAGGTCGGCGGGCTCCTGAGAACCTGGGCGTCCGTCTGCAACGCGCGCAACAGGATACGCCGATCAGACGACGATGTTGTCCGCCAGCGTGCGGCCGGTCAGATACGCATCGGCAACCACGACCATTGGCCAGGCGTCCAGTTGGGACTCGCCATTATCGATCAACTTGGCGAAACGTTCATGGATTTTCGGGTATTCCAGGTTCTCCTCGTCCACGAGGCCGATCACGGCGATGCGATGGGGAGACATCCGGGTTCGTTCCTATAGGTCCGCCAAACAGAACGTCGTTGAGCCCTGAAGTCGGGGTTCAACCCGGGTTCGCCCCGCGGCGACCCCGACAGAGGCAGCGGCATGCCGCGGTGCCGCCCACAGCGGGAGCGAGCGGCAAGCCTCTTGCGCGCTCGGATCCTGGCTTTCATTCTTTGATAACTCGGATTAGTTTCAGTGCAAAATGCCGCCGGGGACGGCGATGACCGTCAAGGCCAGCGTGTAGCTGCGGTGGGACGCTGAAAGAACTTTGTGTGCTTGCGACCGCTGACGGGAGACGCAAATGCCGATTCTTACCACAGTGGCCGGTTTCGACGGCGCCAACGGGTACGCCACGAAGGGCGGTCTGGTGGCCGACGCCGCCGGGGATCTCTTCGGCACGACATCCGAGGGCGGGGCGAACGGCGATGGCACGGTGTTCGAAATCATCAAGACCGCCACCGGCTACGCCAGCACGCCGATCACGCTGGTCAACTTCGACGGCACTGACGGCGACTATCCTTACGGTGGCCTGATCATCGACGCCGCCGGGGATCTCTTCGGCACGACGCAGGACGGTGGGGCGAGCGGCGTGGGTACGGTGTTCGAAATCCCCAACACCGACGCCGGCTACGCCAGTACGCCGATCACGCTGACCAGCTTCGCCGGCACCACCGGGGGCAGTCTGATCGCCGACGCCGACGGGGACCTGTTCGGCGCGACAGCGCAAGGCGGAGTGGACAACTTCGGCTCGATCTTCGAGATCCCCTGGACCGCCGGCGGCTACGCCAGCACGCCAACCACGGTGGCCAGCTTCGACGGCGGCAACGGGTTTAACCCTTCGGGCAGCCTGATTGCCGACCCCTCCGGGGACCTCTTCGGCACGGCATGGGGCGGTGGGGCGAACGACGCTGGCGCCGTGTTCGAGATCGCCAGGATTGCCGACGGCTACGCCGGCACGCCGACCTTGCTGGCCAGTTTCGACGGCGCCGACGGCGCAACCCCGCTGGCCGGTGTGGTCGCCGACGCTGCCGGGGATCTCTTCGGCACGACATCCCAGGGTGGGGCGTACGGCGATGGCACCGTGTTCGAGATCGCCAAGACCGCCGGCGGCTATGCCAGCACGCCGACCACGCTGGTCAGTTTCGACGTTGCCGATGGATTAGACCCCGTTGCCGGTCTGCTCGTCGACGCCGACGGGGACCTCTTCGGCACGACATACCTGGGTGGGGCGGGCGGCGAAGGCACGGTATTCGAGATCGCCAATACGGGCGGCAGTTACGCTAGTACGCCGACCACCCTGATCAGCTTCAACAGCCTGACCGGCGGGTTGCCGACGGCTGGCCTGATCGCCGACGCCGCCGGGGGCCTCTTTGGCACGGTCGGCGGCGGGGCGGGCAACGATGGCTCGGTGTTCGAATTGAGCGACACCGGATTTGTGGTTGCCCCGACGATCAGTGGCGGCGGTGCGATCCAGGGCACGAGCGACGGGTCAACCGTCGCGCCGTTCTCGGGAGTGACCATCGCGGATGCGAATCCCGACCAGACCGAGACGG
>CAYWOW010000106.1:0-9708 GCA_964459005.1 uncultured Acetobacteraceae bacterium
CGGCCAGCGCGATCGCGATCATCACGCGCTGGCGCATGCCGCCGGAAAGTTCGTGCGGATAGGTGCCCGCGCGGCTCGCCGCCGATGGGATCTCCACCTGTTCCAGCAGCTCGATCGCGCGCCGGTGCGCCGCGGCCCCGCTCATGCCGCGGCGCCAGCACAGCACCTCGGCGATCTGCGCGCCGACCCGCATCACCGGATTGAGCGATGTCATCGGCTCCTGAAAGATCATCGCGATATCGCGGCCGCGATGCGCCCGCCACGCCTCGCGGGGCTGGTTGGCCAACTCATGGCCGAGCAGACGGATGCGCTCGGCGGACATGGAAAGTGTCGACGGCAGCAGGCCCATGAGGGAAAGCGCCAGCACGCTCTTGCCGCTGCCGGACTCGCCGACCACCCCGAGCACCTCGCCGGATTCGAGGCTGAAGGATACGTCTTCCAGTATGGTCGGACGGCCGCGCGCCCCGGTCAGCCACACCGCCAGTTTCTCGACCTCGAGCAGCGCTGCCACGGCGCTACATCCTCATGCGCGGATCGAGCGCGTCACGCAGTCCGTCGCCCAGCAGGTTCAGCCCGAGCACCGCGACCACGATGGCGAGCCCCGGAAAGATCATCGCCCAGGGTGCGGTGGTCATGAAATCCCGTTCGCCCGCGATGATGTTGCCGAACGTCGGCGCCGGTGGCGGCGGTCCCACGCCGACATAGGACAGCACCGCCTCGGCGAGGATCGCGATGGCAAAGACGTAGGTCAGCCGCACGATCAACGGCGCGAGCGCGTTGACCAGCACGTGGCCGAACAGCAGCCGCAGATCGCTCGCCCCCAGCGCGCGCGCCGCTTCCACATACTGCATCTCGCGGGTTACCAGCACGGAGCTGCGCACGATGCGCGCTGTGTGCGGCGTGGTCGCGACGGCCAGCGCGATGATGACGTTGGTCACGGAAGCCCCGAGCACGGCGCTCACCACGATGGCGACCAGGATGGTGGGAAACGCCATCAGCGCATCCATCAGCCGCATCAGCAGGTTGTCCAGCGCGTCGAAAAATCCCGCGACCGCGCCGATGGTGGTGCCGAGGACGCCGGTCGCCAGCACCACCAGCAAGCCGATCTCCATCGACAGCCGCCCGCCGTAGATGACGCGCGACAGCAGGTCGCGTCCGAAATGGTCGGTGCCGAACCAATGCCCGACGCCGGGTGGGGCGAAGCGCAACCTGAAATTGCTGCGCACCGGGTCATAAGGCGCCAGCACGTCCGCGAAGCACGCAACGAACAGCACGAACAGCACCAGTGCGGCGCCCACGGTGAAGGAGCGGTTGCGGGCCAGCCGTGCGAGGACCGGACCAACCAGCCGCAGGGTGGCGCGCAGCCAGCCCGGCTCCGGCCCCGTGTCAGGGAGCACGCTATCCAAGGCGCACCCTGGGATCGACGACGGCGTAGAGCATGTCTACCACGATGTTGATCACCAGGTAGATCAGGGCGACGAACAGCAGGCTGCCCTGGATGACCGGGAAGTCGCGGCTCAGCACGGCATCGACGATCAGCCGCCCGACGCCGGGCAGCGAGAACACCTGTTCGATCACCAATGCCCCGCCCAGCAGGCCACCGGCGATGATTCCCGCCACCGTCAGAATCGGCACCAGCGCGTTGGGAAGTCCGTGGCGGATGACGACGACGCTCCAGGGCAGGCCCTTGGCATCGGCGGTGCGGATGAAGTCCTGCCCCAGCACCTCCAGCATGGCGGACCGGCTCATCCTGGCGATGAACCCGAGTTGGGCGGCCGCCAGCGCGAAGGCCGGCAGCGCGATGCAATGCGCCCAGCCCGTGAGGCTGACGGAAGGTTCGACATATCCGCCCGCCGGGAACCAGCCCAGGCCGACCGCGAAGACGAAGATCAGCACCATGCCGAGCCAGAAGTCCGGCACCGACAGGCCGAGCAGCGCCAGCCCCATGATCGACTGGTCCGCCCAGCCCCCGTGGCGCACGGCCGCCAGGATGCCGGCGACAATTCCCATGACCACGGCGAACACCAGGGCCAGCGAGGCGAGCGACAACGTCACCGGCACGCGCTCGATGATCGCGGTGGCGACGCTCCGGTGCAGCAGGATCGACTCGCCGAGATCGCCGTGCAGGATGCGGCCGTACCAACTGATCATTTGCAGGTAGAACGGCTGGTCGAGCCCGAGCTGGTGACGGATCTGCGCCAGTTGCGCCGGCGTCGCACTGGCGTCGAGGAACGCCGCGGCGGGGTCCCCCGGCACCAGCCAGATGATCGCGAACGACATCAACGAAACCAGCAGCAGCACCGGGATCGAAATCACGATGCGTCGAAGGGTGAAGCGAAGCATGGGCTGACCCCCGAATTCCGTCCGATGCTTCGCCCCGCGCCTGCGTCAGCCCTCGAGCCAGACGTCCCACAGCCGGGTGATCCGGAAGGGCACGTGGTTCTTCAGCTTGGTGTTGATGGCCTGGAAGATGCCGTAGTTGCCGAGCGTCATGGAAACGGCGTTCTCGTACATGTGGGCCTGGAACTGCGCAAAGATGGCCTTGCGCTTCTCCATGTCCATCTCTCCGGTATAGGACTTGTACAGCCCGTCGATCACCGGATCGTCCTTCAGCTGGGAGATTCCGTTCGCGTACACGCTCATCACCGTCGCCGGCCCCTCGAACGGTTCGATGCCGAAGCCGTGGGTCCAGAAATGCCAGCCGTTCGGGGTGTAGCCGACCAGGGAAACCGTCGGCCAGTCGGAGACCTTGACATCCACCTTGACGCCGATCCGGCTCAACTGTTCCTTGATGTCGGTGGCCGTGTCCATATCGGTCCGGCTGTTGTCGACGATGAAGGTGAGCGTCTCGCCCTTGTAACTCGATTTCGCCAGCAACTGCTTGGCTTTGTCGAGATCGGCGATGTTGTAGAGTTCGAGGCCGGCCTTGGTATAGTAGGCGGAGGTGGAGAAGACCCAGCCGCCGTTCAGGTCATAGACATCGGGGAAGGCGATCGCCATGATCTCTTCCATGTTCAGCGCCGCCGTGACGGCGCGGCGGAAGTTCACGTCGTCGCACGGCGGTTGCGCGTGGTTGAATTTCGCGACCTGAAGGTAGAACGGCAGGACCTTGAAGACCTTGAACTGCGGATCGCTGCTGAGCTGCTTCGCACTTGGCCCGTCGACGATCTCGACGATCTGGATCTGGCCGGTCCGCAGGCCCGCGAGTTGCGAGCTGGCGTCCGGCATGAAGCGGAAAATCGCCTTGTCGATGTGGACCTCTTTGCGTCCGGCAAATCCGTCCCGTCCCTTGTAATTGGGGTTCGGGACGTAATCGTCGAAGCGCTCGAGCGTGACATGGCTGTCCGGCATGTACTCGACGAACTTGAACGGCCCGGTGCCGATGAACTTGAATTCCTTGAGCGGCTTGACCGCCTCCTCCTCCGGATAGATCGCGATCGGCGAGCGCGGCGAGGACAGGTTGTCGAGGAAGGTGGACTGCAGGGCCTTGAGCTTGACGGTCACTTCGAGTGGCCCGGTGGCCTGGACCGCCTCCATCGCGTCGAGCAGATTGGCCGACGCGCCGAACTTCTTGAACCGATCCAGCGAGGCCGCGACGTCGCGCCCACCCATGATCTTGCCGTTGTGGAACTTCACCCCCGGCCGCAGCTTGAAGACATAGGTAAGGCCGTCCTTGGAGATATCGACGCCCTCGGCAAGGTCGGGCACCGGCCTGCCGTTTTCGTCGCGCGCATAAAGGGTTTCATAAAGGTGCAGGGTGACGTCGCGCGCGGTGGAGGCGGAGGTCACCTGGGCGTCCATCGATGGCGGGGCCTGGGTAACCGAGACGGTGACGGTGCCGCCCTTCCTTGGCGTGCCCATGGCAACCGGCTGGGCCGCGAGCCTGCTGGGCAACCCGGCCATCGCCGCGGTCGCCCCGGCCGTGCCGGCCATCAGCATCTTCCGGCGGGTCCACGCAGTCATGATTCTTTCCCTTCCTGCTGATCGTTCCTGTCGTTCGTCTGTCCCCACCGCGGATCGCCGACGGAATCGGCAATCCATCCCGTGGGGCAGGCAGTCACGTCGTGCCGGTCATGCCGGGAACAAAGCCGCGGCGTCCGGCGTATAGCGAGCGAGCTTGTCGCGATCGAGCCGCACCCCGAGTCCTGGTTTGTCCGGAATCGTCAGATAGCCTTCATCGTCCAGCGCGAACGGCTCGGTGACGATGCCGTCCAGATAGGCGCTTCCCCCAATGAACTCGACGAGGTCGGTATGGGGCGATGCGGCGGCCATTTGCAGGTCCGCCGCGACGCCCACGGCGGTGTTCCAGCCGTGACCGACATATTTCACCCCGAAGTCGTCGGCCATCCGGGCGATCCGACGCTGTTCGCTGAGGCCGCCGACCTTGGTCACATCGGGCTGGACGATGTCGAAGGCGCCGCGTTGCAGCCAGGGCAGAAAACTCTGGCGCCGCGTCAGCACTTCGCCGCCGGCGATCGGCACCGGGCTCACTCGCCGCAGGTGGCAATAATCGTCGATGGCATCCGGCCGCAGCGGTTCCTCGAACCAGCCGATGTCGTAATCCTTCAGCATCTCGGCCGTCCGCATCGCCCATTTCAGCCCCTGCGGCCACAGCGCGTCGCTGGCGCCCGCATCGACGAACAGCCTGGCCGTCGGGCCGGCGGCCTCGCGCGCCGCGCGAACGATGGCCTCGTCGAGCCTGGTGTCGTCGACGCGGCCGAACGGTCCCCAGCCGATCTTGAAGGCGCGAAAGCCTCTCTCCCGATATTCATCGACAACATCGCGCATGCGCGCCGGCTCCTCCATCAGGAGCGAGCAGTAGGGCTGCGCGCGGCGGCGATAGGTTCCGCCGAGCAGGCGGCCCACGGGCTGTCCGGTGACCTTGCCGAGGATGTCCCACAGCGCGATGTCGATGCCGCTGATCGTGTGCGTCAGCGTGCCGCCGCGGCCCATCCAGAACGTGTTCTGGTGCAATTTTTCCGACACGCGTTCCGGTTCCAGTGCCGTCTCGCCCCGGAACAGGGGTTCGAGCACCTGAAGTCCGGCCTGCACGAGGCGCCCATCGGTGAAGACGCTGCCATGGCCGGTAATGCCGGCGTCGGTATGGACGGCGATGATCGCATGGATCGAATCTTCCGGCCTGATCTCGGCCGACCAGCCGCCTTTCGGACTTTCACCGAACAGCGACGCCGCCTTGATGGCGGTGATCTTCACCTGCCGGACGGCGGCGTTCAGCAACGAATTGCGTTCAGTGAGCATGGCGTGAACTCCGCGGCGGCGTGTCGGGTTCTGCAGGCGGGACGGCATGGCCACGATGGTTGATCCCGGTGATGGCCGCCCATTCGGGGACCGTGTCGTCGATCGCCGGATCGAGGCCCCGGGCAACCACGGCATGTGCGGACGTAAACGGCACGTTCCACCTCCCGCGTCGGTCTTTCCGGTTCCCCTCGGACTACGGATCGTATACAACTCCCGCCGCCGACCACGTGTCAACCGATATGAGCGCCGCCCGCACCAACCCAGCGGCAAGCGCCGGACGGACTGGAAACAGCATGAACACACGGGTGAACGACGGCGAACCGGCTGCCAGCCAAAGGCTCACTGCCAGCGCGGCGCGAAAGCCGGTGCGGCGGCGGACCCTGGTCGACCAGGTCGTGGACGCGATCGTCGCCGGCGCCGCGCGTGGCGTCATCCTGCCCGGCGACCGGATCGTCGAGACCGAGATCGCGCAGGAACTGAGCATGAGCCGCGTGCCGGTCCGCGAGGCCCTGCGGCTGCTGGAAAGCCAGGGTCTCGTCGTCAGCTCGCCCTACAAGGGCGTGCGCTTGAACCCGGTGACCCGCGCGCGTCTCGATCAGCTCAGCGAAGTCCGGGTCGCGCTGGAGAAAGCCGCCGCCCGGCGGGCGGTCATGCTGGGCCGGAACAAGGGAGCCGCGCTCGGCGCGCTGGAGCGCAAGACCGAAGAGCTCGAACGCATGGCCGCCCGCCAGGACACCTACGGCATCGCCAGTGCGGACGCCGCCTTCCATCGCGAGCTCTGCCGGCTGAGCGACAACGAGGTGCTGTGCTCGGTATGGGAAACATTGGCGCGCCAGCTGACGATCATCGTCGGGCTTTCCACCCTGAGCAAGCCGATGGAAGGCATCGTCGCCGAGCACCGCGCCCTGCTCAACGCCTTCAGCCGCGGCAAGCTGACCGAGCTGGACCGCGCTCTCGATGAGCATATCCGGCTCCAGAACGATGCCCTCGATTTCGAGGCCATCATCGAGGAGCGCCGGCGCCTTCGCGATTCACCGCCGCGGAACGGGACGCCCTGACGCGGTCAGAGCTGCGCGGTCAACTGCCCATAGGTCTCGGGCCGGCGTGTCCTGAGCAGATACCAGGGACCCTTGCGCACGGTCGCCAGAATCTCGGGATCGAGGTCCGCGACAATCAGCGCGTCTTCGGTCGACGGCGTGGCGGTGCTGATGAACAGGCCGTCCGGACCGATGACATAGGCCGAGCCCACGTGGGTGCTCCGGCCGTCGAAGCCGACCTGATCGGAAAAAACGGCGAACACGCCGTTCGTCCGGGCCTGGATGTCATGGTATTTCGCATTGGGCGGCGTGATCATCTGGCACTGCGCCGCGAGGACGGCCGCCGCCGGCATGTCGACGCCCTCGCCGTCGAAGGACAGGCCGCCGTCGGGCGTGTTCATCTTGCGCACCGCATGCGGCAGCAGCACGACTTCGGCGCCCATCAGCGCGAGGATGCGCCAGCTCTCGAAGAAATCGCTGTCGTGGCAAATGGCGGTGCCGACCTTGGCGATGCCGATGTCATAGACGAACCACTCATAGCCCTGCCGGAAATGAAAGAATTCATCGGTCGAGGCGTGAACTTTCCGCTGAATCCCGACGATGCCCTCCGGGCCGACCAGGACCTGGGTGTTGTAATGGGTGCCCCGGAACAGCTCGCACATGCCGAACGAAACGAAAATCTCGCCGGCGCGCGCCTTGGCGGCGATCGTCTCGACCGCATTGCCATCGAGGGTCTGGGCGTCGCGGACGATATCGTCGCTGCCGTTGTGGCCGGTTATCGACAGTTCCGGAAAGCAGACCAACGAGCAGCCCGCCGCGACCGCCCTGCCGATCACCGCCACATGTCGCTGCACGTTATCGGCCAGCGCCAGGTTTTTGGTGTTGAACTGCGTGGCCGCCACCCGGAAGGCTTGCATGGGAAAAGCTCCAACCCTGCCCTGTCCGGCGCCTATTGTATACTATCTTGCGGGAGTCAAGGGCCGCCGCGGACTCACCCCGCCTCCGCCAACAGCCCCGCCACGAACTCGGGCACCAGCCGGCTCGCCGGCCCATGCCGCGCCTCGTCGAACAGCGCCGTCCCCGCCGACGGCTCCAGGTTCAACTCCACCGTATGCGCCCGTCCGCTCACCTCGGCGACGAAACCCGCGGCCGGCCAGACGCTCCCGGATGTGCCGATCGACACGAACAGCCCGCACGCGTCCAACGCCGTCCCGATCTCGCCCATGCCCATCGGCACTTCGCCGAACCAGACGATGTCCGGCCGCATCCCGCCCGTTCTCCCGCAGGCCGGGCAGACGCTACCCGTCCCCAGATCGCCGGACCACGCCGCCACGCCGTGGCAGCGCAGGCAGCGCGCCCGCCGCAACGAGCCATGCATGTGCAGCAACCGCTGGCTGCCGGCGCGCTCGTGCAGGTCGTCGACGTTCTGCGTCACCAGCAGAAAGTCGCCGCCGCGCGCCCCCCACGCCCGCTCCAGCCCGGCCAGCGCCCGATGCGCCGCATTCGGCTTGACCGCGCCAAGCTGCGCCCGCCGCGCGTTGTAGAAGGCGTGCACCCGCGCCGGATCACGCCGAAATCCCTCCGGCGTCGCCACATCCTCGACGCGCTCCCCCTCCCACAGGCCGCCGGCGTCGCGGAACGTCGCCAGCCCGGATTCCCGGCTGATCCCGGCCCCGGTCAGCACCACCAGGCCCGGACACTCACTGGAGCGCATATTCCACCTCGGGCGTGTACACCGACGCCTCCTTGCCCAGCAACGAGCTGAACAGCACGAAATGCTCCACCGGCATCGGACCGGATCGGAACAGATTGCGGCTCTGCACGAAGCTCGCCAGCTTGCCGTTCGCCGGGCCGCGCAGCCGCGCCAGCGTCACATGCGGGGTGAAACGCCGGCGCTCCGGCTCGCAACCCGCCCGCTGCAACGCGGTCTCGATCTTGCTGCGCAGCGCCTCCAGCGCCGGGTTCTTCTCCACCCCCATCCACAGCGCGTTGGCCTGCCCGCCCTTGTCGAACGTGCCCACCCCCGTCAGCACCAGCGGAAAGGCCCGCCCGCGCAGCCCCGCCAGCGCGTGGTCGATCTCCTCGGCCCGATGCGCCGGCATCTCGCCGATGAAACGCAAGGTCATGTGATAGTTTTCCGGCGGCACCCAGCGCGCCCCGGGAATCCCGCCGGCCAGCGATGCAAGAAGCTGCTTGGTCTCCCACGGGAAATCCAGACCGACAAACAGCCTCATCACGACCCCACTCAGGACGCACGCACTTCGGCCAGCAACCGCACCACGAGTGGAAGCAGGCGCGCCACGATCCGCCGCACTCCCTCCGGGTTGGGATGGATGCCGTCCGGCTGGTTCAACGCCGAGTCGCCCGCCACCCCCGCCAGGAAGAACGAATCATAGATTACCCCGGGACGCATCCCCAATCGGTCGAACACCGCCCGGAACGCCCGCCCGTATTCGGCGCCCAGATTGGGCGGCGCATACATCCCGGACAGCAACACCGGTATCCGCCGGGCCGCCAACCCGTTCAGAATCGCCGTCAGGTTCGCCCCGGTCGCCGCCGGGTCCAGCCCGCGCAGCCCGTCATTGCCGCCCAACTCCACCAGCGCCGCGTCAACCCCCGCCGCCAGCACCCAGTCCAGCCGGGCCAGCCCGCCCGCCGTGGTGTCGCCCGACACCGCCCCGTCCACCATCGCCACGTCGTGCCCGGCCGCCGCGAGCGCCTCGGCGAGCCGGGTCTGGAACGCGTCCTCGTGCGCCAGCCCATAGCCAGCCCCGAGCGAATCCCCCAGCACCAGCAGCCGCACCGCCGCCGCCCGCGCCTTCCGCGTGAAAACCAGGCAACCCAGCCCTGTCACCGCTTCCAGGAAACGCCGGCGAGGGCCATATCCTGCCGTCATGGATGCCATTGCCCCTTCGCGCCCCGCGTCCGACGCCGGCGCCGCCAGCCCGATCGTGCAGGTGCGCGACCTCCACCTGACCCTGCAATCCAGCGCCGGACCGGTCAACATCCTGCAAGGCATCGACCTCGACATCGACCCCGGCGCCGTCGTCGGCATCGTCGGGCCCTCCGGCTCCGGCAAGACCAGCCTGCTCATGGTGCTCGCCGGCCTCGAACGCGCCACCTCCGGCAGCGTGCGCATCGACGGCCGCGAACTCACCACCCTCACCGAGGACGACCTGGCCCGCCTGCGCCGCGCCGCCATCGGCATCGTGTTCCAGGCCTTCCACCTCATCCCCACCATGACCGCACTCGAGAACGTCGCCATCCCATTGGAACTGGCCGGCGACCTCGCCGCCACCGACCGCGCCGAAGCCAGCCTGCGCGCCGTCGGCCTGGGCCACCGCCTCACCCACCTGCCGGGCCAACTCTCCGGCGGCGAACAACAACGCGTCGCCCTGGCCCGCGCCTTCGC
>CAYWOW010000107.1:0-3277 GCA_964459005.1 uncultured Acetobacteraceae bacterium
TCGAGCAGAATGGTGTTGATGATGTCGAGCGGCTTGTAGGTCTTCATCGCCTCGTCAAGGTCCTCACCGAGTCCCTTGCGGTCGCCCTCGACGATACGGTCGCGCAGCCGCTCCTCGATGGTCTCCGCCTTCTTTTTGCGGACGGCATCAACCGCCTTGCGGTCGGCGAAAAGCTGGAGCAGGCGCTGCAACGGATCGTAGCCGTCGCGGCGGGCATCGAAGATCAGGTCTTCCGCCACCTGCGCTTCCTCGGGCGCGATGGCGTGCAGCGGCCGGATTTTCGAGACATGCACGATCGCCCCGGTCATGCCGGCGCGAACCGCGTGATCGAGAAAGACGCTGTTCAACACCGCGCGCGCCGCCGCGTTCAGGCCGAAGCTGACGTTGGAGAGTCCGAGAATGATCTGGATGTCGGGGAACCGTTCGCGGATCAGTTTTATGCCTTCCAGCGTCCACTGGGCGAGTTTGCGGTCATCCTCGTTGCCGGTGGCGATGGTGAAGGTCAGCGGGTCGATCAGCAGGTCGGATGGCTGCAAGCCGTGCCGGGTGCAGGCGAAATCGACCAGACGTTCGGCCACCGCCAGCTTGCGCTCCGGCGATTTGGCCATGCCTTCCTCATCGATGGTCAGCGCGATCACCGCGGCGCCGAAGCGTTTGGCGAGCACCAGGCGGTCGTGCGCGGCGCCCTCGCCGTCCTCGAAATTGATCGAGTTGATGATGGGCTTGCCGCCATGCAGTTTCAGCGCGCTTTCGATCACCGGGGTCTCGGTGGAGTCGATCACCAGCGGCACGTTCACGCTGGCCGTAAAGCGGCGGATCACCTCGTCCATCTCGCCGCGCTCGTCGCGCCCGACGAAGGCGGTGCAGACATCGAGGCTGTGGCTGCCCTCGCCGAGCTGCTCGCGGCCCATCGTCACGCAGCCGTCCCAGTCGTGCTTCTCCTGCAATTCGCGCCATTTTTTGCTGCCGTTGGCGTTGCAGCGCTCGCCGATGGCGAAGAAGGCGTTTTCCTGGCGCAACGTCACCTGCTGATAGAGGCTCGCCACCGCCGGAACCCACACAGCGTGGCGCTCGACCGGCGCCGGGCGCGGATCGCCGCGCCGGCGCAGCATGGCGTCGAGGGCGGCGATGTGGCCGACGTCGGTGCCGCAGCAGCCGCCGATCAGGTTGACCCCGTCCTCGGCGACGAAGCGTTCCACCCAGCTCGCCATTTCGCCGGGTTGCAGCGGATAATGCGTGCGCCCGTCAACCAGTTCGGGCAGCCCCGCGTTGGGCAGCACGCTGAGCAGACCGGGCCAGTTGGCCGCCAGCCAGCGCAGGTGCTCGGCCATTTCCTGCGGGCCGGTGGCGCAGTTCAGCCCGATCAGCGGCACGTCCAGCGCCTGCACGATGGTGGCGACGGCGGCGATGTCGGGGCCGACCAGCAGCGTGCCGGTGGTTTCCACCGTCGCCTGCACGAAGATCGGCGTATCGGCGGCGGCGGCCGCGCGGGCCAGCTTGGCACCGTTGACCGCCGCCTTGATCTGCAACGGGTCCTGGCAGGTCTCGATCAGGATGGCGTCCACCCCGCCGGCGATCAGGCCGCGGCTCTGCTCGGCCAGCGCCGCCTCCAGCGGGTCGTAGGCGATGTTGCCCAGGCTTGGCAGTTTCGTCCCCGGACCGATGCTGCCGAGCACCCAGCGGTGCCGCCCGTCGGAAAACTGCTCCGCCGCCTCGCGCGCCAGTTCGCCGGCCGCCTTGTTGATCTCGAAGGCGCGGTCGGCCAGATCGAATTCGCCCAGCGTCACCGGCGAGGCGCCGAAGGTGTTGGTTTCCACCATGTCGGCGCCGGCGGCGAAGTAGCTGCGGTGGATCTCGCGCACCAGGTCGGGGCGCGACAGCACCAGCACGTCGGTGCAGTTCTCCCGTCCCCAGTAGTCGCGCTCGATGTCCAGCGTCATCGCCTGCACGCGGCTGCCGATGCCGCCGTCGGCCAGCAGGACGCGGTGGCGGAGCGCATCCAGCAGGTGAGGGCGGCTCATGGCACGGTCTCCGGCATGCGGTCGGCCAGCGCGGGCAGGCGGACGGCCGGCCACAGCCGCACCTCCAGCGCGCCGGGCACGGCGAGCGCCGCCTCGGGCGCCAGGCCGGCATGCTCGAACAGGTCGCGCATGCGCTTATCGTCGAAGCCGGGCCAGCGATGCGCCAGCCGGATCATCAGGTCGGTGCGGGCGTGCGCGCCGAGGTCCACCACCAGCAGCCGGCCGCCCGGCCGCAGCACCCGCGCCGCCTCGGCCAGCGCCGCCGCGGGGTCCTCGGCGTAGTGCAGCACCATTTGCAGCACCACGAGATCGAAACCGGCGTCGGCCAGCGGCAGGCGGTACATGTCGGCCCGGCGCACCGCGCAATGGGTCAGGCCGGGCCGCGCCAGCCGCGAGCGTGCCAACGCCAGCATGGCCCGGCTGGCATCGATGCCCAGGCCGGCGCTCACCCTCGGGGCCAGCACTTCCAGCAGCCGCCCGGTGCCGGTGCCGATGTCCAGCAGCCGGCCCAGCCCGGCGGGCGGCAGCAGGCCAAGCAGCGCGTCCTCGACGGCGCCGGCCGGCAGGTCCAGCGCCCGCATTTCGTCCCAGTCCGCGCCCTTGCGGCGAAAACTTTCGGACGCCTGGCGCGCCCGCTCGGCGAGCGCCTGGGCGGCCTGGCGGCGGTCGGTGACCAGGGTGGCGTCGTCCTCGGGCAGGCGTTTCAGCACGGATCGGGCCAGCGACCCGCCCAGCGTCTCCGGCGGCGGCAGGGTGAACCAGACATTCGCCCCCTCGCGCTCGCGCTCCAGCAGCCCGGCCTCGCCGAGCAGGCGCAGGTGGCGCGACAGCCGGGGCTGCGACTGGCCCAGGATTTCGGTGAACTCCATGACGCAGAAGCTGCCGCGCGCCGCCAGCGCCAGGATGCGCAAGCGGGTCGGCTCGGCGCAGGCGCGCAAGGCGGTGAGCAGGATGTCCATGACTTGTGCGCCTATAAAGATATCCTTATGTGACGTCCATGCCGATCTTCATCGACGCCCGCGTCCCCGTGGTGTTCGCCCCCGCCGGCGCGGCGGGCGACGGCGACGCGCTGCTGATCGAGGGCGACGGGGCGGCGCCGGACGGGCTGCCGGTGGCGCGGTTTTCCACCGCCCTGCCCGGCCACGCCGTGGGTTGTGCCTGCTGCGCGCCGCGCGGCCCGGTGGCCGACGCGTTGCACCGCCTGTTCCTCGCCCGCGCCCGCGGCACGGCGGCGTTCTTTGCCCGCGTCGTCGTGG
>CAYWOW010000107.1:3377-9655 GCA_964459005.1 uncultured Acetobacteraceae bacterium
CTGTTCCTCGCCCGCGCCCGCGGCACGGCGGCGTTCTTTGCCCGCGTCGTCGTGGTCGCGGGACCGGAAGGGGAGGCGGCGGTACGCCAGGCGCTCGCCGAAGATGCCTTCCTGGCGGGTCGCTACCGGTCAGGCTAGCGGCGGGTTCTGTCCCGGCACGTCGCCGTCGCCCGGCCCGAGCGAGCGCTGCATCGTCACCGAATCCAGCCAGCGGCCGAATTTCAGCCCGACCGCCCGCAGCAGGCCGACCCGCACGAAGCCCAGGGAAGCGTGCAGGCCGATCGAGCCGATGTTCTCGGAGTCCCCGATCACCGCCACCATCTGGCGGAACCCCTGCGCGGTGGCCTGCTCGATCAGCGCCGCCACCAGGGCCTTGCCGACGCCCTGGCCGCGCACGTCCTCACGCACATAGACGCTGTCCTCGGCGGTGAACCGGTAGGCCGAGCGGTTCTTGTACTGGGCGTAATAGCCATAGCCGATCACCCCGGTCGCGTCGGCCGCCACCAGCCAGCACCAGCCATGGCCGGTGGCAGCCGCGAACCGCGCCGCCATGTCCTCCACCGAGGGCGGCGCCTCCTCGAAGGAGCCGGTGCCGTGCAGCACGTGGTGGGCGTAGATCGCCTGGATCTCGGGCAGGTCGGCCGGAACGGCCGGACGGATATCCATCGCGCGAACCCCGGGGGCAAAAACGTCAGCCGAGACCCAACACGCCGGCGGCCCGTTTCGCAAGCCCCAGCAGCGCGCGGTCGGCACCGGCGCCGCCGACCAGGGACAGGCCGACCGGCACGCCCTCGACCGTGCCGGCGGGCAGCGTCACCTCGGGCAGGCCGGCCAGGCCGGCGATCGCGGTGACGCACAGCGTGGCCTCGCGCACGCGCTGCTGCTCGGCCGGGCTGGCGGCGAGCAACGGCGCCGGGCAGGGGCTGGTGGGGTAGACCAGCACCGCGCCGCCGGCCAGCAGCGGGCGCAGCCGCGCCTGCATGCGCCGCCGCACGGCTTGGCCCGCCACCGCGTCCGCCTCCGGCAAGGTGCGGGCGACGGCGAAGCGTTCCGCCACGCCGGGGCCGAATTTCGGCTCGGTGGCGCTCACCCAGTTGCCCAGGCAGGCCCAGACTTCCTGGCTTTGCAGGGCGCGGTAGGCATCCTGCAGCGCGCGCAGCCCCTCCGGCGCCAGCGCCAGCCCAACGGCCGGGCCGAACGCCTCCTCCAGCACCGCCAGCGCCGGCGCCAGCGCCGCCGCCACCGCCGGCTCGGCATTGGCCCAGGCCTCCTCGACGCGCAGCAACGGACCCCGGGCCGGGCCGCCGCCGCCGGGCAGCAGCACCGTGCCGACCCGCTCCAGCAGGGCGGCGTCGCGGGCGAACCAGCCCGGCGTGTCGAAACTCGGCGCCAGCGCGCAGGCGCCGGCCAGGCTGATCGCGCCATGGCTGGGGCGGATGCCGAACAGGCCGCAATAGCTGGCCGGAATGCGCACGGAGCCGCCGGTGTCCGAGCCGAGCGCGAAGTCCACCAGCCCTGCCGCCACCGCCGCCGCCGAGCCGCAGCTCGAGCCGCCCGGGAAACGGTCGGACGCGCGCGGGTTGCGCGGCGTGCCGTACCACACGTTCTCTCCGGTCATGCCGAAGGCGAGCTCCACCGTCTTGGTCTTGCCGACCAGCCGGGCGCCGGCATGCAGCAGGGCCACCACCACCACCGCGCTGGCGGCGGCCGGCGCGTGGGTGCGCGCCCAGTCCGGGTTGCCATAGCCGGTGACCTCGCCGGCCAGGTCGAACAGGTCCTTGGCCGCCCAGTCCAGGCCGCCGAGCGGCCCGGCGCCGCCGCCCCGGATGGTGCGGGTCATGAAGGCGCCGACGCTGTCCTGTGGCAGTTCCATGCTGTCCTCCTAGGGATGCACCGGGCATCCTGCGGCCGATCGGCGCCGCCGGGAAGCCCCGCCGGACCCCGCGGAGAGCAGGCGCGGGTGGTTTTTGTTCTCGCCGCGTTCACCCGCATGGTATAAGCCCGGCCGTCGGCGGGTGGCCGGCATGCGGAACAGGCCGGGGACCTGCCTTGGTTTCGCACAGCCCGGCCGCGCGCCTCTCCGCGGGCGGGCCGGCGGTCCTCGAAGACGGGTGGCGACTTTGGATCTTCCTGACGGCCAGCTACAGCGGTCCGGACCGGGCCCCGGCGGCATCGAGATCGCCGGCGCGCCGCCGGCGGGGATCAGTGCCGCCGAGTTGCGGGTGCGCGCGGTGGTGGCGGCCGCCCGCCACTATGGCGTGGAACTCGACCGCGACGACCTGCGCTTCCCGGACGGCCGGTCTCCCGAGCCGGCCGCGCTGGTGGACTGGCTGCGCGGCGCCGGGCTGTGGGCGCGCGGGGTTTCGATGCGCTGGCAGAGTCTGCTCGGCACGCAGTCGTCCGGCCCCGTCGTGCTGCTGCTGAAGGATGGCGGCGCCGTCCTGGTGGTCCGTGTCGACCGCGCCCGCGACCTGGTGTGGACCCGCGACCCGGGCTCGGAGGTGGACGCCGACCCCACTCCGCTCGATGCCGCGGCGCTGGCCGGGCGCTGGGACGGCGAGACCATCCTGATGCGCGCCGACCGCGGCAGCGCCTACGACAGCGAGCCGTTCAGCCTGATCTGGCTGGCCCGACTGGTCTGGCATGACCGCAAGCTGATGAAGGAGATCTTCATCGCCTCGCTGATGATGACCCTGCTGACCATCGTCTCGATGCTGCTCATCATGGTGGTGATCGACCGGGTGGTCACCTTCCGCAGCTACAACACGCTGGCCATGGTGGCGACGGTGATCGGCACCGTCACGCTGTTCGAGGCCTATTTCGGCTTCATCCGCCGGCAGTTGACGGTGGTGGTCGGCCGGCGCGTCGAGTCCCGGGTCAACCTGGAGATGTTCAAGCGCCTGCTCGGCCTGCCGATCGACTTCTACGAGAAGAACCAGGCCGGCGCGATCATGTACCGGCTCGGCCATATCGGCAAAGTGCGTGACTTCCTGACGGGTCGCGTGCTGACCACTCTGCTCGACGTGGTCACGCTGCTGTTGCTGCTGCCCGTGCTGTACATCCTCAATCCGGCATTGACCTGGCTCGTGCTGATCTGCGCCTTCGTCATGGGGCTGATCATCCTGTCGTTCGTCCGTCCCGTCCGTCGCGTCTTCGTGCGCTACGCCGAGGCCGAAATGGCCAAGTCCACCGTGCTGGTCGAGAGCGTGCGCGGCATCCGCACGGTCAAGTCGCTCGGGCTGGAGCCGCAGCGCAAGGAAGCGTGGGACAGCACCACCGCCGCCGTCGGCAGTTGGAAGCTGGAGCTGCTCGACCTGGTCAACTGGCCGCAGACCCTGGTCCATCCGCTGGAAATGTTCATGTACACCGGCGTGATGCTGGTCGGCGTCTACATCGCCATCAACGACAACCCCGGGGCGGGCTCACTGATGGCCTTCATGATGCTCAGCGGCCGGCTGTCCCAACCGATCGCCGGCGTGGCGCGCATGATGGAGGAGATACAGAACATCCATAACTCGGTGACCATGGCCGCCTCGGTGATGAACGAGGCGCAGGAGGACGCCCAGCCGGGCATCGGACTGCGGCCGCGCTTCGACGGCGCGATCAGCTTCGACAAGGTCACTTTCAGCTATCCGGGCACCAAGACGCGCGCGCTGGACGAGATGAGCTTCAAGATCCCCGCCGGCAGCACCGTCGGGCTGGTCGGGCGCTCCGGGTCCGGCAAGTCCACCATCACCCGGCTGCTGCAAGGCATCAACCGCGAGTACGAAGGCTACATCAAGATCGACGGCAACGATCTGCGCTCGATCAACCTGACTCACCTGCGCCGCAGCTTCGGCGTGGTGTTGCAGGACAACTTCCTGTTCCGCGGCACCGTCAAGGACAACGTCATCGCCGGCCGTCCCGGCCTGACGATCACCGACGTCGTGCGCGCCTGCCGACTGGCCGGCGCCGAGGAGTTCATCGAGCGCATGCCGAACGGCTACGAGACCTTCATCGAGGAGGGCTCGCCGAACGTCTCCGGCGGCCAGCGGCAGCGCCTGGCGATTGCGCGGGCGTTGATCCACGACCCGCGGATTCTCATTCTCGACGAGGCGACCTCGGCGCTGGACCCGGAAAGCGAGGCGCTGGTGAACGCCAACATCGCGCGCATCGCGCAGGGCCGGACCATGGTGGTGGTGTCGCACCGGCTGTCGTCGCTGACCGAGATGGACCAGACCATCGTGCTCGACCGCGGCCGCGTCATGGACGTGGGGCCGCACCACGAACTGGTGGACCGCTGCCAGGTCTATCGCCAGCTTTGGCTGCAACAGATCCGCCACATGGACACCTCGCGACCGGTGATGCCGGCTGCTGTGTTGGCCCCGGGGCAGTGAGGAGGCGGCGGACATGAGCAAGCCTCCGGCGCTGGTGAAGGCGGGCGGGCGGGCGCTGGCGGGACTGCGCGAGGGGACGGCGCCGGTCGTGCTGGAGTACCAGTCGCCGACGGCGGCGCTGATCGCCAGCCCGGTGCCGGTGGCGTCGCGCTATCCCGGCCGGGTGGTGGTGGCGCTGTTCACGGTCCTGCTGGGCGTGATGGCGCTGGTGCCGATCGACCGGGTGGTGAGCACGACGGGCAAAGTGACGGCGACCGCCGGCAACCTGATCGTGCAGCCGCTGGAAGTGTCGCTGGTGCGCTCGATCAACGTCACGGAAGGCCAGCTGGTGCATGCCGGCGACGTGCTGGCGGAACTGGACCCGACCTTCGCGGCGGCCGACGCGGGGTCGCTGGAGAACCAGGTGGTGAGCCTGCAGGCGGAGGTGAACCGGCTGACGGCGGAGACGCAGAACCGGACGTATCTGTCGGACGGCAGCCCGGCGGGCCAGTTGCAGGCGATGCTGTTCGCGCAGCGGCACGCCGAGGAGAGCTTCAAGCTGGAGAATTACGCGCAGAAGATCGACTCGCTGCGGGTGAAGATGGAGCAGGCGGCCTCGGACGTGGCCTCGTTCACCGCGCGGCTGCAACTGGCGGGGGAAGTGGAGAGCAAGCGGCTCGAGCTGGAGCGTTTGCGCGTGGGCAGCCAACTGAACCGTTTGCAGGCCACCGACACGCGGGTGAACATGGCGGCGCAACTGGCGGAGGCGCGCTCGCAACAGCAGGCGGCGCAACGCGACATGGACGCGCAGATCGCCGAGCGCGACGGCTATTTGCAGCAGACCGCCGCGGAAACGGCGCAGCAGTTGACCGAGCAGGGGCGCAAGCTGGATGACGCCAACGAGCAACTGCACAAGGCGAGCCTGCGGCGCAACCTGGTGCAGCTGCGCGCCGAGCGGGACGCGATCGTGCTGCGGGTGGCGCCGGTGAGCGTGGGCACGGTGATGCAGTCCGGCGATCCGTTCATCGAGCTGGTGCCGCTGGACACGCCGTTGCAGATCGATGCGGTGGTGGGCGGAGAGGACGTGGGTTTTGTCCGGGTGGGCGATCCGGTGACGATCAAGTTCGCGACATTTTCGTATCAGTTGTATGGCACGGCGACCGGGACAGTGCGCTCGGTCAGCCCGGACAGTTTCAAGGACCCGCAGGCCCAGTCGGCGCCGGACGACAAGACGCGGACGGGCAAGGCGATGGGGCTGCTGTTCTTCCGCGCCAAGATGTCGATCGACGCGGTGCAACTGCACGATCTGCCGGAGGGGGCGCGGGTCGTGCCCGGGATGCCGGTCGAGGCGGACATCCGGGTGGGCAAGCGCACCATCATGCGCTACCTGATGTCCCGTCTCATCCCCGCGGGCTCCGAGGGCATGCGCGAGCCATGAACCCCTGGTGGCGCCATCCCGGGCGTTGCCGCGTGCGCGGAGCCTGATGGCGATGGCGGGTCTGTTCGGTTGGCTGCAATCCGCGTCCGGGGCGCTCAAGCGCGGGCGGCGCCTGATCGCGGAGGGCAAGCGCGCGGAAGCCTTCCCGCTGTTGGCGCGCGCCGCCGAGGCCGGGCTGCCCGAGGCCGCATTCCAGGTGGCGCGCTGCTATCTGGAGGGCGCCGGGGTGCCGCCGAGCGCGGTCGAGGGCGCGCGCTGGCTGGAGCGCGCGGCGGCGGCGGGCCATGTCGAGTCGCAGTCGATGCTGGCGGCGCTGTATGTGCATGGCCTTCCGGGCAGCGCCGCGCCGGGCGCGGCCAGCCACGCCTCGGAGCTTTCCGCCGGCCGGCCGGCGGCGGCGCTGTTCACCCAGAACGAACCGGCCCGCCCGGATTTCGAGCGCGCCGCGACCTGGGCGCGCAAGGCCGCCGATGCCGGCTCGGCCG